>JAAAPF010000218.1 GCA_009908425.1 Alphaproteobacteria bacterium
ACATCAAGGCGTGGCGGCCGACGCCGGCGCCGAGGTCGAGCACCCGCCGCACCCCGCGCTCCGCCAGGAGGCCGGCGGCGAGCGCGCGGATCTCGGGCTCGGCGAGCGACCAGGCGGCACGCTCGCGCGCGCTCCGCCAGCGGCGGTCCCACGCGGCGCCAGGGCGGGCGGTGTCGTCGCGCTCGGCCATCGGCTCGCCCTCGGTGGTGGCCGGGAGGATGCGCGCCGCCGCCGCGGTGGCAAGGCCGGCGGCGGGCTATCCCTCGCCCGCGCCGGGCGCTATCCCTCGCCGCCGCGCAACGGAGCACCCGGCGATGACGATCGAGCCCGCGATCGCGGCCTTCCACGACGAGATGACGGCCTGGCGCCGCGACCTCCACGCCCATCCCGAGCTCGGCTACGAGGAGCACCGCACCAGCGAGCTGGTCGCCGCCAAGCTCGCGGGCTGGGGGCTCGAGGTCCATCGCGGGCTCGCCGGCACCGGCGTCGTCGCCACGCTCGAGGGCAAGGCCGGGGCGAGCGAGCGCGCCGTCGGCCTGCGCGCCGACATGGACGCGCTGCCGATGGCCGAGGCCTCGGGCGTGGCGCACTCCTCGACCGCGCCCGGCCGGATGCACGCCTGCGGCCACGACGGCCACACCACGATGCTGCTCGCCGCCGCCAAGTACCTGAGCGGGACCCGCGACTTCGCCGGCCGGGTCCGCTTCATCTTCCAGCCCGCCGAGGAGATGCTCGCCGGCGGCAAGCGGATGGTCGAGGACGGGCTGTTCGAGCTCTTCCCCTGCGATCGGATCTTCGGGATGCACAACGCGCCGCCCCTGGCGCCGGGGCAGATCGGCGTGCGCGCCGGCCCGGTGCTGGCCTCGGCCGACTTCTTCGAGATCACCATCACCGGCCGCGGCGGCCACGGCGCCTATCCCCACACCGTGATCGACCCCGCCGTCGTCGGCGCGCACGTCATCACCGCGCTGCAGACGCTGGTGGCGCGCGAGCTCGACCCGCTCGACGCCGGCGTCGTCTCGATCACCCGCCTGCACGTGGGCTCGACCGACAACGTCATCGCCCCCACCGCCGTCCTCGGCGGCACCGTCCGCGCCTTCAAGCCGGAGACCCGCGCCCGGCTGGTCGACGGTGTGCACCGCATCGCGCGCTGCGTCGCCGAGGGCCTGCGCGCGACCGCCGAGGTCCGCTTCACCGACGCCGCCTACCCGCCGACGGTCGCGACCGAGGCGGAGGCCGAACTCGCCGCCGCCGTCGCCCGCGAGGTCGTGGGCGAGGCCGGCCTGGTCTGGGACCACCCGCCGGCGATGGGCGGCGAGGACTTCGCCTTCATGCTGCAGAAGGTCCCCGGCGCCTTCGTCATGCTGGGCCAACAGGGCGGCGACGACCCGATCCAGTGCCACGACCCCCGCTTCGACTTCAACGACGCCATCCTCCCCCTCGGCGCCACCTTCTGGGCGCGCCTGGTGGAGCGCACGCTGGCCGTGCCGGGGTGAGCCGCCCCGGCCGGCGACGGCGGGTCGGCCCGTCGCTGACCGCGCCGACGCGCCGCGCGTTCGCGCGAGAGGGCTAACGCCTATGCAAGTGTTCCTCGCCGGCCGACCCAAATCCACCTCACCCACCACGGAGACGCCCAAGCGCCAGCTTGACCCTCGACCCACCGCTACCTGATCCTCACCCAGGGATCTGCACTGCCATGTCAACACCGTTGCTGTATATCCAGCAATAGTTCGCTCAGCCTACAAACTTGCGGCAAGAGTATATTTGAATGCGAGGCAACAGAAGTCCACACATATTTCTTGACACAAATATATTCAAGTTCGCCGCACGTAAAAAAAAGGTACGTGTTCCGCATCGAGAGCGGGTCGAGTGGGGAGAAATTGTTGAGGATATTGACGTCTATAGACCGTACGTTCATAATTCAATTCATAGAATTAGAGATAAAAAACAACGAATGGACGCTTTATATATACCTATGCTCGCATTTTCTGGAATACAAGGCCATGCGATCTTTTGGACACATAACGAGGTTAATATTGAGATGTCAGGTATACCTGGAATGAGTAACATACATGGTCTATTTTATAATTGCCCGATAAATAGGTTGCCAAGCCCCGAGGGGGAGCGCTATCGAATAATTGCTGGAGAAAATAAAACATTGGACGAGCATACGCTAGATTATTTGAGCAATATTGAGCATAAAAGATACAAAGAGATCGCTAAATTTACCGGAGGATTCCAAGGAAAAAGCAGAAAAATGAACAGAAACCAAGCTCTTGATGCTTATCATCTATGGTGTGCTGAGCGTTCGCAAATGGATTACTTTGTTACGATGGATTATAAACTAATTAAAATTATTAAAAATAATAAAAAAGCCAATTTCCAATTTGAGATTGTCAATCCGAAAATTTTATTTGAGCAAATAATTAAGTCAATCGGAATCGTGCGGCTGGTTCCATTCGCATTGAGATCATTCATCTTTGCAATGAGAAGGGTGGGCGGTAAGGAATTTGTTGAGATTAACGATCTTTAAAGACTAGACGCTTGCGTATGCCAAAACAACACCGGTTTCCCGAAGCGTAGACATCGACTGGAAGATATGGCCGATAGTGCCCTGACCTAGGCGGGCGGAGTGGTACAAAGGATCCTTCGGGCCGCACTCCGGCCTGGACGCGAGCGGAACCGCCCGAGCCACTGGCCTCGTCGGTTTAGGTTTGATATCCTATAACTGTGTCGACCAGGTGTCGCTCGGCACCCGTGCGGACCGGCGCTCGGGAAATGCCGAACGGAGCCAGATCGGCGTTTTTTCCTGGTGTCGCAGCGGGTTGCGGCGGGATGGGGCGCGTGGGCGGTGTCCTCGGGTACGCGGGTGCGGCGCCCGGCGCGGACGGCTCAGCGGCCGGCGCGAGGGCCGAAGATGAGCCAGACGATGAAGCCGACGATGGGGAAGATCAGGAGACCGACGGTCCACA
>JAAAPF010000113.1 GCA_009908425.1 Alphaproteobacteria bacterium
ACCCGCCGGCTCGTCGTCGAGCAGGGCGAGCTGCTCTACGACGCCGACAGCTACGCCGACGAGCTGCCCTATTGGACCTACGACTTCGACCGCCCCCACCTGATCGTCCCCTACACCCTCGACGCCAACGACATGCGTTTCGCGACGGCGCAGGGGTTCAACTCGGGCGATCAGTTCTTCGCCTATCTCCGTGACGCCTTCGATCAGCTCTACGAGGAGGGCGCCGAGCAGCCGAGGATGCTGTCGGTGGGCCTGCATTGCCGGCTCGTCGGCCGCCCCGGCCGCGCCCGCGCGCTCGCCCGCTTTCTCGACCACGTCCTGGCGCACGAGCGGGTCTGGGTCTGCACGCGCGAGGCGATCGCCCGCCACTGGATGGACGTGCATCCGCCGGAGGCGGGGCGATGACGGCGCTCACCCTGCGCGCGATGACCGGCGCCGATCTGCGCCGCGCGCTGGACTGGGCCGCGGCCGAGGGCTGGAACCCCGGCCTCGCCGACGACGTCTGCTTCGCGACCGTCGACCCGGAGGGCATGCTGGTGGCGAGCGTCGACGACACGCCGGTGGGCTCGATCACGGTGGTCAACTACGACGACGCCTTCGCCTTTCTCGGCTTCTACATCGTCCGGCCGGAATACCGCGGCCGCGGCTACGGCCTGGCGCTGTGGGAGGCCGGCATGAGCCACGCCGGCCGGCGCCGCGTCGGCCTCGACGGCGTGCCGGCGCAGCAGGCGAACTACCGCCGATCCGGCTTCGTCTACGCCTGGCGCAACCTCCGCTTCACCGGCGAGGTGCGCGCCGACCCGCCCGCCACCGGCCTGGTCACGCTCGACCGCGGCGCCCTCGACGCCGTCGGCGCCCTCGACCGCCGGGTGTTCCCCGCCGCGCGGCGCCGCTTTCTCGACAGCTGGCTCAGCGCCGACGGCCACGTCGCGCTCGGTCACGTCGCGGACGGCGGCCTCACCGGCTTCGCGGTCCTGCGCCCCTGCCGCGCGGGCGCCAAGATCGGCCCCCTGGTCGCCCCCGACCGCGCCGCCGCGGAGGCGCTGTTCGACGGGCTGGTCGCGCGCTGGGGCGGCGGCACGGTCGTTCTCGACGTCCCGGACGTCAATCCGGCCGCGGTGGCGCTCGCCGAGGACCGCGGCTTCTCGCCGATCTTCGAGACCGCGCGGATGTACACCGGCCCCGCCCCGGCGATGGACACGCACCGCCTCTTCGGCGTCACCAGCTTCGAGCTCGGCTGAGCCCCGCCGCCGTGGTGCTCGGCGCTCGGGTGTGGACGCGCGGGCGCGAATCGCCCAGATTTTCCGCGCCGGTGGGGTGGCAGAGCGGTCGATTGCATCGGTCTTGAAAACCGACGTGGGTTGACGCCCACCGCGGGTTCGAATCCCGCCCCCACCGCCAGCGCGCCGCGGAACCGCGCCGGCCTGGTGGCCATTCCCCGACCGTGACACCGTCGTCGCCGGCCGCGTCGTTCGCACCAGCGAGGGAGGACGCGATGACCACCACCGGTCTGCACAGCTTCGACCGCACCTTCCACGAGACCCACATCTGGCTCAAAGAGCTGATGACGGCGCTCGGGATCGAGGAGCGCCGCCACGCCTACCGCATCCTCAAGGGCGTGCTCCACGCCGTGCGCGACCGCCTGACCGTCGACGAGGCGGCGCAGTTCGGCGCCCAGCTGCCGATGCTGATCCGCGGGTTCTACTACGAGGGCTGGCGCCCCGCCGACGTCCCCGTCCGCGCCCGCTCGAAGGCGCAGTTCCTCGAGCTCGTGGACGACCGGCTCGGCGACGCCCTCGACGCCGTCGGGGGGATCGACACCGAACGGGCGGCCACCGCCGTCTTCGAGGTCGTCGCCCGCCACGTCGCCGCGGGCGAGGTCGCCGACGTCGTCCACCACATGCCCAAGGACGCCAAGGCGCTCTGGCCCGAGCCCGCGACCGCCTCAGCGGATGGCTAGGCGGCGCGCCCCGCGCGGCGGCGAGAAGGCGTCGTCGAGCTCGGCCAGATCCGCCGCGGTGAGCGCGACGTCGAGGGCGCGACGGTTGGCCGCGACATGGCCGAGCGCCGCCGCCTTGGGGATGGCGACGACGTCGGGGGCGGTGAGCAGCCAGGCCAGCGCCACGGCGTAGGCGTCGACGCCGTGGCGCGCCGCCACCCGCCCCAGGACGCCGCCCGTCGGCAGCCGGCCCTCCTCGACCGGGCAGTAGGCCATCAGCGGCAGGCCGCGGGCGCGGCACCACGGCAGCAGCGCCCATTCCGGGCCGCGCTGGGTCAGGTTGTAGAGGACCTGATCGGTGGCGCAGCGACCGCCGTGCGCGACGGCGACGAGCGCGTCGAGGTCGTCGGCGTCGAAGTTGCTCACCCCCCAATGGCGGATCTTGCCGTCGGCGCGCAGGCGCTCGAAGGCGCGCACGGTCTCGGCGAGCGGGTGGCGCCCGCGCCAGTGCAGGAGGTAGAGGTCGACCCGGTCGGTGCCGAGCCGGGCGAGGCTGCGCTCGCAAGCCGCGATCGTGCCGTCGAACGAGGCGTTGTGGGGGTAGACCTTGGTGACGACGAAGACCTCGTCGCGGCGCCCGGCGATCGCCTCCCCGACGACGGCCTCCGCCCCGCCCTCGCCGTACATCTCGGCGGTGTCGATCAGGGTCAGGCCGAGATCGAGGCCGTAGCGCAGCGCGCGGACCTCGTCGGCGCGGCGCGCGGCGTCCTCGCCCATGCGCCAGGTGCCCTGCCCCAGCGCCGGCACCACCTCGCCCTCGGGTAGCGTCACCCCGCGCATCGCTCCCTCCCCCACCGCGGATCGCCCCCTTCGGCATAGCCGCCGCGGCCGGTGCGCGCCAAGAGGGCCGACGGGCCCGCGCCGAGGGGGCCGACTACGGTCGCGCTTGGCGCGGGGCGCGCGCGGGCGTAGCGTTTTCGCAGTTGCGAAGAGGAGGCCGCACCATGACCGAGACGACGCGCGG
>JAAAPF010000332.1 GCA_009908425.1 Alphaproteobacteria bacterium
CTACTTCGACACCCTCGGCGGCATCGGCCGGGCGGTGCGGCGCGCCCGCGGCGACGGCGTACCGGTCTACATCGGCGATCAGACCCGCGGCGAAGGCCGCGTGCGCACCCTCGGCGAGCAGGTCTCGCTCGAGACCCGCACCCGCATGCTCAATCCCAAATGGTACGAGGGCATGCTGGAGCACGGCTACGAAGGCGTCCGCCAGATCGAGGCGGCGGTGACCAACACCATGGGCTGGTCGGCGACGACCGGCGAGGTCTCGCCCTGGGTCTACCAGCAGCTCACCCGCACCTACGTCCTCGACCCCGCCATGCGCGAACGGCTGACGGCGCTGAACCCGAAGGCCTCGGCGCGGGTCGCGAACCGCCTGCTGGAGGCGCACGAACGCAACTACTGGTCCCCCGACGCCGAGACCCTCGACGCCCTGCGCGAGGCCGGCGAGGAGCTCGAGGACCGGCTCGAAGGCATCGCCGAGGAGGTGGCAGCGTGACGATCGTACTCGACAAGGCGCCGCCGCGCCCCGACGGCGACGGCAGCGTCCAGGTCCAGATGGACCAGAAGATCGCCGGCGGTGCCAAGGTCTTCGCGGTCTACGGCAAAGGCGGCATCGGCAAGAGCACCACGTCGTCCAACCTTTCGGTCGCGTTCTCCAAGCTCGGCAAGCGCGTGCTGCAGATCGGCTGCGATCCCAAGCACGATTCGACCTTCACGCTCACCAAGCGGCTGATGCCGACGGTGATCGACGTGCTGGAGCAGGTCGACTTCCACAGCGAGGAGCTGCAGCCCGAGGATTTCGTCTACGAGGGCTACAACGGCGTGATGTGCGTCGAGGCCGGCGGGCCGCCCGCCGGCACCGGCTGCGGCGGCTACGTCGTCGGCCAGACCGTGAAGCTCCTCAAGGAGCACCACCTCCTGGAGGACACCGACGTCGTCATCTTCGACGTCCTCGGCGACGTCGTCTGCGGCGGCTTCGCGGCTCCGCTGCAGCACGCCGAGCGCGCGCTGGTCGTCGCCGCCAACGACTTCGATTCGATCTACGCCATGAACCGCATCGTCGCGGCCATCAAGGCCAAGTCGAAGAACTACAAGGTCCAGCTCGGCGGCGTCGTCGCCAACCGCAGCAAAGCGACCGACCAGATCCAGCGTTTCAACGACGTCGTCGGCCTCCGGACGCTCGCGCACTTCCCCGACCTCGACGCGATCCGGCGGTCGCGGCTGAAGAAGTCGACGCTGTTCGAGATGGAGCCGGACGCCGAGATCGCGGCGGTGCAGGCGGAATATCTCCGCTTGGCCCAGGCGCTCTGGGACGGCGCCGAGCCGCAGCTGGCGACACCGATGCGCGACCGCGACCTGTTCGAGTTGCTGGGCTTCGACTGATGGCGAGCGGCACCTTCCACACCCGGCGCGGCGAGCTCGAGACCTACTTCGACCGGACGGCGGTGGAGGCCTGGAGCCGGCTCACCTCCGACGCGCCGGTGAGCGGCATCCGCGCCACCGTCCGCGCCGGCCGCGAGGAGATGCGGGCGACGCTGCTGGGGTGGCTGCCCACCGATCTCGGCGGGCGCCGCGTGCTCGACGCCGGTTGTGGTACCGGTGCCCTGGCGGTGGAGGCGGCGCGGCGGGGCGCCGAGGTCGTCGCCGTCGACGTCGCCGCCAAGCTGATCGCGCTCGCGCGCGAGCGCGCGCCCGCCGATCTCGGCGGCGGGCGGATCGACTTCCGTACCGGCGACTTCACCGACCCGGCGCTCGGTCGCTTCGACCACGTCGTGGCGATGGATTCGTTCGTGCACTACCGCCTCGACGACGTCGTGGGCGTGCTCGGCGAGCTGGCGGCGCGCACCGAGGCGAGCGTCGTCTTCACCTTCGCGCCGCGCACGCCGGCCTTGGCGGCGATGCACGCCGCCGGCAAGTTCTTCCCCAAGGGCGACCGCGCGCCGGCGATCCAGCCGGCACCCGAACGGCGGCTGTTCGCGCGCCTGGCCGACGCGCCGGCCTTGGCCGAGTGGCGGCGGGCGCGCACCAGGCGGATCCAGCGCGGCTTCTACACCTCCGAGGCGGTGGAGGTGACCCGGCTATGAGCGCCGCCCCGGCCCGCGTCGCGAGCCTGTGGAAGACGCTCGCGCCCAAGTTCCTCCCGTTCGCCGACGCCGCCAGCGCCGAGCTGCCGTTGGCGCGGCTGTTGCGGCTGTCGCTCTTTCAGATCTCCGTCGGCATGGCGGTGGTGCTGATCAGCGGTACGCTCAACCGGCTGATGATCGTCGAGCTCGGCGTCCAGGCCTGGCTGGTCGCCGCCATGGTCGGCCTGCCGCTCCTGTTCGCGCCGTTCCGGGCGCTGGTCGGCTTTCGCTCCGACCACCACAAGTCGCATCTGGGCTGGAAGCGCGTGCCCTACATCTGGATGGGTACGCTGCTGCAGTTCGGCGGCCTAGCGATCATGCCGTTCGCGCTGTTGATCCTCTCGGGCGAAGCCCACGGCGGCCCGGTCTGGGCCGGCACCGCCGGCGCCGCGCTCGCCTTCCTCCTGGTCGGCGCCGGGCTGCACACCACCCAGACCGCGGGCCTGGCGCTCGCCACCGACCTGGCCGAGGAGGACAAGCGGCCGCGGGTGGTGGCGCTCCTCTACGTCATGCTGCTGGTCGGCATGGCCGGCAGTGCGATGCTGTTCGGCTGGCTGCTGCGCGACTTCACCCAGATCAAGCTCATCCAGGTGATCCAGGGCGCGGCGGTGGTCACCCTCGTGCTCAACGTGATCGCGCTCTGGAAGCAGGAGGCGCGCCGCCCCGAGCTCACCCGCCACGACCGGCCGCGGCCGGACTTCAAGGCGGTCTGGCGCGACTTCCTGGCGGGCGGGCGCGCCGGCCGGCTCCTGATCGCGGTCGGGCTCGGCACCGCCGGCTTCAGCATGCAGGACATCCTGCTCGAGCCCTACGGCGGCGAGGTGCTGGCGCTCTCCGTCGCCGGGACCACGACGCTGACCGCAATCTTCGCCGCCGGCTCGCTCGCGGGCTTCGTGCTGGCCGCGCGGATGCTCGGCCGTGGCCTCGATCCGTTGCGCATCGCCGCGCTCGGCGCGCTCGTCGGCATCTTCGCCTTCTCCGCGGTGATCTTCGCCGGCGCGCTCACCTCGCCGTTGTTGTTCCGCCTCGGCACCGCGCTGATCGGCTTCGGCGGCGGGCTGTTCGCGGTCGGCACGCTGACCGCCGCGATGACCCTCGCCGAGGGGGGACGGAGCGGCCTCGCCCTCGGCGCCTGGGGCGCCGTGCAGGCGACCGCCGCCGGGGTCGCGATCGCGCTCGGCGGCGCGATCCGCGACGGCGTCACCACCCTCGGCGCCCAAGGCGTCCTCGGCCCGGCCTTCACCGGGCCCCAGGTCGGCTACGGCGTCGTCTACCACCTGGAGATCGCGCTCTTGTTCGTCACCCTGGTCGCCATCGGGCCGTTGGTCCGCCGCCCGGCGCCTGCGGCCACCCCCCACCAGTCCAAGTTCGGCTTGGCCGAATTCCCGGTCTAGCCCCCTGCCTGCGGAGGCCAAGCAATGCCGTTTGGTGCCATCACTTCCCACATCGACGTCGCTCAAGTCGTCCTGTACGCGTTTTGGGTCTTCTTCTTGTTCCTGGTGCTGTATCTACGGCGCGAGGACCAGCGGGAGGGCTATCCACTGGTGAGCGAGGAGGGACCGAGCAAGCCCGGCTACTTCTACCCGCCGGAACCCAAGAGCTATGAACTGGCGGGCGGCGGCGTGCGCAAGAGCAACCGCCCCGACCGGCCGGATCTGCCGTACCGTACCACCTCGGGCCTGATCGGCATGCCGATCGAACCCACCGTCGACCCGCTCAAGTCCGGCCTCGGCTCGGGCTCCTACAGCAACCGCGTCGACGAGCCCGATCAGACCTTCGACGGCCACAACCGCATCGTGCCCACCCGCGTCGCGGGCGAGTACGGCGTGATGGAGGGCGACCGGGATCCGCGGGGCTACACCGTCATCGGCTCGGACGGCGTGCCCGCCGGCAAGGTCGTCGATCTTTGGGTCGACCGCGCCGAGTTCATCTTCCGCTATTTCGAGGTCGAGGTCGAAGGCGCCGCCGGCAAGCGCGTGCTGCTGCCCGTCGGCTTCACCTTCGTCAACAACCAGCGCCGGGCGGTCATCGTCGACAGCTTGCGCGCCTCGCAGTTCGCCGACGTGCCGACGCTCAAGGATCCGGACCAGGTGACCCGGCTCGAAGAGGACAAGGTCACCGCGTTCTACGGCGGTGGCTACCTCTACAGCAGCGAGCAGCGGGCGGAGCCGGTGCTGTGACGATCCGCGAGCACGACTACGAGCCGGTCCGGGGCCTCCCGGAACGGCTCCCGCCGGGGGAGGAGGTCCTCTGGCAGGGCGCGCCGGACTGGCGCGCCCTCGCCCGTCGCGCGTTCCACGCCGACAAGGTGGCGCTATACTTCGCGCTGTTGCTGGTCTGGCAGGCGGCGCTGGTCGTCGGCCAGGGTCGGCCGGCGGGCGAACTCGCCTCCGCCGCACTGTGGTACGTGCCGATGGGCACGATCGCCGCCGGCATCCTCGCCTTCTTCGCCTGGATCAACGCCCGGATGACGGTTTACACCATCACCAACCGTCGCGTGGTGGTGAAGTTCGGGGTGGCGCTGCCGATGACGGTCAACCTGCCGTTCGGCATCGTCCGCGACGTCAAGCTCAAGAGCTACCGCGACGGCACGGGCGATCTGGCGCTCGAACTCGGCGGCGAGGAGCGGATCTTCTACCTTCATCTCTGGCCGCACGTCCGCCGCTGGCGCTTCGTCAATCCGCAGCCGATGCTGCGGGTCGTGCCCGGTGCCGCCGAGGCCGGCGAGCGGTTGGTGGACGCCATGCGCCGCTTCGAGGCGGACGAGACCCAGCCGTCGGCCGAGACCGCCGGCGCCGCCCCGCGCGTGCAACAGTTCGCGGCGGCCGGCTGAACCGCGCCAGGAGGGACCCACCACCATGAAGTCGACGAGCACCCGCAATCTCGAACGCAGTCGCGCCGGGGCCGGCCTACCGCGGGGCGCGCTCTACGGCGCCTTCGGCCTGGTCGCCCTCACGCTCGTGCTCGTCTTCGCCGACCAGGCCACCGACGCGATGCGCGGCGAGCAGACCACCACCTCGCCCCAGAGCGTCCATCGGCTCGCCTTCGCGATCGACGGCGAGGACGGCCCGATCACCGTCACCCGGGCCGAGACCGGCGCCGAGTTGGCGGTCTTCGCCGCCGACGACAGCCGCTTTCTCAGGCGGGTGGTCACCAGCCTGGTCGACAAGCGCGAGCGCGCGGACATCGCCACCGACCGACCGTTCGATCTGATCCGCTGGTCCGACGGCACCATGATCCTCGCCGACCCGACCAACGGCCAGTACATGCCGCTCAACGGCTTCGGCACCGACAACGAACGGGCCTTCCGCCGGCTCTTCCTGGCCGCGGGCGACGGCTCGTGAACCTCGCGGCGCTCGCGCCGGGTGGGACCGTCGTCGCCGACCGGCGGCGCGCCGCGACCGCCGCCGGCGAGTTCCGCGACCGGCTGGAACGGCTTGCGCTCACGGGTCGCGCCGCTTTGGCCGTCGCCGGCCTTTACCGGTTGGCGGTGAATCCCCACCACATTCTTTTACAGGTGCGGTTGGCGCCCGCCTGGTAGTCCACGGAGACGGCGTTCGATGTCGGAATACGGCGGTCCGATCCTGTTCGCGCTCTTGCTCTGGTGGTCGAGCACTGGCGCCGTTCTCTACCTCGTCGGCCTCCCGCGCCGGAGCTTCCGTTGGAGCCTGGCGGGCGCCACCGCGCTGGCGGCGGCGTCGATCGCCGGGCTGATCGCGCTCGCCGACACCGTGACCCCTATGGGCGCCTATCTCGGCTTCGCCTGCGGGCTGGGCCTGTGGGCGTGGCACGAGACCAGCTTTCTGTTGGGTTTCGTCACCGGCCCCCGGCGCCGCGTGCAACACCACGCCGCCGGCTGGCGGCGCTTTCGCGACGCGCTCGGCACCCTCGTCTACCACGAGCTCGCGATCCTCGTGACCGCCGTCGCCCTCGCCTGGCTGTTGTGGGACGCCGCCAATCAGGTCGGGCTCTGGGCCTTTTTGTTGTTGTGGATCATGCGGCTGAGCGCCAAGCTCAACATCTTCCTCGGCGTGCCGAACATGAACGAAGAGTTCCTCCCCGCTCATCTCGGCTTCTTGCGGAGCTATTTCCGCAAACGGGCGATGAATGCGCTGTTTCCGCTGTCGGTGACGATCGGCACGCTGGGTTTCATCTGGCTGCTCGGGCGCGGCTTGGCGCTCGAGGCGAGCGCGTTCGAGGCGTCGGCGTGCCTGATGCTGGCGGCGATGCTGGCGCTCGCGGTGCTGGAGCACTGGTTCCTGGTGTTGCCGGTGCCCGATGCCGCGCTGTGGCGCTGGGCGATGCCGGCGGCGCGTGACCAACCGCCCGCCGCGAACGGCCGGCCGTCGGGACCCGACGACGGCCGTACCTCGCGCCGGGTCGCGCCGTCCCTGGCGCCGACCACGCCGCTCCGCAAACACCCCTCGACCTGACACCGCCCCGATCGTTCGCGGCAACCGGCCGGCCGCAAGTAGCGTCGCCGGCAAACGCCCGCTTCGAACGCCGCGCGGGCGTCAGCGCTTGGAGAACTGGAAGCTGCGCCGGGCCTTGGCCTTGCCGTACTTCTTGCGCTCGACCTCGCGGTCATCCCGGGTCAGAAAGCCGCCGGCCTTGAGCGCCGGCCGCAGATTCGGATCGTACAGCGTGAGCGCCCGGCTGATGCCGTGACGCACCGCTCCCGCCTGACCCGAGAGCCCGCCGCCCACCACGGTGCAGTAGACGTCGAAATGGTGCGGCCGGTTCACTGCACCGAAGGGCTGGCGCAGGATCATCTGCAGGGTCGGCCGCGCGAAGTAGGTCTCGATGTCCTTGCCGTTGACCGTCACCTTGCCGGTGCCCGGCTTCACCCACACCCGGGCGATGGCGTTCTTGCGCCGGCCGGTGGCGTAGGAGCGGCCGAAGCGGTCGATCTTGGGCTCGGCCGGTTCGGGCGCCGCCTCGGTGGCGACGCCGCCGGGCTTGGTGAGATCCTTGAGGTCGGCGAGCGTGCGGGTCTCAGCCATGGCTCTTCTCGGTGGTGTTCTTCGTGTTCAGCGCGGCGACGTCCAGCGGCGCCGGCTGTTGGGCCCGATGGGGGTGGTCGGGGCCGGCGTAGACGTGGAGCTTCTTGAGTTGGCGGCGGCCGAGCGGCCCCTTCGGAACCATCCGCTCCACGGCCTTCTGAATGACGCGCTCGGGGTGGCGCCCGTCGAGCACCTTGTCGACCGTACGTTCCTTGAGCCCGCCGGGATAGCCGGTGTGCCAGTGGTAGGTCTTCTGCCGGCGCTTCTTGCCGGTCAGCTGGACCTTCTCGGCGTTGACGACGACGACGTGGTCGCCCGTGTCGATGTGGGGAGTGTACATCGCCTTGTGCTTGCCGCGCAGCCGCGTGGCGACCAGCGCGGCGAGCCGGCCGAGCACCAGGTTCTCCGCGTCGACGAGCACCCACGCCGGCGAGACGTCCGCCGGACGCGCGCTGTAGGTCTTCATGGATCCGTCCAATCCGAAACCGGCGATCCGCCACGGCCCGAGTGAAAACGCACCGGGCACGGCCGCCGTACGACAGTGTGAGCGGGTGTGCTACGCCTCGCGCGCGGACGCGTCAACGCCGCTCGCCGGCGGCACCGAGTACGTCCCGACGACGTGCGCCACCGGCTGCGCGTCGGGCTGGGCGGTCACCTCGCACTCGCCGATGATCAGCCGCTTGCCGGCCTTGAGGGTACGGGCACGGCCGAGCAGGGCACCGGGGTGCGGTTTGGCCAGGAAGTGCACGGTGAGGTCGGTGGTGACCGCCAGCGGCACCCGGCCGACATGGCTCAACGCGACGCCGTAGAGCGCGATGTCGGCGAGCGCCATGATCGCCGGGCCACAGATGGTGCCGCCGGGGCGCAGCAGCAGCTCGCGGTAGGGCAGCCGCACCAGCACCTCGCCCTCGCGGAAATGCACCACCTCGACGTCGAGCATGCCGACATAGGGCACGCCCTCGGCCGCCAGCTCGGCGAAGCCCGCCGCGTCCAGAGCCTCGCCGATCCGCATCGTGCTCTCCTCTCGCCCGATCGCCCGCGGGCGTTTAAGACAGGGAGCGAGCCCACGGAAGGGAGGATCACGATGCCCGACGCGCCCGACCAGCCGATGCTGTTGCGCGCCGCGGAGGGCGGCGTCGTCAACCTCACGCTCAACCGCCCGCAGGCGTTCAACAGTCTGAGCGAGGCGTTGATCGAGGCGATCCAGCGCGAACTCGACCGGATCGAGGCCGACGACGACGCCCGCGTGCTGGTGCTCCGCGGCAACGGTAAGGCCTTCTCCGCCGGCCACGACCTCAAGGAGATGGGCGAGAACCGCACGCGCGAGGATCTGGCCCGCCTCTTTCAGCGCTGCTCGGCGATGATGACGCGGCTCGCCAAGCTGCCGGTGCCGGTCGTCGCCGTCGTCGACGGCATCGCCACCGCCGCCGGCTGCCAGCTGGTGGCGGCCTGCGACCTCGCCGTCGCCAGCGACCGCGCGCGCTTCGCGACCTCGGGGGTGAAATACGGTCTCTTCTGCTCGACGCCGATGGTGGCGCTGTCGCGCAACGTCCCGCGCAAGCCGGCGCTGGAGATGCTGCTGACGGGCGACTTCATCGACGCGGCGACGGCCGAGCGCCACGGCCTCGTCAACGAGGTCGCGCCGGCGGCTCAGCTGGAGGACGCCGTCGGTCGCCTCACCGCCCGGCTGGTCGACAAGCCCAAGGACGTGCTGGCACTCGGCAAGCGCGCGTTCTACGCGCAGCTCGAGATGGGCCTGGAGGAGGCCTACGCCTTCACCACCGAGGCCATCGTCGACAACGCCCTGATGGCCGACTTCGACGAGGGACTCACCGCCTTCAAGGAGAAGCGCCAGCCGCGCTGGAACGCCTCGTGACGCCGAGGGGCGCGGGGCTCGCGGCCGTCGGCATGCTCGCCGCCTCCCCGTTCGCGGCAGCCGGGGCGGCGGCGGACCCGTCGGCGGCGTGCCTCGCCGCGAGCGAGAGCCGCGTCGCGGCGAGCGCGTGCCTGGAGCTGCGGGCGCGGGCCGCGGCCGGCGACCTCGCCGCCGCGACCGTCGCCGCGCGGGACGCCGCCGAGCGCCTGGCCGAGGCGACCGGCCGCGACGCCGCCGTCGACGCCCTCGCCGCCAGCGAGGCGGCGTTCGCGGCCTATCTCGCGGCCGAGTGCGACCGGCGCCGGGCGGTGATGGACGCCGGGACGGGCGCCGGCGACGCCGACCTCGCCTGCCGGGCCGAGCTTCGCACCCGCCGCGCCGAGCGGCTCTGGGGCGAGGTGGATGGCCGGCCCATAGCGGCGGACGCGATCACGTCGCGCGCCTGGCGGCTCGTGCGCCTCGACGGCGACGCCGTCCTCGCCGGCACCGCGCCCGATCTCACCCTCGGCGAAGACGACCGCGCCGGCGGCGACGCGAGCACGAACCGCTGGTTCGCGCCCTATCACGTCGCCGGCATGGGGATCGCGTTCGGCACGACCGGAACCACGATGATGTTCAACGACGAGCCGGCGGGCCGCATGGCGCAGGAGCGCCGCTATCTCGAGCTCCTGCGCGAGGTGAACCGGTGGCGCCTCGACGACGGCCGCCTGGCCCTGCTCGCCGACGACACGCCCCGGCTGGACTTCGAATGACCGCGGCCCTGCGTTACGACGACGCCTGGATCAAGCGGATCCTCGAGGACGTGACGACCATCGCGATGGTGGGCGCGAGCACCAACCCGATGCGCCCGAGCCACTTCGTGATGATGTACCTGCAGCGCAAAGGCTATCGGGTCCGGCCGATCAACCCGCGCGCCGCCGGCGAAACGATGCTCGGCGAAACCGTTCACGCGAGCCTCGCCGAGTTGCCCGAACGACCCGACATGGTCGACGTCTTCCGCCGCTCGGAGGAGGCGGGTGCCATCGTCGACGAGGCCCTGGCGCTGGGCGTGGCGGTGGTCTGGCTGCAGCTGGGCGTGCGCGACGACGAAGCGGCCGCGCGCGCCGAGGCCGCGGGCGCCCGGGTCGTCATGGACCGCTGCCCGAAGATCGAATATGGACGGCTCTTCGGTGAGATCGGGTGGCTCGGCGTCAATCGCCGGGTGATCTCCGCCAAGAAATCGACGGCGCGGCAGCTCTCCGGGGCCAGCGGCCGCGCGCGCACCGACAGCGAGGGAGACGGCTCGCGATGAGCGAACACGCCTACGGCTTCGACACGCTGGCGCTGCACGCCGGCTACGCGCCGGACGCGACCACCGGCGCGCGCGCCGTGCCGATCTACCAGACGACGTCGTACGCCTTCGACAACGTCGAGCACGCGGCGTCGCTGTTCAACTTGCAGCAGTTCGGCAACATCTACTCGCGGCTGACCAACCCCACCGTCTCGGTGCTGGAGGAACGGCTCGCCGCGCTGGAGGGCGGCGTCGCCGCCTGCGCCACCGCCAGCGGCCACGCCGCCCAGTTCCTGGTGTTCCTCAACCTGATGACCCCGGGCACCAACGTGGTGGCGAGCTCGAAGCTCTACGGCGGGTCGATCACCCAGATGAAGGAGACCTTTCCCCAGTTCGGCTGGCACACCCGCTTCGTCGACCCGCGCGGCCCCCACAACTTCGCCGACGCCATCGACGACGATACCCGCGCGGTCTTCCTGGAAAGCGCCTCCAACCCCGACGGCATCGTCGCCGACATGCGGGCCGTCGCCGAGATCGCTCACGCCCACCAGCTGCCGCTGGTGGTCGACAACACGCTGCCCTCGCCCGCCCTGTGCCAGCCGCTGCGCTTCGGCGCCGATCTGGTGACCCACTCGCTGACCAAGTACATCGGCGGTCAGGGCAACTCGATCGGCGGCGCCATCGTCGACGGCGGCACCTTCGACTGGGGTGCCAGCGACAAGTACCCGCTGATGACCGAGCCCACCACGGCCTATCACGGCCTACGGTTCTGGGAGACCTTCGGCAATCTGGCCTTCATCGTGCGCAGCAAGGCCGTCGGCCTGCGCGACATGGGCCCGGCGCTGTCGCCGACCAACGCCTTCTTGCTGCTGCAGGGGCTGGAGACGTTGAGCCTGCGGATGGAGCGCCACGTCGCCAACGCCGACAAGGTGGCGCAATGGCTCGCCGACCACCCCGAGGTGGCGTGGGTGTCCTATCCGCGCCTGCCCCAGAACCGGACGCCGCAGCTGGAGACCTACTGCCCGAACGGGGTCGGCTCGGTGTTCACGATCGGGGTCAAGGGCGGCTACGAGATGGGGGTGAAGCTGGTCGACGCCTGCGAGCTGCTGTCGCACGTCGCCAATGTCGGCGACACCCGCTCGCTGATCATCCACCCGGCATCCACCACCCACCGTCAGCTCAGTCCCGACGAGCAACAAGCCGCCGGCGCCGGGCCCGACGTCGTCCGACTGTCGATCGGCATCGAGAACGTCGAGGACGTCATCGCCGATCTGGAGCAGGCGCTGGCCAAGGCGGCGCGGTGAGCGAGCGCGGTCAGCCGGGCTTCACCAGCCGCGGCGGCCGCGACGGCAGCCGCGAGAGAGCACTCTTGGCGGCGTAGAGGCGGGCGTCGGCCGTCTCCGACAGGGCGGCGCGCGTCGTGCCGTCGGCGCCGTAGAGCGCGAAACCGCCGCTAGCCCGCGGTATCGCGCGGGTGCCGTCGCGCAGCGTAACCGGCACCGCCACCGCGATGCTCAACCGCTCGGCGAGCCGCTCGGCCGTTTCCGGGGTGGCGTCGCGCTGGATCACGGCGAACTCGTCGCCGCCGAAGCGGGCCACCAGGTCGTCGGCGCGCACGCTGGTCGTCAGCGCTCGCGCCACCGCGGCCAGTAGGACGTCACCGGCGGCGTGACCGCAGCGGTCGTTGACGGTCTTGAGGCCGTCCACGTCCAGGAGGTGCAGCGCGAAAGCCGGGCCGTGTTCGGCGTCGCGGATCGCGGCCTCGAATTCGGCATCGAAGCGGCGCCGGTTCGCGACCCCGGTGAGAGCGTCCTGGTGGGCGAGATGCTCACTGCGCACCAGCGCCTGCTCGGTGAGGCGCAACTGGCGGCCGGAGCGCCGGCGCAACCGGGCGAAGGCGATCCCGACCGCGACCGCCGCGAACGCCACCAGCGACCACAGCACCGCCGTCGACTTCATGATCCAGGCGACTTGGCGGTCGAGATCGCGCGACCAGGCCAGCGCCTCCTGCTGAGCCTGGAGCACGCCGGCGCGGACGGCGGCGTGTGCCCGCGCGACCGCCGCCTCGGCGTCGCGGCGCGCCTGGGCGGACGCGGGACCGGCGCGCCACGTTTCCACCGCCGCCAGGGCGCGCTCCACCTCTCCCACCACTGCGTCGCGTTCCGCCGTCGCGGGCGCGCCGTGCCGCAGCCGGCGCAGGCGCTCGATCACGGCGGCTTCGGCGGCGGCGACGTTGCCGACGGCCGCGGCCCCGCCGTCGTCGACCACGGCGTCCCGCAGTGCGTTCAGCGAACGCTCGAGGCCGACCAGCGTCACCAGCCGCCCCGGCTCGTCGGCCCCGAGCGTGGCCGACATCATCCGCCAGCTGATGGCGTGCACGATCATCACGGCGAGGAGCACCGCGACCGCCAGGCTCGCTATCCACGGTATGTCCGCCGCCCCAGAACGAGTGCCCGACGTCACGCTTTTCCTCACGCACCGCTGCCGTGGACTGCGCACCAGTATGTTCGGACGCGTCACTCGGCCACCTATTCCCGGGTTACGTGTACTCGGGAGCGCCGTATTCAACCTCCGTCGTCGACCAGCAGTAGGTCTTCGGGATGGATGCCGACCCGGCAGCGCCTGCCCGGCGGCGGGTCGCCCTGGTCGACGCGGTTGATGTTGTAGCGACTCACCTGCAGGCGCGTGCCGTCGTCGAGACGGATGAAGACGAAGCTCAGATCGCCGTAATAGGCCACCTGCTCGATCACCGCATCGAGCATCCGCTCGCCCGCGACCGGCGGCGTCGAGAAATCGAGCCGCAGCTTCTCGGGCCGGATGATCAAGACCCCGCCGGTGACGTGCGGGGCGGCGCGGGCGACCTCCAGCTCGCCCAGGAGCGGGTGGCGGACCCGCACCCTGTCCCCCTCGACCCCGGACACCTCGACGTCGAACGTGTTCATCGTGCCGATGAAGTCGGCGACGAAGCGGTGGGTCGGGTTCTCGTAGAGCGTGCGCGGATCGGCGATCTGGAGCACGCGACCGGCGTCCATGACCGCGACCCGGTTGGCCATCGACAGCGCTTCTTCCTGGTCGTGGGTGACCATCACGAAGGTGATGCCGACCTCGTGCTGGAGGCGGACGAGTTCGAGCTGCATGTCCTCCCTGAGCTTGCGGTCGAGCGCCGAGAGCGGCTCGTCGAGCAAGAGCACCTTCGGGCGCTTCACCAGCGCACGCGCGAGCGCCACCCGCTGGCGCTGACCGCCGGAGAGCTGCTCGGGCATGCGCGCCCGGTAGCCGCCGAGCCGTACCATCTCGAGCGCGGCGTCGACGCGCGGCGCGATCTCGCCGGCAGGGGTACCGTCGACCCGGAGGCCGTAGGCGACGTTGTCGGCGACGGTCATGTGCGGAAACACCGCGTAGGACTGAAACACCATGTTCACCGGCCGCCGGTTCGGCGGCACGGTGGTCATGTCGGCGCCGCCGATCAGGATGCGGCCCGCGCTCGGGCGCTCGAAGCCGGCGAGCATGCGCAACAGCGTGGTCTTGCCGCAACCCGACGGACCCAGCAGCGCGAACAGCTCGTTGGCGGCGATGTCGAGGCTGACGTCCTCGACCGCGGGATAGTCGCCGAAGCGCTTGGTGACGTGCTCGATGCGGACGATAGGGGGCGGCGCCATGCTCACCCTCCCGCCTTGGGCGGCGCCTGCAGCCGCATGGCGACGACGGTGAGCGCGATGGTGATAGCGATCAGCACGGTCGAGGCGGCGTTGACCTCGGGCGTCGCGCCGAAGCGCACCATCGAATAGACCTTGACCGGAAAGGTCAGCGTGTCGGGGCCGCTGGTGAAGAAGGTGATGACGAAGTCGTCGAGCGACAGCGTCATCGCCAACAGCCCGCCGGCGATCAGCCCGGGCCGCATGTAGGGCAAGGTGACGCGCCGGAACGTCTGCCACTCCGAGGCGCCGAGGTCGCGCGAGGCTTCCTCCTGGGCGCGGTCGAAGCCCGCCAGGCGCGCCCGCACCACGACCGCGACGAAGGGAAAACTGAAAGCGACGTGGCCGGCGACGATGTTCGAGAGGCTGAGCGGCCAGGGCAGCCCGCGCGGCCAGCCCACCTCGGCGAAGAAGACCAGGAGCGCCACCCCCATGCAGATCTCGGGCACGACGATCGGCAGCTGGTTGGCCGCCTCCACCGCCGGCCGGCCGGGGAAGCGAAAGCGGTAGAGCGCGAGCGCCAACAGCCCGCCCAGGACCACCGAGATCACGGTGGAGAGCGCCGCGATCACCAGGCTGTTGGAGAAGGCCTCGAGCAGCGAGACGTTGTTCGCCGCCTTGACGTAGTAGTCGAGGGTGAAGCCCTGCCACACGATGTTGCGGCGGCTGTCGTTGAAGCTGAAGAGGACCAGGATGGCGATGGGAGCGTAGAGGAAGACGAAGGTGAGCGCGAGCCAGGCGCGCAGCCACCAGCGCCGGCTGTAGTCCAGGGGCCCGGGCGGGGGCCCGCGCCTAAGCATCGCGCAGACCGCGGGCGCCGAGCCAGGCCCGCACCAGCAACAGCGCGAAGGCGACATAGAGCAACAGGAAGGACATCGCCGCCCCGAGCGGCCAATTGTTGGCGGCCTTGAACTGGCGCTCGATGATGTTGCCGAGGAGCTGGCTGTCGGGGCCGCCCAGCAGATCGGAGATCAAGAAGGTTCCGATGGCGGGGATGAACACGAGCATGAGGCCGGAGACGATGCCCGGGCGCGCCATCGGCACGACCACGGCTAAGAAGGTGCGCAACTGGCTCGCCCCGAGATCCAGGCTGGCTTCGAGCAGCGAGCGGTCGAGCCGCTCCAGCGAGGCGTAGAGCGGCAACACCATGAACGGCAGGTAGACATAGACGATGCCGAAGACGACCGCGGTGTTGTTGTAGAGCAGCTCGAGCGGCACGAAGCGCTCGCCGGTGAGCCAGCCCAGCCCGATCGGCGTGAGCAGCAGCCGCGTCGCCTCCCAAAGTCCTTCGAGAGTCCAGTTCAGATAGCCGTTGCCGCGCAGCACCGCGAGCATGGCGTAGGTGCGGATCAGCATGTTGGTCCAAAACGGCAAGACCACCAGCAGCAGCAGGAGCGGTTTGGCGCGCGGTGGCGCGAAGGCGATGGCGAAGGCGACCGGGAACGCCACCACCAGCACCACGGCGGTGGCCACCGCGGCGATCCACAACGAGCGCCAAAACAATTTAAGGTAGAGCGGGTCGAGCGCGTCGAGGTAGTTCGCCGAGGTCCAGGTGAACGCGATGTCGACGGGCCCGACCCGCTCGCCGAAGCTGATCACCCAGATCAGCGCCAGCGGAATCAGGAAAAACGCGAGCAGCCACAGCGTCGCGGGCAGGATGAAGACGAAGAAGGCTGCGGGCTGCTCGCGCCACGATTGCAAGCTCGCGGCCTCAGCCGGCGAGCACGCGGGTCATCGCGTCGTTGCGCATCTGCTGGATCTCCTCGCCCTGGTAGAGCGCGAACTCGGAGCGGTCGAGAACGGCGTCGGGCGGGAAGATCGCCGGGTTGCCGATGATCTCCTGCGGCAGGAGTTCCTTCGCCGCGGCGTTAGGCGTCGGATACATCACCCATTCGGCGATGCGGGCGTTGTTCTCGGCGTCGTGGACGAAGTCGATGAAGGCGTGCGCCTCCTCGACGTGGGGCGCTCCGCGCGGCACGACCATGTCGTCCTCCCACAGGATCGTCCCCTCCTCCGGCACCACGAAGGAGAGATCGTCGTCCTCCTGCATCACCTGCAGCACGTCGCCGTTGTATTCGAGGGCGAGGTCGACCTCGCGCGACAGCAGCAGGTCCTGGCCGGTGTCCGGCGCGAAGGTCTTGAAGCCCGCCTTGGCCTGCAACAACAGCTGGACCGCGTCCTCGATCTCGTCGGGATCGGTGGTGTTGATCGAGTAGCCCAGATATTTGAGGCCGGCGAGCAGCGTGTCGATCTCGCGCTGCACGGCGATGCGGCCGGCGTGGGTCCCGTCGGTGTAGATCACCCCCCAACTCGTCGGCGAGGCCACCGACTTGCGGTAGCCCAGCCCGACCGTCCCCCAGAAATAGGGCACGCTGTGCGCGCGCCCGGGGTCGTGGCGCGGGTCCATGAAACGCGGCATGATGTTGGCGAGGTTGGGGATGCGGTCGTGGTCGAGCGGCATCAGCATGTCCGCCGCGATCATCCGCGCCACCCAGTCGTTCGAGGGGAACACCACGTCGTAGCCCGGATTGCCCGCGCGCAGCTTGGCGAAGAGCTCGTCGTTGGAGGCGAACAGGTCGTAGCGCACCCGGATCCCGGTCTCCTCCTGAAAGGCCGGGATGGTCTCGGGGTCGATGTAGCTGTCCCAGTTGTAGAGCACGACCTCGCGCGCTTGGGCCTTGAGCGCGCCGGACAGCCCCGGCAGGACGACGGCGGCGGTGACGCCGGTGTTCAACAGGCGGCGACGGGTGAAGACCCGCTTCGGCACGGTGCTCATGGACGACACTCCGATCGGCGACGTGTCGGGCGGCGGCCCCCCGCGGGCGGGCCACGGCCGCCGTGTTCTAGCGAGGGACGGTAGAATTGCAAGGTGACAGGACCACGACCGCGCAGGCCCCGGCGTGATCGAGGCCTGGCTGGAGGCCCTGCGCGCGGCCGACCCGGTCACCGTCGCCGCGGTCGCGGGCGCGGCGGGCCTCGTCGTCGGGCTCGCGCTCGGCGTCAAGCTGGCGCCGGTGCGCGAGCAGCGCGTGCGCCGGCTCGCCCACGAACTGTTCGAGGCCAGCGAGGACCGCCACCGGATGGCGACCGAGGCCATGCTGGAGCGCGCCCGCGCCTCATTCGGCGAACTCGCCTTCGACGCCCTCGGCCGCTCCAGCGAGCGGCTGCTGGATCTCGCCGACGCCCGGCTCGGCGCCGAGCGCGGCCGTCAGGCCAACCAGCTCGACGAGAAGAAGGCGGCGATCGACCAGGAGTTCGACCGCGTCGGCCGGGAGCTCGACCGGGTGCGCCAGCTGGTGAGCGGGCTCGAGCGCGAGCGCGCCCGCGGGCTCGGTCAGGTCTCCGCGCAACTCGAGCAGGCCGCGCGCTCCACCGCCGAGCTCGCCCGCACGACCGACGGCCTGCGCGAGGCGCTGCGCCACGGCCAGCGGCGCGGGCAGTGGGGCGAGCGCCTCGCCGAGGACGTCCTGCGCCAGGCCGGGCTGGTCGAGGGCTTCTCCTACGAGCGCCAGCGCACGCTCGACGGCGGCGGCCGCCCCGACTTCACCTTCAAGCTGCCGCACGGCCGCCGCGTCCACATGGACGTCAAGTTCCCGCTCGACAATTATCTCCGCTACGTCGACGCCCGCGACCCCAACGACAAGACGCGGCTGGAGCGCACCTTTCTCAACGACGTCCGCGCCAAGGTGAAGGAGCTCGCGGCGCGCGATTACGGCGGCGGCGAGGCCAGCGTCGACCACGTGCTGTTGTTCATCCCGAACGAACCGCTGGCCGGCTTCATTTTCGAGCGGCGGCCGGAACTGGTCGACGAGGCGTTGGCGAAGAAGGTGGTGCCGTGCGCGCCGGCGAGCCTGTTCGCCGTGCTGTGCGTCATCCGCGAGGCGGTGGAGACCTTCACCCTGGCCGAGGCCACCGACGAGCTGCTCGCCCAGATGCAGCGCTTCCGCGGCGAATGGGGGGCCTTCAAGGACGAGCTCGGCCGGCTCGGCCGCAAGCTCGAGGAGGCGCAGACGCTGTTCGCCTCGCTCGAGGGACCGCGGCTGCGCGCGCTCGAGCGCCCGCTCGACCGGCTCGAGGCCCTGCGCCGCGGCGACGGTTCAGCCGGCGGGGGCGGCGGCGAAACCGACCGGCAGCCAGGCGTCGACGGCTGACGCTTCGACCGCCTGCGGACGGCCGATCACCGCCGCGCGCCAGTTCCCCGCCGCGGCGGCGACCGCCTGCAGGCCCTCGCCGTCGGCGCTCGACCCGGTGGCATCGGCATCGGCGCCGGCGGGGCGAAGGTGCACGGCGAGCGACCCCGCCGGGGTGGCGAGCACCAGCCCGGCGACGCGCGCGCCCTCGTAGTAGGTCAAGAACGCTCCCTCGAGCCGTGTCGTGGCGGGCAGCTCGAGCGGCGGCAGCGACGCCACCCCGCGGGCGTCGAACCACGCCGCCACCCGCGCCGGGTCGTCGCTCACCAGATCGAGTCGGCCGCCGGCCGCCCGCCGCGTGGCCTCCGCGGCGATGGCGGCGTCGAGCCAGGGCGTGGCCGCCGTCTCGGGTGGCGGCGGCGTCCAAAACGGCACGACGACGGCGATCATCGCCGCCCCGGCGACGGCCACGCCGAGCGGCGACCAGGGCCTGCGCCTGGCGCGGGTGACCGGGGCGGGCGCGGCGCGGTCCCGCGCAGCGGTGGCGTTCGACCGCGGCGTGGCGGCGTCCGCCGGCGCCGCCGGGGTCGACGTCGCCGGCGGCGCCAGCCGGCGCCAGTCGGGGCCTTCGGCCCCGGCGAGCGTCTTCTCCACGCGTTCGGAGAACGCGGTCATGGCGTCGACCTTGGCCCGACAGGCTCGGCAGCTCTTGAGATGCTGGCGCAGGGCCATGCGTTCGAACCCACTCAGCCGGCCTTCGAGGTTGGCTTCGAGCAGGCGGTCGATCTGACGGCAGTCCACGGGACCCTCCCCGTCCGCGGCTCACGCTCCATCAGACACTCCAAAAGGCGAAGGTCCGCAAGGGGCGAGCGTGCTTGCCTGCCCCGAACCGGCGTTGCAGCCTGTCGGGCCACGCCGCCATCGGCGACCGAGCGCGCCCCGCACGCCCGGCCCGACGGCGCGGCGCGAGGCGGCTGTCAACGAACTCGGGAGGTTGGCCGATGGACGGACCGAACCGGACACTCAACGTGGCACTGGTCGGCCCCGCCGGCAGCGGCAAGACGACGCTGCTGGAGAGCCTGGCTTTCGTCGCCGGCGCCGTGCCGCGCCGCGGCCGCGCCAACGACGGGTTCGTCGTCGGCGACGCCAGCGCCGAGGCCAAGGCGCGGCAGATGACCACCGAGGTCACCGCCGCCCACATCCTGCACGACGACGTCGAACTCACCCTCTTGGACACCCCCGGCGCGGTCGAGTTGGCCCAGGAGGGCCGCAACGTGTTGCCGGGGGTCGATCTCGCCATCGTGGTGGTCGAGCCCGTGGGCGAGCGCATGATCGCCGCCGCGCCGTTTTTGCACCTGCTCGATTCGCTCGACGTCCCGCACGTCGTCTTCATCAACAAGATGGACCGCTCGGATCAGCGCTACCGCGACCTGTTGGATTCGATCCGGATGGTCAGTGCTCGGCCGGTGGTGCCGCACCAGTACGCCATCGGCCGTGGCGAGAGCCTGGTCGGCTACGTCGACCTCCTGACCGAGCAGGCCTACCAGTACCAGGCGGGTCAGGCGTCCTCGAAGATCGCGGTGCCGGAGGACTACCGCGAGCGCGAGCAGCAGGCGCGCGCCGAGATGCTGGAGACCCTCGCCGACTTCGACGACGATCTGCTCGAGGTGCTCCTGGAGGACCAGGAGCCGCCGACCGAGCAGGTCCTGCGCGATCTGCAGAAGACGCTGGGGGCCGATCAGGTCGTGCCGGTGTTCATGGGCATCGCCGAGCAGGACATGGGCATCCGCCGGCTGCTGGAAGCGCTGGAGCGCGAGGCGCCGATGGCCGAGGTGGCGGCCGCGCGCGTCGGTCTCGACGGCGACGGCCCGCCGGTCGTCCAGGTGCTCAAGACGGTCCACCAGGCGCACGCCGGCAAGCTCTCGCTGGCGCGGGTGTGGCGCGGTCCGGTCAAGGACGGCATGACGGTCGGGGGCAACCGGCTGTCCGGCGTCTTCCGCCTGCTGGGCGGCGAGCAGAAGAGCGTCGGCGAGGCGCCGACCGGCGCCGTCGTCGGCCTGGGCCGGCTCGACGACGCCGCCACCGGCCAGGCGCTCACCACCCACGGCGAGGCGCCGGCGTTGCCGACCGCGCCGATCATGGCACCGATGTACGCGCTCGCCATCCGCCCCGAGAATCGTGCGGACGAGGTCAAGCTCTCCGCCGCGCTCGCCAAGCTCACCGAGGAGGATCCCAGCCTCGTGGTCGAATCCGACCCCGAGCTGCGGCAGACGTTGCTCTGGGGTCAGGGCGACGTCCACGTCAAGCTGGCGCTGGAGCGGCTGTCCTCGAAATACAAGCTGACCGTCACCGGCACCCGCCCGGCCACCCCCTACCGCGAGACGATCCGCAAGTCGGCCTCGGCCCACGGTCGCCACAAGAAGCAGTCGGGCGGTCACGGCCAGTTCGGCGACGTCAAGATCGACATCCGCCCGCTGGGCCGCGGCGAAGGGTTCCTGTTCGAGAACCGGATCGTCGGGGGTGCCGTACCGAAGCAGTACATCCCGGCGGTGGAGGAAGGCGCGCGCGAGTTCTTCCAAAAAGGGCCGCTCGGCTTTCCGGTGGTGGACGTCGCGGTGACGCTGACCGACGGCCAGTACCACTCGGTCGACAGCTCCGAGATGGCCTTCAAGATGGCCGTCGCGCTCGCCCTCAAGGACGGCCTGCCGCGCTGCGGGCCGGTGCTGTTGGAGCCGATCGACGAGGTCACGGTCTCGGTGCCGAGCGAGCACACCTCCAAGGTGCTCCAGTTGGTCACCCAAAAGCGCGGCCAGATCCTCGGCTTCGAGCCCAAGGCGGACTGGCCGGGCTGGGACGAGGTCCGGGTGCACCTGCCGCACGGCGAGATGACCGACCTGGTGATCAACCTGCGCTCGCAGACGCAGGGGGTCGGCTTCTTCGAGTGGACGCGCGATCGGCTCGAGGTCGTGCCCGACAAGATCGCCGAGGAGGTCGTCGCCTCGAACCCGGCCGCGGCCTGACGCGGCCGGTGGCCACGGACGCGCCGCCCGCGTCCGTCGTCGAGGGCGGCTTGACCCGGCCGCTCAGCCCGCCGGCATCGCCACTACCGCGGCGGCGACGCGCCGACCCTCGGCGACGAGAATGTTGAAGGTCCGGCACGCCGCCGGGGTGTTCATGATCTCGACGCCGATCCCGGCCGCGCGCAGCTCGCGGCGCAGTTCGGGCGCCGGCGCCGCCAGGGTGGCGCCGGTGCCGAGGATCAGCACGTCGATCTCGCCGGCGAGCGCCGTCAGCGGCTCGCACCCGGCGGCGTCGATGGTCTGCAGATCGTTGACCGGCCACGGATCGAAGCGCTCGGCGCGGATCAGCATCGAGCCGGTGACCTCGCCGCCGGCGACCTTGAAGGTGCCGGGGCCGTAGCCCTCGACGGTGAGCCGGTCGCCGGCGCGCAGCGGGTTGATCTCCACGGACCCTCTCCCGGCTGGTGGGCTCAAGTGGCGGGTTCGCCCTCCGGCGCCTCGGGCGCGCTCTCGCGCCGCAAGTTCAACGCCAGCAGCGCCGGGGTGGCGATGTACAGCGACGAGTAGGTGCCGATCAACACGCCCCAGATCAACGCCACGGTAAAGCCGCGGATCGCCCCGCCCGCGATGACGAACAAAGCCACCAGCGCCAACAGCGTCGTCACGCTGGTCACCAGGGTGCGCGACAGGTTCTCGTTGAGGCTCTTGTTCAACAGCTCGAGCATGGGCAGCCGCTTGTATTTGCGCAGGTTGTCGCGCACCCGGTCGAACACGACGACGGTGTCGTTCAACGAGTAGCCGACGATCGTCAACAGCGCCGCCACGGTGGCGAGGTTGAACTCCAGCCGCGTCACCGCGAACAGCCCGACGGTCAAGCCGACGTCGTGGGCCAGGGCCAACACCGCGCAGACCCCGAACTGCCATTCGAAGCGAAACCAGACGTAGACCAGGATGGCGACCAGCGAGAGCGACACCGCCATGATCCCGGCGGTGAAGAGCTCGTCGGAGACCTTGGGGCCGACGAATTCGGTGCGACGAAAGCTGACCTCCTCGCCGTAGAGCGCGATCAGCCGGTCCTTCACCGTCTCGACGGCGAGGGCCTGAGCGTTGGCGTCGGCGTCGGCGTCAGCGGCGCCACGCTGCTGCTCGATCCGGATCAGCACGTCGTTGGGCGAGCCGAACTCCTGCAGCGCCACCTCGCCGAGCCCGAGACCGCCGAGCTCGGCGCGCAGCTCGCTCAGGTCCACGGGCGCGGGCGTGCGCACCTCCATCACGGTGCCACCGCGGAAGTCGATGCCGAGGTTGAGCCCGACGGTGAAGGCCAGAACCAACGACAGCACGGCGAGCACCCCGGAGGCGACCGCCGCCGGGCGGCGCCAGCGCAGGAAGGGAAAGCTCGGCGTCTCGCGAAAGAAACGGATGGTGCGCAAGGCGACTATCCCGCGACGGAGGGGCTCAAAGCGGCAACGCCTTCGGGCGGGTGCGCTGATACCACAGGCTCACCAGCAGGCGGGTGACCATCAAGGCGGTGAACAGCGAGCTCAAGATCCCGATGGCGAGCGTGACGGCGAAGCCGCGCACCGGCCCGGAGCCGAACTGAAACAGCAGCACCGCGGCGATCAACGTCGTGACGTTGGCGTCGACGATGGTGCGGATGGCCCCGCGGAAACCGGCGTCGATGGCTCCGACCGGCCCGCGGCCGTTCTTGGCCTCCTCGCGGATGCGCTCGAAGATCAAGACGTTGGCGTCCACCGCCATGCCGACGGTCAAGACGATGCCGGCGATGCCGGGCAGCGTCAGCGTCGCCCCGAGGCTGGAAAGCGCCGCCGCGATCAGGACGAGGTTGACGACGAGCGCGATCACCGCCGCAACGCCGAAGGTGCCGTAATAGGCGATCATGAAACCGGCGACGAGGAGCAGACCGACGATGCCGGCGATCTCGCCGGCGGCCACCATGTCGGCGCCGAGGTCGGGGCCGACGGTGCGCTCCTGGAGCACCGTCAGCGGTGCCGGCAGCGCGCCCGAGCGCAACAGCAGCGCCAGCTCGTTGGCCTCCTGGACGGTGAAGTCGCCGCTGATGACGCCGCTGCCGCCGGTGATCGGCTCCTGGATGCGCGGGGCCGAGATGACCTCGTCGTCGAGCACGATGGCGAACAGCCGCCCGACGTTCTCGCTCGTGATGTCGGCGAACTTGCGCGCCCCCTCGGTGTCGAAGCGGAAGGAGACGACCGGCTGGTTGTCCTGAAAGCTCGCCTGGGCGTCGGTGAGGTTCTCGCCCGAGAGCTCGACCCGGCGCCGCAGAACCCACTCGTTCACGGGCTCACCGGCCTCGGTGGTCTCCGCCGACGGCACCACCATCAGCCCGGCCGAGGCGTCGCCGGCGCGCACCTCCGACGGCGACGTCCCCATGTCGACCATGTGGAAGGTGAGTTGGGCGGTCTGGCCCAACAGGCGCCGGAGCGCCGCCGGATCGCGCTCGCCCGGCACCTGCAGGAGGATGCGGTCCTCGCCCTGGCGCTGGATCGTCGGCTCGCGGGTGCCGAGCTCGTCGATGCGGCGGCGGACCACCTCGAGCGACTGCTGGACCACCGTATCGATCAGGGCGTCGAGGCCCCCCTCGGAGAAGCCGATGCCGACCCGATCGCCCTCGACCTCGACCTCGTACCGGCGCTGATAGTCGAAGCCGCCGGTCACGGGGTTCACCGAGCCGCGGGGGTTGAGCTCCTCGATTACCTCGAGGGCGGCGTCGCGGTCGGCCGGGTCCACCAGCCGGAAGGTCACCCGCTCATCGCGCACGCCGAGCCCGCGATAGCGGATGCGCTCGGTCCTGAGGGCGAGGCGGACGTCGCTCACCAGGGTCTCGAGACGGTCCTCGATCACGGCGTCGACATCGGCTTCCAGCAGCAGATGGGAGCCGCCCTGCAGGTCGAGGCCGAGGTTGATCTGGCCGGAGGGCACCCACGACGGCCAGTCCTCTACGGTGTCTTCGCCGAAGAAGTTCGGCAGCGTCAGCAGCAGGGCGAGCAGACAGACCGCCCCGACGATCGCGGCGAAGACGTTCGAGACGCGCAGCACGGCGGCGCCTTCAGCGCCCGATCAGACGGTCGAGCAGTCCCTTCTTTTGACCGCCGCCCCGCCCCTGGTCGTTGGCGGGTGAGGCGCTCTGGCTCTGCTCGGCGCGGGTCAGATTTTCGCTGACGGTCGGCCGTGCCAGCTTGACCTTGACGTTCTGCGCGATCTCGACTTCGAGCGCATTGTCGTCGATCACCCGCGACACCGTGCCGTAGATCCCACCCGAGGTCACGATCTTGTCGCCCTTCTTGGTCGCCTGCACCATCTCGCGATGCTCGCGCATCCGCTTCTGCTGCGGCCGGATCAACAGGAACCAAAAGACGATGAAGATCAGGATCAGCGGCAGCAACGAGACGAGGAAACTCGGCTCGCCGCCGGCTGCCTGGGCGTAGGCGGGGGAAATCAACATGGCGGATCCGGGTCGGCTGGAGCGTGTGTGGCGTATATAGCCGCCGCATCGAGGTTTGCAAACGCCGCCACCGGGGCCTATCAGGCGGGCCCGTTCGACCGCCGAGACCGCGATGACCGAGGCCCATCCGCTCGCCCCGCTGCTCGCCCGCATCGCCGCCGCCCTCGAGGCCGACCGGCCACCCCCCGGGTCGCTCGACGTCGCCGCCGCCGACGCCTTCGTCTGGCAGGCGGAACGCGCCCAGCTGAAGCCGGTGGCGACGGTGCGCGCGCTGCCGCTGGACATCCTGCGGGGGATCGATCACGTCCGCGACACCCTGGAGGCCAACACGCGGCGCTTCGCCGACGGTCTGCCCGCCAACAACGCGCTGCTGTGGGGGGCGCGCGGCATGGGCAAGAGTTCGTTGGTGAAGGCGGTGCACGGCGCGCTCGTGGCCGAGCGCCCCGGTGCGCTCGCCCTGGTCGAGATCCATCGCGAAGACCTCGCCGGCCTGCCCGAGCTGTTGGACCGCCTGCGGACCGGCCCGCGCCGCTTTTTGCTGTTCTGCGACGACCTCTCCTTCGACGCCGGCGAGAGCAGCTACAAGTCGCTCAAGGCGGTGCTCGAGGGCGGCCTCGAAGGCAAGCCCGACAACGTCCTGTTCTACGCCACCTCCAACCGCCGCCACCTGATGCCGCGGCCGATCATCGACAACGAGCGCGAGCAGGCCATCCATCCGGGCGAGGCGGTGGAGGAGAAGGTCTCGCTCTCCGACCGGTTCGGGCTGTGGCTCGGCTTCCACGCCTGCGATCAGGCCACCTTCCTCGACATGGTGCGGGGCTACGCCCGCCATTTCGCGCTGCCGATCGACGGCGACGCGCTCGACCGCGCCGCGCTCGAATGGGCGCAGACGCGCGGCGCCCGCTCGGGCCGGGTGGCGTGGCAGTTCATCCAGGACCTCGCCGGCCGGCTCGGCCGCGATCTCGCCACACCGCCTCGTTAACGGGCTCTTGAGGGCGGCCGTTTAGGCTGGCGGAGCATTCGCTCGCCAGCATCGACGAGGTCGCCCCGTGTCCCGGCATCCCGCGCGCCTCCTTCTTCTCGCCCCGCCGCCGCGCCGGCAAACCCTGGAGTCCCGGTTGCGCGAGGGCGCCACGGCGGTGACGGTGATCGCGGCCACCCCGCAGACGGCGGTGCAAGCGCTGGCCGAGGGGCCGCTCGACCTCGTGGTCCTCGCGCCGAACCGGCCGCCGGCCCCGGCCTGGACCCGTGATCTCGCCCGCGCCTGCGCGCCGGCGCCGGTGGTGTTGGTCTGGCCCGACGAGGCCGGGGATCCGCCCGCGGAGCTCGCCGGCGTCGCCGCCTGTCTGCCCGGCGCGACCCGACTCGCCGAGACCGTCGCCGCGCTGTTGACGCGCCACGCCGCGGGCGTGGCCGGCGCCCTCAACGACATCCTCGCGCGGGTCACCGAGCCTCTGCTGCTGGTCGACGGCGACGGCCACATCCTCGCCGCCAACGCCCCCTTCGGCGCCCTCACCGGCTGGAGCGAGGCCACCCTGGTGGGCCACGCGCTCGACAGCGTCGTGCCCGAGGCGGTGGCGGCACGGGTGGCCGCCCCGGCCGGCGGTGAATGGTCGGCGAGCGCGGTGCCGCTCGCGGTGCGCGCCGGCGAGCCCGCCGCGACCGCCGAGGTCCGGGCGTCGATCGTCCGGCTGGCGGGGGCGCACGCCACCTGGCTCCTGCGCTTCGAGCACTCGGCCGCAGCGCCGGAGCCGCTCGACCCCGCCGCCGCCACCGAGGCGATCGACACCCTCAGCCGCCGGACGCGGGCCGCCGGCGACCAGCTCGGCGGCGCCCAGGTCCGGGTGATCGGGCTCGGCCGCGCCCGTCAGATCCTGGGCGCGCAATGGGCCCGCTTCCACCAGCACATCGCGCTGGTGTGCGAGAGCACGATCCAGCGCGAACTCGGTCCGCAGGACGTGGTGGTGAAGACCGCGACCGGGGACTATCTCGTTTGCTTCGGCTGCGACGACGACGACGAGGCCGATCGTCGCGCCGATCGCTTGCAGGCGACGATCGACCGCCGCCTCTTCGGCGAGGAGGCGAACGCGCTGACCCGGACCGAGGGCGGTCGCGCGGCCCTCGACGCCCTGTCGGTGGAGGTGGAAGCGGCGGTGTTGCCGCCCGACGCCGCCGCGACGCCGCAGGATGTCCCCGAGCGCTTCGCGCACGCCTGCGTCGGACGGCGCCGCGCCCGCCTCGCCGACTTCAACCGCCGGCTCGAGGATCTGCGCACCAGCGGCACGCTGCAGCTGCTCGGGATGGCGACGCCGCGCGGCCTGCTCCCCAAGCTGGTGCGCGCGCAGTGGTTTCCGCCCGACTACGCCCGCCTGCAACGACTCGCCGAGCGCGCCCACCGGCTCGACGATCTCCGGCTCACGCTCGACCTGCGCCGGCTCGCGCTCGTCGACAGCGCCGAGACCAACGGGGTGTTCGAGGACGCCGCAGCGATCGTCGATCTCCACCTCACCACCATCGAGCGCCGCAAGACCTGGGACGCGCTGTTGCCGGTGATCCAGGATCTGGCGGGCTCGACGCGCCGCTGGCTGGTGCCGAACCTCGTGGGCGTGCCGGACGACGCCCATGCCGGGCGGCTGCGCGACGCCGTGGTGACCCTCAAGCCGTTCGCACGGACCCCGACGCTGACGCTGACCGCGCGCCAGCTCGCCACCCTCGATCTCGCCGTCCTGCCGACCCGGCTGTTCGTCGTCACCCCCGGCGAGGCCGCGGCCGCGCTCGAAAGCGACCTCGTCCACCGCCTGCGCGAGCGCCTCGAGCACGCCCAGGCCAAGCTCGCCGTCGACGGCGGCGGCCCCGAGCTCGCCACCGCGCTCGGCGCCAGCCTCCGGACGGTCCGCGAGGAGGCCGCCGCGCCGGCCGCGTGAGGCGCCCGCCCCGTCCCCCTACCTGGAACGAAGGGCGGCCGGGGGCGCCGCACGTCGAGGCGCGCTCTCGCCTTCGTCCCGCTCCGGATGGGCGTTCCGCGATCGCCCCTCCAAGGCGCACGCTCCGGCGCGTGGGCGCGCCCCAAACGCCGTCATCGACCCGGCTGCCGTCCCGGCGCGGCCGGCGGCCTGGGGCGGTGCCACCCGCCGGCACGGCCGCGTCACTGAGCGAACGTTCACCATCGTGTCATGCGCCGGGTCCGCCAAAACGGTGTCGGCTGCTGCGTTCGGGAGTGTGACGACGCGCACATCTTCATCTTGGACGGTTCGGTGCATTGTGGTCTGCATCACTTGGCCGCACGGGCGCGGGGACGGCTTTCATTCGGGAGGGAAGCATGGTGGCGGGACCGCAACTGCGTCGCTTCGAGAGCAATCTGGGAACGACCGCGTCCTACCTCGACGAAATCCAAGACGAGCTTCGAGACGTTCGCGCCAAGGTCCGCGAAGCCCGCAAGGCGCTTGAGACGCCGGAGCGCATCGAAGACGATGCCGACGAAGTCGGTGATAAGCTCGAAAACCTACAACTCGTTTTGAAGGTGACCGACAAGGTCACGGTGCTCAAACCGCTGTCGTTCGCCCTCACCAAGACGCTCAATCAGGCGGAGCGGGTAGCCGACCGGATCGAAGACAAAGCGAAGACACTTCGGAGAAAGATCGAGGATACCGGCTGGATCGAGGACCTGGAGCGGACGGAAAACAAAATCGCCGAGTTCGAAGCCGATCTGGCCGGGAACGCGGCGAACGTGCGCAACTACCAGGATACGACCGGCAAATTCGCCGACGGCTTCGATGCCGTCGGGCGTCCGGCGGCGCCGCTGGCCGACGCGACCGACGATGCGGTGCGCCCGCCCAACGTCGCGTTCGACGAGATCGACGCGACCTACAACAGCATCAAGGACGAAGCCTTCGCGCTCACCGATCTCATCGACCAGGCCGACTTCCGGCCGGTGATCGAAGTCGGCAACGACTTCGCGGACGTCAAGGAGGCCGTCTGCCAACTCAGCGATCCTCTCTCCATCGCCTATTCCGCCCTGAAGCCGCTCGAACCACTCCTCGACGCCGCCGGCTTCGTCTTCAGCATCACGGTCGATCCGGTGCTGGACTGGTTGTTCGACAAAATCGGGCTGGACGACGCGATGGACGTCCTGGGCGACCGGATCGAGCGGTTGCTGCCCGACGACGCCCCGCTCGACACGCTGCAGGAGAAGATCGACGCGGTTTTCGACGACGTCACGGACTTCCTCGACGACGGTTTCGGGATCGAGGGCTGGCTCGGGGACATCGACGCCGAGCTGCTCGACCCCGTCACCGACGCGACCGCCGGTCCCACCGGCTACGGCACGGCGGCCGCCGAGACCGTCGGCGGCGACGGCGGCGACGACATCCTCGATGGTCGCGGCGGTGACGACCGCGTCGTCGGGGGCGCCGGCGACGACCTCCTCGTGGCGTCGGCCGGCGACGACGTCCTGATCGGCGGACCCGACCGCGACGGCGACACCGTGGTCTTCAACGACAACTTCTCGAACTACGTCATCACGCAACCGGAAGATGACGGCCCGTTGATCGTCGAGCACGCCACGCCGGGTCGGCGGCGTCCCGACGACGGGCGCGAGACCCTCTTCGGCGTCGAGGAGCTGCGGTTCGTCGATCTCGCCACCACCCGCGACACCCTCCGCGACGGTGTGCAGCGCGCGGACGGCCCGGTGCTGACCGGCACCGCCGACGACGACTTCCTCTACGGCGGCACGACGGCGGTCCAGATCCGCGGCCGCGCCGGGGACGACTGGATCACCGGCAGCACCGCCGCCGACGTGCTGGTCGGCGCGCGCGGCGACGACACCTTCAGCACCAAGGACGGCGCCGACGAGGTCTACGGCGGCAAGGGCCGCGACACCTGGCTGTTTCCCGCGGACGACCGCGCCGGCGGGCTCGTCGAGGCCGATCTGGCGGAAGGAACCACCTGGGACGGGCGCGACCGCGATCAACTGGTCAACGTCGAGAACGTGCTCGTCCAAGCCGACCTGGACTCGACGGTGCGCGGCGACGACGGCCCCAACGTCCTGCGGACCGCCGGCGGCGACGACCTCGTCGACGGTCGCGGCGGCGACGACCGGATCGATGGCGGCGCCGGCCGCGACACCCTGATCGGCGGCCGCGGCGTCGACGTGGTGGTCGCGGGGCCCGGCAGCGACGATCTCGTCGTGGGCGGGCCGGCGGTGCGCGGCCGCACCGAGCGCTACGACGGCGGCGAGGGTGCCGGCGACGCCCTCGTCTACAGCACCGACTTCGACCGCTACGCCCGCTGGGTCGACGACACCGAGATCGGTCCCCAAGCCGCCTCCGACGGGGTCCGCATCTTCGCCGAACGGGGTCGCGTCGCGCGGCTCGACCCCGACGGCCGCGAGGTCGTGGCGCGCGACGTCGCGCGCGGCATCGAGCGGTTCGTCGGCTCCGACGTCGACGACCTGCTGCGCGGCGCGGCGCCACGCCAGATCGGCGACGAGCGGATCCTCTTCTCGATCGACGGCGCGGGCGGGTCGGACGTGCTCTACAGCGACGGCGCCGCCCGGGTCGGCGGCGGTCCCGGCGACGACCGGCTGATCGCCACCATCGGAGACGCGGACGGCAGCACGCTCTTGGACGGCGGGCCCGGCCGCGACCGGCTCGATCTGACCGCCGACGACGTGCGCTGGTCGCTTCGACTGGAAGGGGCGATCGGGACGCGGCTCGAAGGCTTCCGGACCATCGACGCGCAGGAGTTGGGCGCGACCAGCGGAACCGCCGATCCGACGCGGCCGACGCGGGTCTTCAACGGCAACGTCGAAAGCATCGAGGTCGTGCAGCTGGGTGCCGCCGACGACGAGCTCGTCATGGGCGGCTTCGAGCGCATGACCGTGTTCGGCGGGCGCGGCGACGACCTGCTGCGGCGCGACGTCGCGAACGACGGCAGCGGGCGGGGTGTGCTCTACGGCCAGTCCGGCGACGACCGGCTGCTGCTGGCCGAGGCCGGCGCGTTGTACGGCAACACCGGCGACGACGAACTCACCGTCCGCACCGCCTTCGACGGGGTGGTGGCGCGTGGCGGCGGCGGCGACGACTTCGTCCTCGTGCAGCGCGGCGACGGCGTGTTCCGCGGCGACCGCGGCTACGACACCCTCAGCCTCGACCCGATCAGCGGGCAGAGCACGCTCAGCCTCGATCTCCACACCGGCGCGCTGGTCGCCCCGGGTACCAGCGGCCGCATCGAGGGTACGGTCTCCGGCTTCGAGCAGGTCATCGGCGGCACCGACGGCATCGCCGACGACATCGCCGGGCGCTGGGGCGCCGGCGAGCGCCTCTTCGGCCGCGGCGGCGACGACGACCTCGCCGGGCGCGGTGGCCCGGACGAGCTCTACGGCGGCCGCGGCGACGACGGCCTGGCCGGCGGCCGCGGCGACGACCTGCTCCACGGCGCCGCCGGCGACGACGTCCTGCGCGGCGGCCGCGGCAGCGACACCGCGAGCTACGCCAACGCCGTGCCGGGCGGGGCGCGCGCGGAGACCACCGCGGACGACACCGCCTTCGGGAGCGTCGAAGTCGACCTCGCCCGCGGCACGGCGAGCGGGGCGGCCGGTACCGACCGGCTGTTCGGCATCGAGAACCTCTACGGCGGCGAGGCGGGCGACCGCCTCCTCGGCGACGCCGCCGCCAACGCGCTCTACGGCGCCGGCGGCGACGACGTCCTCGCCGGTCGCGGCGGCGACGACGTGCTCGTGCCGGGGCGCGGTGACGACGTCGTCTTCGGCGGCCGCGGCAACGACCGCATCGTCTTCGACGTCGGCGACCTCGAAGTCTACGGCGGCCGGGGCTGGGACCGACTGGATCTCGGCACGGTGGCCGGCAACGTGACCATCGACTTTACCGACGTAACCTTTCGAGCGCGGCTGCGGGTCGACACGCCGGTCTGGCGCGATACGGGGACGACCGAACCCCGCGATTACGACGGCTCCAGCTACACCCCGCGCGACGTGCTGGAGACCGACCCCGCCTTCGCCGACGGCGCCGACGACCTCACGCGCGAGTTGCCGCCGGCGCCGACGCCGGAAGACGAGGAGGAGCGCCCGGAGGTCGGTGAGACCTACGAGCGCTTCAAGATCGAGGCCGCGGTCGTGCCCACCGACTTCGAAGGGCGCTTCGCCAACATTCAGAAAATCGTGGGCGGTGCCGCCGCCACCCGCCTGCTGCCCAGCGCGGACGTCGACCGGTTCGACGGACGGGAGGACGGCTCCGACCGCGATCGGCTGGATTTGATCCGGGCCGACGGGCCCGTCCGCTATCGGCTCGACACGGGCGAGACCAACCACGCGCTGCTCGAGAACGACCGGTTCAAGGGCCTCGACGAGGTCCGGGGCTCGCGGTTCGGCGACGGCCTCTACGGCGGCGACGGCGACGACGCGCTCTACGGCCGCAGCGGCAACGACCGCGTCCAGGGCGGCGGCGGCGCCGACCTCGTCGCCGGCAACGCCGGCCGCGACACGCTCGTCGGCGGTACCGGCGACGACGTCCTGGTCGGCGGGTTCGGCGACGACCGCCTCGCCGGCCGCGCCGGCGACGACCGCCTCTACGGCGGGCTCGGCGCCGACCGCCTCGTCGGCGGCCGCGGCGACGACACGCTGCGGGGCGGGCCGGGCGACGACACCATGATCGCCAACGCGGGCGCCGACCGCTTCGTCGTCCGCCCCGGTGACGACCGCACCACGATCAAGGACTTGAGCCTTTCGGACCGGCTGCTCCTCGACGGCGAACTCTGGCGCGGGGAGCTGACGGCGTCGCAGGTGGTGAACCGCTTCGGTGAGCCGAGGGGACCCGACTACGTCTTGAGCTTCGGCGGCGGTGACGAGACCGTGGTCGTCGAGGACAGCGATCGGCGAACCGTCGTCGACGTCATCGAGATCCTTTGAACCCGCGTCGCCGAGACGCTCGACCTCGACGGTCGCGCGCGGACTCGCCCCGACGCGCGCCCTGGACCGGTGCGCGCACTCCTCGCTAGGCTACGGCGCAACGCGGTCCGTGGGCGACGGCCCGGAGACCGAGGTGTCGAAATGACCGCGAAGCCCTCGTCCACCAGCCGGAGCCACCCGCGCCGCCGCCCCCGTCGGGGGGACGCGGACCGCCCGAGCCGCGGTGGCGACGGGTGCGGCACCGAGCCCACCGGCCGGCCGGAGGATCGCCACGCGTGGTCCGGCGGGGCGTTCGCGTCCCCCGTCGGCTGGCCCTGCGCGATCGACGCGGGCGTCGACGCCGCGACCGACGCGGAAGAGCCGCCGGAGGTGGGCACGGTCGAACCGGCGGGCGGCCGCGCGGGCGGGAGCGACTGATGGCGCCGCTGGTCCGCGCCGGTTGGGTGATCACTCTGGTGGTCCACCCCTGGGCGTTCGCGCTGGGCGCGCCCTTCTGGGTGATCGCGCTGACCGCGCCGTCGGCGGAGTGACCGAAGGCCGGGCGGCACGCCGCCCCGCTCGCCGCGCCCGAGCCCGGGCTCAGCCCTCCGCGTCGCCGGCCCGGACGACGCCACGGTCGACGAGCGTGGCGATCTCGTCGGCGGCGTAACCGAGCGCCGCCAGGAGCGCGCGGGTGTGCGCGCCGACGGCCGGCGGATCGCCGTACTTGGCCGCCGCCCACTCGCCGATCTCCAGCGGCAGCGCCGGCAGCGGCGCGCGCACGCCGGGCTCGAGGCGGGTGTCGAGCAGATGGCCGCCGGCGGCGAGGTGCGGATGGTCGAACAGGTCGTCGGGCGTCGCCACCGGCGCGAAGGGCAGATCGTGCTCGACGGCGAGGCGCTCGATCTCGGCGGCGGGGCGCGCGGCGAGGATCGCGGCCACGATCGGGTGCAGACGCTCGCGCGCGGCGACCCGTCGGTTGTTGGTGGCGAGGCTGGCGTCGGCGGCGAGGTCGGGGCGCGCGAAGCCCCGGCAGAAGGCCTCCCAGTGGCGGTCGCTGGTGATGCCGAGGAAGACCTGCCGGCCGTCGGCGGTGTCGAAGACGTCGTAGATCGCCCAGGCCTGGTGGCGCACCGACATCGGCGGCACCGGTCCTCCGGCCACCGCCGCATAGGCCATGAACTGGCCCATCAGGAAGGCGACGCTCTCGAACAGCGCGCTGCGCACCAGCTGCCCCGCGCCGGTGCGGTCGCGCTCACGCAACGCCGTGACCACGCCGAGCGCGCCGAAGACCCCGCCCAGATTGTCGACCACCGACGCGCCGGCGCGCATCGGCCGTCCCGGCGGGCCGGTCATGTAGGCCAGCCCGCCCATCATCTGGGCCACCTCGTCGAGGGCGGCTCGGTCCGCGAAGGGGCCGCGCAAAAAGCCCTTGAGTGCCAGGTAGATCAGGCGCGGGTTGCGGGCGTGCAGGGTCGGCCAGCCGAGACCCAGCCGCTCCATCGTGCCGGGCGCGAAGTTTTCGAGGAGGACGTCGGCGGTGTCGACCAGCTGCAGAAAGAGCGTCCGGCCTTCGCCCGTCTTGAGGTCGACCGCCAGGCTCTTCTTGTTACGGTTGTAGTAGGCGAAAAAGCCGCGACCGAAGCCCTCCAAGCGGCGGGTGCGGTCGCCGGCGGGCGGTTCGACGTGGATCACCTCCGCGCCCAGGTCCGCCAGTACCAGCCCGGCGGTGGGCCCCATCACCGTGTGGCCGAGATCGAGCACGCGGACGCCTCCGAGGGGCCCGTCATCGGCGCGGGTCACCGGCGGCGCCCATCGGCGGCCACGGCGATCCGCGTGAACGGGATCCGGCGCATGGCGGAGCCTCCCCCGCGCGGGCACGCGTCAGCGGTTGCGACGTGCCGCAGCGATCCGTAGCGACGTGGGACGAGGCTCGGCGCGGCGTCAAGTGCGCGCCGGCCGCTGCCCGCGAAACCGAGGGGGGCACCGTCATGAGCCAACCGCGCACCCTTGGCGACGAGCCCGTCGCGCCCGCCGTCACCGTCGTCGAGGTCGGCCCCCGCGACGGTTTTCAAGGCGAGCGCCGCTTCATCCCGACGGCGCGCAAGATCGAGCTGATCGAGGCCTTGATCGACACCGGGCTGCCGGTCGTCGAGGTCACCGCCTTCGTCTCGCCCAAGGCGGTGCCGCAGCTCGCCGACGCCGCCGAGGTCGTCGCCGGCATCCGCAACCGCGACCGCGCCGAGCTGCTGGCGTTGGTGCCCAACCTCGAGGGCGCGGAGCGGGCGATCGCCGCCGGCGTCGACAGCATCGGCCTCGTGGTCTCCGCCTCCGAGAGCCACAATGCCAAGAACCTCAACCGTACGGTCGACCGCTCCCTCGCCGGTTTCGCCGACGTGGTGGCGGCGGCGCGCGCCGCCGGGGTCGACGTCAAGGGCGGCATCGCCACCAGCTTCGGCTGTCCCTTCGAGGGCGACGTGCCGGCGGCCCGGGTGGTGCACATCGCCCGGCGCTACGCCGAGCTCGGCGTCACCCGCATCGGCCTCGCCGACACCACCGGCATGGCGCAGCCCAGGCACGTCCGGGCGGTCGTCCGCGCCGTGCGCGCCGCCCTGCCGGCGGCCGAGCTGGGCCTTCATCTGCACGACACCCGCGGCATCGGCCTCGCCAACGCGGTGATCGGTCTCGAAGAGGGCGTCCGCCGCCTCGACGCGTCGGTCGCCGGCCTCGGCGGCTGTCCGTTCGCGCCGGGGGCGACCGGCAACGTCTGCACCGAGGATCTGATCTTTCTCCTGGACGGCCTCGACCTCGCCACCGGCGTCGACCTCGACCGGCTGATCGGGGTCGCGCGGCGGGTGGAGGAGCTCGTCGGCCGCGCGCTGCCGGGCCAGGTGATGAAGGCCGGGACCCGCGCGGCGCGGCATCCGCTCGAAGCGGTTCCCACCGCCGCCGGCTGACGGCCGCCCGCCCCCACCGGCCGCGCCGGTTCAGCGCACGCGCACGCCGGGGAGCTCGGCCAGTTCCTCCTCGCTCAAGACCCCGTCGCCGTCCTGGTCGAGTTGATCGAACTGCGCGGCACGGCTGCGCTGCGCGGCGTCGCTGACACCTGCCCCGCCCGGTCGCGGGGTCTCCACGAACTCCTCGTGATCGAGGACGCCGTCGCCGTTCTGATCCAGCATCAAGAGCAACCGCTCCGCCCGCACGCCGCCGCCTTCGGGCGCGGTTTGGGCCAGCGAGACGGCCGGCTCCGCGGCCACGGCCGCGGCGAACGCCGCGGCGACGATCCAGGCCGAAGCGGCCGGACCGAGCCCAGCGGTGGCGGTGCGTTCCATAGTTTCCTCTCCCGGTTGTTTTCCACCCGCGCTCGGTGAAGATTTCCGGGTTCCCGCTCCGGCGCAATCCTGCGGAGGTCGCTCACCCCGGCGCGGCCTCGTCGTCGTCGACCGCCACCGGCTCGGGCGCGGCCAGATCCAGGCGGCCACCCGCGCCGGCGGCGAGGCTGAGGATGTTGAAGCGGGCGGCGCCGGCGGGCGCCATCACCGGCGACGGCGCCGAGACCAGGCGCACCCCGGCGCACGCCCCGATCCAGTCGATGTGGCGGTGACCGTGGAGCACCACCGCCCGCTCGGCCAGCGGGCGCAGCTCGCGCACGAACCAGCTGCCGTTGATCAGCACCGTGCCGATGCGCGCGGCGAGGGTGGCGACGGGGCGCGGATACTCGACGACGTGGTGGTGCAGCGCGACGAGCCAGCGGGCCTCGGGCCAAAGCCGCGCGATCGCGGCGATGCCGCGGGCCTGCTCGGCGGTGACCAGGCCGAGCGCGTTGGTGAAGGAGAAGTGGGTCTCGGCGTTCGAGTTGAGCATGATCACGCCGAGACCGTCCGGCTTCTCCGGCGGTCGCACCAGCGGGAAGGCGCCGTGCCACAGCCGCGCCACCCAGCCGCGGCTCGGGGTCGAGCCGGTGGCGGCGAAGTGGCGGATAGCCGCGCGCTCGGGCGCCAGCGCCGCCGAAAGGGTGCAACCGAGCCCGGCGCCGTCGGCGGCGAGCACGTGCACGCGCTCGCCCTGCACCGCCTCCATCGCCGACAGCGTCCGGAGCCGGCGCAACTGCTTGCGCGGGCTGCCGGGCAGATCCAGCCGGGCCGGGTTGGCGCGGTCGATCACGTTCAAGTCGTGGTTGCCGGGCAGGAGCAGGGTGCGCTCGCGCACGCCCGGACGGCGCTCGAGCGCGTCGAGGAACGCCGCCCATTCGGTCGACCGGCCGGCATCGGTCATGTCGCCGGTGACCAGCACCAGATCCAGCGGCCGCGCGGCGTGGCAGGCGTCGACCCGGCGCAGCGCCCCCTCCAGTCGGTCGTTGCCGCGGGGGCCGGCGCGGCCGCTCTCCAGGCGGAACTCGTAGGGGCCACCGACGGTGTGGAGGTCGGAGAGATGCGCCACCCGCCATCGCTGCGCACCCTCGGCCGGGACGTCGAAACGCGCGACGCCGCGGGGCTGCGCCATGGTAGCGTCGGCGAGCCCCCAGCCGAGCGACGCCAAGGCCAGATACCCGCTCAACAGCGCGAGCGTGTTGTAGAGCGCCGGCTCGACCAGCCGAAGCGGGTCGGCGAGGTCGACGGGAACGCCGATCCAGCGGGTCGACGGCCACGCCAGAACGAAGACGGCGACGGCGAGGGCACTGGCGAGCAGGCCGGCGACCGCCGCGCTCGCGGCGCGGGTGCGGGCGAGCTCGTCGCGGCTGCCCCGCTGGGCGACCACCCGCTCGACGCCGTGGCGCAGCGCCTCGCGGAAGAGGGCGTAGCCGGGCTGCACCGTGAGCGCGTTGAGCGACCAGAAGCTACGCTCCGCCAGTCGGAGCAGCGGCCGGCCGCCGAGCCACCCGACGGCGGCCACCGCCACCACCACCGGCACCGCCACCAGGCCCGCGGCCGAGGCCACCTGCCCCGACAGCGTCGCCAGCCAGCCGCCGACGACCAGCGGGGTGATGCCCAAGAGCGCGCCCGGCACGACGACCAGGACGCCGGCGGCGAGGGCGAGCTTCGCCGGGCTGATCTCGGCCACCAGACTGCCGGTGATGGCCAGCAACGAGCGCCCGCGAGGACTGGAGGTGTCGTCCTCGACGTCGCCCTCGCGCGGGTCGATCAACGGCGGCGTCACGGGTCGTCCCGTCGCGCCGCGAGAGCGGCGACGGCGGCCTCCCCGATCGCGGCGTCGCCGGCGACGCGCGGGGTCTCGTCGACGGCGGCGCGTGCGGCGTCATCGCCGCGGTCCGCCTCGAACCCGGCGCGCCGGTCGACGCCGGCGCGGTGGCTCGCGACCGACACCGCGATCGGTGCGAGCGCGGTGCGAAGGGGCACGCCCGGGCGCGCGAGGCGCCGGCGCCGCCGCTCCGCGACGGCGACGGGAGCGTCGTTCGTGTTCACCAGTTCGCCGCCCATGACGCGCCGTGGCCCCTCCACTCGACCCGCGCGGTCGTGATAGCACGACGGTGGCGCGGCGGGAGGTCGGCCCGAGGGCGCAGATCGTGCCTTGGTCGGATCCCGAAGGATGGCGTCCGACGGCCATGGTGGCCGATCGCAGCATCGACATCTGGTTCAAAGCGCGGATGCTCGGGGCAAATCATGCCGCGGTCACCGTCCGTGACATTGGGGGGATCTCCATGGCGAGCCACGCCGACGACGCGACCCTGCGCCCGGTCGAGCAGGTACCGCACGCACTCGAACGCTTCGACCATCTGACCGCCGCCCTCGCCGGCCGACGCCCGGCGGTCTTTTTGGACTACGACGGCACGCTGACACCGATCGTCCAGCGCCCGGAGATGGCGGTGCTGTCCGAGCGCGGCCGCGCCGTGGTCGACGCCATGGCCAAACAACTGCCGGTGGCCGTGGTCAGCGGCCGCGACCGTCCCGACGTCGAGAAGCTGGTCGGCCTCGACGACGTCATCTACGTCGGCAGCCACGGCTTCGACATCGTCGTGCCCTCGGGCGAGCGGGTGGAGAACCCGATCGGCGGCGACTATGCGCCGTTGCTGGACGAGGTCGAGCGCCGGCTCGCGACGGGCTTCGAACCGATCGACGGCGCGCAGGTGGAGCGCAAAAAATTTTCCATCGCCGCCCATTACCGCAACGTCGCCGACGCCGATTACGCCCGTTTCCGCGAGGTCCTGGATGCCGTGGAAGCCGACCACGACGACATCAAGGAGAAAACCGGCAAGAAGGTCTTCGAACTGCAGCCCAAGCTGGACTGGGACAAGGGCAAAGCGGTACTGTGGTTGCTGAAGGCTCTGGAGATGGAGGGGCCCGACCTGGTGCCGATGTTCTTCGGCGACGACGTCACCGACGAGGACGCCTTCGCCGCTCTGCAAGGTCGGGGGGTGTCGGTGATCGTCGCCGATCGCGAGGACGACAGCACCGGGCGGCGCACCGCGGCCAGCTTTCGGGTCCACGACACCGACGAACTCTTGACGCTGCTCGTGCGTCTGACGCCGTAACGCCGCGGCGGGCGCTGGACACCACCGCAACGAACGAGGGCAACGACCATGGGCGACTGGAGCCTGGTCTACGAGGCCTACGATCCGAAGGCACAGGGACTGCGCGAAGCGTTGTGCACGCTCGGCAACGGCTTTTTCTGCTCGCGCGGCGCCTTCGCGTTCGAAACCGCCGACGACACCCACTACCCGGGGACCTACCTGGCCGGCGGCTACAACCGCGCCGTCACCCCGATCTCGGACCGCGAGGTCGAGAACGAGGACCTGGTCAACTTCCCGAACTGGCTGTGTCTGACCTTCAGGCCGGCCGACGGCGAGTGGCTGTCGCTGGAAACCTACGAGGTGCTGTCGTTCCGCCAGGAGCTCGACCTCAAGAGCGGGGTCGCGAGCCTGGTCATGCGGGTGCGCGACCACGGCCAACGCGAGACGGTGGTGGAGGAGCGCCGGCTGGTCAGCATGGCCGACCCCCATCTCGCCGCCATCGAGCTCAAGATCACGCCCGAGAACTGGGCCGGGCCGATCGAGGTCGCCTCCGCCCTCGACGGCCGCGTCATCAACTGGGGGGTCAAGCGCTACCGCCAGCTCGCCAGCCGCCACCTCGACGTCCTCGATGACCGGCACTTCTCGGGCGATCTCACCGGCGACGACATGCTGGCGGTGACCGTCGAGACCAACCAGTCCAAGCTGCGCGTCGGCGAGGCCGCCCGCACCCGCCTCTTCCGCGACGGCCGGCGGATGGAGGTGCAGATGACGCCGGCGGACGAGCCCGGCTGTCCGCGCCAGATCTTCACCTTCCACGCCGACGAGGGCGAGCCGACCCGGGTGGAGAAGGTCGCCGCGCTCTACAGCTCGAAGGACAAGGCGATCTCCGAGCCCGGCCTCGCGGCCCGCGAGCTCGTCGACGTCGCGTCCGATTTCGACGAGCTCGTGGACAAGCACGCCCACGCCTGGAACGGGCTTTGGGGCCGCTTCGACGTCCAGGCGGAATCGGACGATCCGCAGCTGCAGATGATCGTGCGGCTGCACATCTTCCAGCTGATCCAGAGCGTGTCGCCGCACACCCTCGACGTCGACGCCGGCGCCCCGGCGCGGGGCTGGCACGGCGAGGCCTATCGCGGCCACATCTTCTGGGACGAGCTCTACATCCTGCCGTTCATCGACACCCACTACCCGGACATCAGCCGGGCGCTGTTGCGCTACCGCTACCATCGCCTCAGGAAGGCGCGTTGGGCGGCGGAGCACGCCGGCCACGGCGGCGCGACCTATCCCTGGCAGAGCGGCAGCGACGGCCGCGAGGAGAGCCAGGTGATGCACCTGAACCCGCGCTCGGGCCGCTGGGTGCCGGACGCCAGCGCCCAGCAGCGCCACGTCAACCTCGCCATCGCCTACAACATGTGGGCGCATTACCAGCTCACCGGCGAGCGGGCCGCGCTCGAGACCGGCAACGCCGACGTCATCATCGAGATCGCGCGCTACTTCGCCTCGCTGGCGCAGTGGAACGAGGCTCGCGACGGCGGTCGCTTCGAGATCCATGGGGTTATGGGGCCGGACGAGTTCCACGAGTCCTATCCCGACGCGGAGGAGCACGGGCTCCGGAACAACGCCTACACCAACGTCATGGTCTCCTGGCTGATGGAGACCGCGCTCCAGGTGGTCGAGGCGCTCGACGACGAGCCGCGCCGCGACCTCGTCCAACGCCTCGGCATCACCGAAGCCGAGCGCGACCGCTGGGATCGGCTCAGCCGGCGGATGTACGTGCCTTTCCACGCCGACGGCGTCATCAGCCAGTTCGAGGGCTACGACAACCTCCTGGAGTTCGACTGGGAGGGCTACCGCGAGAAGTACGGCAACATTCAACGCCTCGACCGCATCCTGGAGGCCGAAGGCGACAGCGCCGACCGCTACAAGCTCGCCAAGCAGGCCGACGCCTTGATGCTGTTCTACCTGTTCGATCAGCCGCAGATGGAGGCGCGCTTCCAGCGCCTGGGCTATCCGTTCTCGGCCGAGCACTGGCTCAAGAACGTCGACTACTACCTGGCGCGGACGTCGCACGGGTCGACCCTGAGCTTTCTGGTCCACGCCTGGGTGCTGGCGCGGCATCGCCCCGATCAGTCCTGGGAGTACCTCCTGACCGCCCTCAACAGCGACGTCGGCGACATCCAGGGCGGCACCACCGCCGAGGGCATCCATCTCGGGCTGATGGCCGGCACCGTCGACCTCGTCCAGCGCGGGCTCACCGGCCTACAGGCGCGCGACGGCAAGCTCATCTTCGATCCCAGCCTGGTCGGCTCGATCCGCCGGATCGCGACCGCACTGCAGGTCTTCGGGCACTGGATCATGCTGGAGGCCACGCCCGACACGCTGACGCTCGAGTTCGACATCCGCTGGCAGCGCCGCGCCGAGCGCATCCCGGTGGAGGTCGCGGGCCGCATCGAGGAGTTCGAGCCCGGTGTGCGCAAGACCGTGCCGCTCAAGCAACCGACGGTGGTAGCGGTGGACGCCGCCGGGGCGTGAAGGCCGCGGACCGGAACCGCGGGCGCCACCGCGGGGTTGAATGGCGCGTCGTTTGCATTCCGCCGCCGGTCCGCGCCGGCGGCGGCGCCGGGGGAGGAACGTGATGGCGGGCAGTTCGAGCGGCTCGCGCGCAGCCGCAGGCCGGATGACGCTGAGCGATCAGCGCAGCGGCGACAGTTGGGAGCTGGACGTCTTCGACGGCACGCTCGGGCCGAGTGTGATCGATTTCCAGAACTTCTACGCCAAGAGCGGTCACTTCACCTTCGACCCCGGCTTCACCTCGACCGGTAGCTGCGAATCGCGCATCACCTTCATCGACGGCGAGAACGGGATCCTATTGCACCGCGGCTATCCGATCGAGGAACTGGCCGCCGACAGCGACTATCTCGAGGTCTGCTATCTGCTGCTGCACGGCGAGCTGCCGACGCCGGCGGAGAAGGCGGAGTTCGACGACATCATTACGCACCACACCATGGTGCACGAGCAGTTGCGGTACTTCTATCGCGGCTTTCGGCGTGACGCCCATCCGATGGCCATCATGTGCGGCGTGGTCGGCGCGCTCTCGGCGTTCTACCCCGACACCACTGACATCGCCGATCCGCGCCAGCGCCTGATCGCCGCCCACCGTCTGGTGGCCAAGATGCCGACCCTGGCGGCGATGGCGTACAAGTCGTCGGTGGGCCAACCCTACATGTATCCCCGCAACGACCTCACCTACGCCGAGAACCTGCTGTTCATGACCTTCGGCGTGCCCGCCGAGGATTACGAGCCCAACCCGGTGCTGGCGCGGGCGATGGACCGCATCCTGATCCTGCACGCCGACCACGAGCAGAACGCCTCGACCTCGACGGTGCGCATCGCCGGCTCCTCGGGAGCCAACCCGTTCGCCTGCATCGCTTCGGGCATCGCCTCGCTCTGGGGCCCCGCTCACGGCGGCGCCAACCAGGCGGTGATGGCGATGCTGCGCGAGATCGGCTCGAAGGAGCGTATCCCGGAATACATCGCCCGCGCCAAGGACAAGAGCGACCCGTTCCGCCTGATGGGCTTCGGCCACCGCGTCTACAAGCACTACGACCCCCGCGCGACCATCATGCGCCAGAGCTGCCACGAGGTCCTCGACGAGCTCGGCATCCGGGACGAGCCGCTGCTCGGCATCGCCATGGAGCTGGAGCGGATCGCGCTCGAGGACGATTATTTCATCGAGAAGAAGCTGTTCCCCAACGTCGACTTCTATTCGGGGGTCACGATGCGGGCGTTGGGCTTTCCGGAAACCATGTTCTCGGTGCTGTTCGCGGTCGGCCGCACCGTCGGCTGGATCTCGCACTGGAAGGAGATGGTCGAGGCGCCGCAGCGGCGGATCGACCGGCCGCGCCAGCTCTACACCGGCGCCGAGAAACGCCACTACGTCCCGCTCGACCGCCGCGCGTGAGCCGCCGTCACGGCGTCGACCGCGTCGCGGAGCGCCGGGCCGAAACGCGGATCGTCGTAGAGGCTCTGGTGGTCGTCGTCGGCAAAGACGCGGTGATCGGTCAACCGCGGGATCCGCCGCACCAGGGCCGCGGTGCGCGCCGGCGTGACCAGCTCGTCGCGCCCGGCGCTGATCACCGCCACGGGCTCGTCGGCGTCGGCGAGCCGGTCGGCGCTGTCGAAGGGATGGCGCAGCAAGAGGCCCACCGGCGCCCACGGATAGCGTTCCCGCGCGAGGGCGCGGACCGAATCGAACGGCGTGATCAACACCGCCCCGGTGACCTCGCGCTCGGCGACCACCGCGGCGGCCACGGCCGCGCCCAGACTGGCGCCGACCACCACGAGCGGCCGCTCGGGCCAGCGCGCCCGCAGCCGGTCGGTGAGGGCGAGCGCGTCGGCGACGAGCGCGCGCTCGCTCGGCCGCCCCTCGCTCGGGGCGTAGCCGCGGTAGTGGAAGGCGACGACGTCGGCGCGCGGCAGGCGCTCGTGCAGGAAAACGGCGAAGTCCTGGGCGTTCCAGGCGTTGCCGGGAAAGCCCAGGACGATCGGCGTGGCGCCCGCCGGCGCCGGGATGTGCACCCCGTGCAGGGTGGCGCCGTCGTCGCTGGTGAGCGTCCAGTGCTCGGCCGCCGCCGGCAGCGGGTCGGCCGGCGCTGCCGTCCGCTCGCGCGGAAACAGCATGGCGTCCTGCATGACGAACAGCGCACCCACCGCCGCGGCGTAGAGCACCGCGGCCGCAATCCCGATCTCGACCATCGTCCGTCGCCTCACCGCACGCCCCCCGACCCCGCCGAGCCAAGCGACCCGGCCGCTTCGACGCAAGGGACCGTGGGGTGAGCGCCCTCGACACGCCGCACGCGGCGAGCAACGAAGCGGTGCTCCGCGCCCTCGACGTCGAGCTCGCGCGCGGGCTCGCGGCGGCGGAGGCCCGCCGCCGGCGGGAACGGCACGGGCCCAACCGGTTGCAGGAGCGCGCCGGCGCCAACGCGTGGACGATCCTCGCCGATCAGGCCAAGAGCCTCGTCTTCCTGCTGCTCGCGCTCTCCGCCGGGCTCTCCTTCGCCTTCGGCGAGGTGGTGCAGGCCGTCGCCATCCTGGTGGCGCTCGGCATCAACGTCGCCATCGGCTTCGTCACCGAGTGGCGCGCGCAGCGCTCGATGGCGGCGCTGCGCGCGATGGAACGGACCACCACGCGCGTGCGCCGCGACGGCCGGGTCCGGCGGATCGACGCCGACGGTCTGGTGCCGGGCGACGTCGTGCTCTTGGCCGCGGGCGAGGTCGTCCCCGCCGATCTGCGCCTGTGCGAGGCCAACGGCCTGCACGTCGACGAATCGAGCCTCACCGGCGAGGCCGTCCCGGTCGGCAAGACGCCGGAGGCGGTCGCCGCCGAGACGCCGCTCGCCGAGCGCAGCTGCGTCGCCTTCAAGGGCACCGCCGTGGCCAACGGCGCCGGCACGGGCGTGGTCGTCGCCACCGGTCGGGCGACCGAGCTGGGCCGCATCTCGGCGCTGGCCGCCGGCGCCGAGAGCGCGGCGACGCCCTTGGAACAGCGCCTCGACCGCCTCGCCCAGCGCCTCTTGGCGGTGATCCTGGCGGTGGCGGCGGCGGTGGGCGCGATCGGGGTCGTGGTCGGCCGCGATCTCGAGCTGATGATCGAGACCGGTGTCGCCCTGGTGGTCGCGGCGGTGCCCGAGGGCCTGCCGGTCGTCGCCAGCATCGCGCTCGCCCGCGGCATGTGGCGGATGGCCCGGCGCAACGCCGTCATCGAGCGGCTCGCCGCGGTCGAGACCCTGGGCGCGGTCACCGTCATCGGCACCGACAAGACCGGCACGCTCACCGAGAACCGGATGACGCTCGCCCGCCTCGCCCTGCCCGACGGCGACGTCGTGCTCGCCGACACCGCCGATCCCCGCGGCCGGGCGCGCCTGGCGCCCGCCGACGACGGAGCCCTGCCGGACGACGGCGCGATCCGGCACGCCCTCGAGGTCGCCGCCGCGTGCAACACCGCGACGCTGGACTGGGAGGCGCACCAGCCGGCGGGCGAAGGCGATCCGACCGAGCTCGCCTTGATCGCCGGCGCGGCGGCCGCCGGCGTCGACCGCCGCGCGCTCCTGGAGGCGGCGCCCGAGCGGCGTCGGGTCGCCTTCGATCCCGCGACCAAGATGATGGCGACCTTCCACGGCACCGACGGCGACCTGCGCGTCGCGGTGAAGGGGGCGCCGGAAGCGGTGGCGGCGGTCTCGACGCAGGTCCGCGCGGGCGATGGCGCGCAAGCCTTCGACGACACCGCCCGCGAGGCCTGGCGTGAGCGCACCGCCGCGCTCGCCCGCGACGGGCTGCGGGCGTTGGCGCTGGCCGAGAAGCGGGTCGCCGAGGTCGGCGCGGAGCCTTACCGCGATCTCACCTTTCTCGGGCTGGTCGGGCTGCTCGACCCGCCGCGCGCGGGCGTGCGCGAGGCGGTGGCCGAGTGCCGGCGCGCCGGCATCCGCGTCGTCATGATCACCGGCGATCAACCCGAGACCGCCGTCGCCATCGCCCGCGAGGTCGGCCTCGTCGACGACGGCGAACCGGCGATCATGACGGGACGCGAGCTCGCCCACGCCGAGCGCGCGGACGTGCTGGCGACGGTGGTGTTCGCGCGGGTCGATCCCGGTCAGAAACTGGATCTCATCGAGACCTTTCAGGGGGCGGGCGAGCGCGTGGCGATGACCGGCGACGGCGTCAACGACGCCCCGGCGCTGGAGGCCGCCGACATCGGCGTCGCCATGGGCCGCCGCGGCACCCAGGTCGCCAAGGAGGCGGCCGACATGGTGCTCAAGGACGACAGCTTCGCCACCATCGTCGCGGCGATCGCCCAGGGCCGCGCCATCTTCGCCAACATCCGCCGCTTCATCCTCTACATGCTGTCGGGCAACGCCGGCGAGATCTTCGCGGTCTCGGCGGTGGCGGTGCTCGACGCCCCGCTGCCGCTGCTGCCGCTTCAGATCCTCTACATCAACATCGTCTCCGACGTGTTCCCGGCCCTGGCGCTCGGCGTCGCCAAGGGCGGCGAGCGCATGGACCGGTCGCCGCGCGACCCCGAGGAAGCCATCATGACGCGCGGGCACTGGCTCGCCGTCGGCGGCTTCGGGCTGGTCATCGGCGGCGCCGCGCTCGCCGTCTTCGCTTGGGCGCTCCTGATCGCGGGCATGGATCACGCCGAGGCCGTCACGCTCTCCTTCGCGACCTTCACGCTCGCCCGCCTCTGGCACACCTTCAACATGCGCGACGCGCGCGAGCCGCTGACGCGCGACCCGGTGCTGCGCAACCCCTTCGCCTGGGCGGCGATCGCGCTCGGCGTGGCCCTGCTCGCCGCCGCCCTCTACGTGCCGCCGATCGCCACCGCGCTCGAAACGGTGCCGCCCTCCGCGGCGGGCTGGACCGCCGTCCTGCTCGGCAGCCTCGCCCCCCTCGTCGTCGGTCAGCTCGCGCTCGCCCGGTGGGCACGTTCGGCGGAACGGACGGCGCGACCGGCTTAGGCGTCGGCGCAAGCGGCGGAGGCTCAAGCGGCTTTAACACCTTGGCCGCGCTGCCGCCCGGGCCTAGAACCCGCCTCGAACGGGAGCGGGTGAGGGAGCCGATGCGGCAAAAGATATGCGTGTGGACGATGGCGGCCGGGCTCGCCGCCGCCGCGGCCACGGAGGTCCAGGCGCAGAACGCTGACGGCGCGCCCGCGGCGGCGGCGCCGGGCGAAGCGGCCGTGGCCGACGCCACCGCCGAGGCGACGGACGTCTGGTATCCGCAGTCCGTCGAGCGTCGCCGCCCGCCCTTCTACCCGGGCGGGACGTACACCCGTTTGGACTACATGCCGCTCGACCGTGCGGCCGAGCCTTGGAATCTGTGCGCGGTCGTGCCGCCGCAACGCTTCGAGTATTTCCAAGCCCTCGCCGGCGGCCTCGCCGCCGAGGCGGCGCGGCAGGGCTTGTCGCTCGAGCTCGCGGCGGTCGACGAATTCGACGCCGAGGCGCAACTGGCGCTGCTCGAAAGCTGCCTCGAGGGCGAGCCCGACGCGCTCCTCGTCGCCGCCGTGGCCGAGGACGCGCTCGGCGCAGCGCTGAGCCGCGCCCGGGCGCGGGACCTGCCGGTCATCGACATGGTGACCGGCTCCGGCGACGACACCGTCACCGCCCGCATCGTCACCGACCGTACCGGCGTCGGCCGCGCGGCCGGGGGGTTTCTGAGCGAACGCCACCCGGCCGGCGCCGAGACCGCCGAGGTCGTCTGGCTCTACGGCCCGCGCGGGTCGGCGGTGGCGCGCGACATCGATCGGGGGTTCCGCGCCGGCATCGCCGCCGGCGCGATCGAGATCGTCCATGCCGAAGCGATCGGGTTGAGCGATCGCGAGATCCGCCGCGCGATCCGCGAAGCGGTGGACGAGGTCGAAAGCTTCGATGCGCTGGTCGGCGGCGCTAAGACCATTCAGATCGCGGCGGAGGAACTCGCCGCCGAGTTCTCCGCCGGCGCCGTCGAGTTGGTGGCGTTGACGCTGACGTCCTCGATGCTGGCCGGGCTCGAGGCGGACCGGGTGTTCGCCGCGGTCAACGACAAGGTAGTGACGCAGGGGCGCATCGCGGTCGATCTCGCGGTGCGCGCGATCGAGCAGCGACCGCATCTGATCGACCTGCGCCCCAATCTGCAGATCGTCGACCGCTCGAACGTGTCCAGCTTCGACCGCCGCACGGTCCTGCCCCCGGAGTGAGGGGCACGACCCCGGCGCGCGCCCGCCGTCGCCCGGACGACGTCACTCGCCGGCGGTCACGCGGCGCTCGTGGGCGCGGCGGCTGTGGGGCGAGCCGGGGGCCGGATATTCCAGCTGGTTGAACATGTCCCAACGCTCGTCCTCGTCGAAGTCGGGGAACGGCAGCCGGTCCTGCTCGCGCAGGTTGGCGATCGAGGCCTCGGCCTCTTCCCGCCGCTCGGGGTCCACGCCCTTGTCGCGCGTGAGGTAGTTGACGGTGGAGGGGAAGGCGAAGCCGGTACCCGAATGCTCGACGATGTCGATCATCCGCAGAAACAGGTCCTCCTGGATCGCCAAATACGTGTTGTAGTCGTGGGTGTCGACGTAGGCGAAGAGCTCGATGTCGAGCGAGTGCGCTCCGAAGCCGACGAAGCGGGCGCGCGACGGCTCGGCCAGGACGGCGGGGTGCTGCAGGAACAGCTTGCGGAGCTGGGTGAGCACCCAGCGCAGCTGGTCGGGGGTGGTTTCGTAGCGGAGCTGGAGCGTGGTCCGCAACAGGATGCTGTCGCGGCGCGAATAGTTCTCGAGATAGAGGTTGACGAACTCGCCGTTGGGGATGGTGACCACGGTGCGGTCGAGCGAGCGCACCTTGACCGAGCGCAGGCCCAGACCCTCGATCGTGCCGAGCTGGCCGCCGAACTGGCAAAAGTCGCCGACGCGGATGGGCTTGTCGGCCAACAGGGTGAGCCCCCCGATGAAGTTCTCGAGGGTCGAGCGCGCCGCCAGGCCGATGGCGAGACCGCCGATACTGAGGCCGGCGACGACCCCTTGCCACGGCATCGACAGCACCTCGGCGAGCAGCAGGATCGCGCCGATGACGACCACCACCTTGGCGAGGGCGATGGCGATGGACTGCAGCATCTCGTCGCGATAGCCGAACCCCTCCGATGCCGTGCTGGCGGCGCGGCCGATCCGGTCGACGAGGTTGTAGGCGAACCACCCGCCGGCCAGCGACAGCAGCACGCCGAAGACGATGCGCAACGGCACGTCGACCGTCTCCGGCAAGCCGAGAACGCGGACCGCGAACAACCCGAAGCCGGCGATCAGCAAGACCTGCAACGGCAGCACGAAGCGGGTGCGCACCCCCATCGTGGCGTCGGGCTCGCGACGCACCCGCAGGATGACCCGGAACAAGCCCGCCGCGACGAGCCAGCTCACCGCCACGCTCGCCAACAGAAACCCGACCAGCGCCACACCTTGCCAGATCTCCACGCCGCCGATGGTGCTCAACAGGCGGCGGTCGAACGCGCGAACCTGGTCGCGGATCTGCAGAAAAACGGACGAGGTATCGAAGTCGACACCGACGTCCAGCGGCATGTCCTCGAGCGCGATGTACAGCGGACGCGCGGCGGCCAGGGTCGCCGGCGTGAACTGCCAGATGCGCTCGCCGTCCTCCGTCGTCACCGGCCCGATCTCGATGCGGCCCTCGGGATGGATGAAGTGGGTGTACACCCCGTCGCGGTCGGGATTGTCCGGGATCTCCTGCCACAACACGTAGCCGACGCGGTCGATCACCTGCTTGAGGTACTGCGCGCGCAGCGCCGCCTCGTCGTCGCGCGCCGTCGGCCCGATGCGGCCGAGGTTCAACGTCCGGAACAACAGCTCGCTGTCGCCGGTGTCCTCCCAAACGCCGTACTGCTCGATGAAGGTCCGCATCGTGGCACGCGGCGAACCGAGCTCGTGGTGGGCCCGCTCGTGGGGAAGCTCGCCACCGCGATGCGCCAGCAGACGTTCCAGCGCCCGGTCCATGACCCCGGGCTCGGGCATGACGATGAACCAGCCGGCCGCCCCGTTCGCCCGCACCCCGTAGCGGAACCGCAAGCGGAAGCTCTCGTCGGTGCCGGCCTGATGCAGTGTCGCCGTCACCGCGCCCTCACCCTCGGCCGGGACCGGCACCTCCCAGACCCGGAACGTCAGCTGATCGATGATCTGAAACAGTTCCCGCGCCAGCTTGAGGCGGTCGACCGGGGTGGCGGCGCGCTCGGCGGGCAACTCCTGGAAGTCGAGCACGGCCAGCGCCGGCCCCATGCGGTCCAAGCGCCCGTCGCGGGCGGCGTTGCCGGCGACCACGAACGACCGAAAGGCGGTGCGCGGGGTCGAGGCGTCGGCCCGCAACTCGCCGCGGACGGGCTCCACCACCGTGCGCACGCCGGTCCACCACTCGCCCGTCCCGAAGCGGCCGCTGAAGCTTTCGCCGTCGGGCGCGAGGGAGAACACGAAGCTGCCGCTGCCGGCGGCATCGCGCCAATCCCCGACCAGGAGGCGTCCCCGCACCTCGCCCCGGATGGTGCCGTCGATCGTCGGATAGGTCCCGGTGACCTGGTCGCCGTCCTGCTGGAGGTAGAGCGTGGCCCCGCCGTCGCGCCAGCGACTGTCCCACACGCCGTCCCAATCGGCGGTCTGGGCGACGGCGGTCGTGGCGAACACGAGCCAACCCACCACCAGGAGCGCGAGCCGGCGCGACGCGACGAGGAGGGAGCCGGGCACGGCCATGACGAAGTCTCCGAGTTCTGACGTCCGCGCCAGGCCGGAGCGCGACCGCGAGGGGTGGCGCCGCCCGTGCGCCCGCGCGACATCGCGCGAACCGGTGCTTGAGTCCAGCCGCTTCGACGCTCGCGCCGGCTCGCCGGCTCGACCGATCCGCGTCAGCCGGCGTCCCAGGCGGGTGCGAAGTCGAAGTCGCAGATGCGGTAGCGCTCGCGCCCGAGGGCGTGGATCGCCGCCATCTCCTCGGCACTCGGCACGAGGTCGGCGGCGGCGAGGTTGGCGGCGAGCCGCTCGGGGTTCGAGGTGCGCGGGATGGCGGCGACGCCGTCCTGGTTGACCAGCCAGGCCAGCGCGATCTGCTGCGGGCTGGCGCCGTGGCGCTCGGCGATGCCACGGATGACCTCGCTCTCGGCGACCCGGCCGCGGGCGAGCGGACAGTAGGCGGTGAGCGCCATGCCGGCGGCGCGGGTGGCCTTCAGCACCGCGTCCTGGGCCAGGAAGGGATGGTACTCGACCTGGTTGCAGGCCAGCCGCACGCCGGGTCGCAGGGCCTCGCGCAGGAGCGCCGTGGTGAAGTTGCTGACGCCGACATGGCGGGCGAGGCCTCGCGTCAGCACGGTGCCGAGCGCTTCGACGGTGTCGGCGATCGGCACCTCTTGGCTGGGCCAGTGCAGCATCAAGAGGTCGGGGACGGTGCCGAGCCGGTCGACGCTCGTCTGCGCCGCCGCCGTCAGGCGCGTCGGGGCGTGGTCGTCGGGCCAGAGCTTGGTGGTGAGGAAGACCTCGTCGCGGGGGATGCCGGCGGCGGCGAGACCGCGGCCGACCTCGACCTCGTTGCCGTACATCTGCGCGGTGTCGAGATGGCGAAAGCCGGCGGCCAGCGCCCGTTCGACCATCGCCTGCGCGGTGTCGCCGGTGAGGGTCCAGGTGCCGAACCCGAGCGCCGGCAGCCGCGCCCCGTTGGCCTCGATCACGTGCATCGACGTCCTCGCCCGTGGTGCCACTTCGCCGCCCAATGCCGCCGCGCCGCGGCCGTTCCCGTCGCCGCGCCGGCGCGCCGACGCGCCACGTCCGACCACCGCCGGCCGATCGCTTGCCGCGTCGGCGGACGGCCGGTTCGGGCCCGCCGCCCCGGCCCCCGGCCCTCGAACGCTCGCGGCTTTGAAAACTTCGCCGTTGAGGTAGGTTGGCGCACCCGGTTAATACGTCACTCGATCGGTGGTCGCAAACCGCACGGCGATGATGAGCCATTCGCGTATCGCTCGGCTGGAGGAGTTCGCGTTTCAGCGCCTGGCGCGGCTGCTCGCCGACGTCCGGCCGACGGCCCCGGGGCCGGACCTCTCGATCGGCGATCCCAAGGGCGACCCGCCGGCTTGGCTGATCGACCGCATCGCCGATACGGCGGCCGACTTCAAGAGCTACCCGCCGCCGGCGGGAACCCCGGAGTTGCGCGCGGCGATCGCGCGATGGTTGAATGGACGTTACGGTGTTACGCTCGATGCCGAGCGCGAGATCCTGCCGGTCGCCGGCACGAAGGAGGCGCTGTACCTGTTGGCGAACGTCCTGGTCGAAGCGGCGCCCGCCGGCCCGCCGCCGGCAGTGCTGATGCCCAACCCCCTCTACCAGGTCTATCTGGGGGCGGCGGTGATGGCCGGCGCCGAGCCGGTGCCGCTTCCCGCCGACGCCGCCACCGGCTTTCTGCCCGACCTCGACGCGATCCCCGCGGCGACGCTCGCGCGCACGCGGCTGTTCTACCTCTGCGCCCCCAGCAACCCGCAGGGTCGCGCCGCCGACGCCGCCTACTGGCGGCGGGCCCTGGAGCTCGCCCGCGCCCACGACTTCGTCCTCGTCGCCGACGAATGCTACTCGGAGATCTGGCACGGCGGCCCGCCGACGGGCGCGCTGGCGGCGGCCGACGGCCGCTTCGAGCGGCTCGTCGTCGTCAACTCGCTCTCCAAGCGCTCGAACGCCGCCGGGCTGCGGGTCGGCTTCGTGGCGGGTGACGCCGCGGTCCTCGCCGACACCCTCAAGGTCCGCCGCTACGGCGCGGCGACGATCCCGCGACCGCTGCAGCACGCCGCGGTCGGGCTGTTCGACGACGAGGACCACGTCGCCGCCATCCGCCGCGGCTACACCGAGCGCGTCGACGCCGCGCTCGCCCGGCTCGACGGCCGCTTCGGCGCCTTTCGCCCCGACGGCGGCTTCTTCTTGTGGCTCGACGTCGGCGACGGCGAGCGCGCCGCCCGCACGCTCTTCGAGCGCGCCGGCGTGAAGGTGTTGCCCGGGCGCTACCTCGCCATGGCCGACGCCGCCGGCCGCACGCCCGGCGACCGTTACCTCCGACTCGCCCTCGTGCACGACCTCGCGACCACGCTAACCGCCGTCGACGCCCTGGTCCGCCACGTCGATCCCGCCGCCTGAAGGAGCTTCGCCTTGGCCAGCTTCGCCGAGACGCCGATCGTCAGCCGTCCGCTGCTCACCGCGGCCGCCCGCGGCTCCGTCCGCGCCGCCGGCGGCGCGGCCTTCGTGGCCGCGCTCGCGCTCGCCGTGGCGCTCGGCTTTCACGACCCGGCCGATCCGAGCTGGAACCAGGCGACGGCGGCGCCGGTGAGCAATCCGCTCGGCGCGGGCGGGGCGGTGGTGAGCGACCTCCTGTTCCAGCTCTTCGGCCACGCCGCCTGGCTGGCGCCGCTCACGGTCGCGGCCTGGGCGATGCGGGTGGTGCTGCTGGCGCCGCATCCGCGCCCGCTGCTGCCCTTCACCTTCCTGCCCCTGGCGCTGTTGGCGGTGCCCGCGGCCCTCGCCGACCATGGCGGGCTCGCCGCGAGCGCGAGCACCGGCTTGCCGGGCGGCCTCGTCGGCTACGAGCTCTGGACCCGGCTCGCGCTGCCGCTCGGCGGTGGGCTCTACGCCCTGGTGACGACGCTGGCGGCGGTGGCGACCACCCTGGTCGCGCTCGGCCTGCGCCCGCTCGAGAGCCTGCGCGCCGCGCGGCTCGGCAGCCGGGTGACGGCGCACCTCGCCGCCTGGACCGGCGGTCGGCTGCAGGCGGGTGGCGCCGCGGCCTGGCACCGCGCCCGCACTTGGCGCCGGCCCTCCGCCGCTGCCGTGGGCGCTTCGCTCGCGGAGCTGACGACGGCGTGGCGGCGGCGACGCGGGGTGGGCGCCGCCGGCGTCGCAGCGGCACCACCGGCCGCC
>JAAAPF010000356.1 GCA_009908425.1 Alphaproteobacteria bacterium
AGCGCGGCGCCAGCGGCAGCCCGCGGTTGAAGTGCGCGTGGGCGATGGCGAGCGCCAGGACGATGTAGATGCCCCAGGCGTGCAGCCCCCAGTGGAAGTAGCTGAGCCGCATCGCCTCCAACAGCGCTTCCCGGCTGTGCGGTTCGGCCCGCAACGGGTTGTCGTAGTGCAGCAGCGGCTCGGCCACGCCGTAGAAGACGATGCCGATGCCCATCCCGGCCGCGAACAGCATGGTGAACCAGCCGAAGCGCGAGAACTCGGGGCGAGCGTCACGCCCCCCGATCCGCACCCGCCGCACCGGGAAGAACAACAGCGTGACCGGCACGACGAGAAACGCCGAGACCACGAGGACGTAATACCAGCCCAGGAAGCGCGAGATGTTGTGCTGGGTGGCTTCGAACACCGCGGCGGCGGTCTGGGTGAACAGGCCACCGGTGAGCACGAACACCACGACGAGGCCGGCCGAGCCGAAGAAGACCGTCGGGTTCATGTGCGCGGTGACGCGCTCGACCACGGTGGGGCGGGTCGCGTGCTGTGCCATGGTCGGGCAACACGGGGCCGCGTGAACGGGTTCCGGCCGGCGTCGGCCGTTGACGACGCCGACGCGCCGTGGTCGGTGGCGGGCACCCGCCGACGAGGAACCCGCGACCGTGCCACCGCCGCCCCGAGCCGGGGCCTACCGCGTCGTCTACGCCGACCCGCCCTGGTCGTTTTCGACCTACTCGGCCAAGGGCAAGGGCCGCAGCGCCGACGCCCACTACGACACCTTGGATCTCGCCGGCATCAAGGCGCTGCCGGTGGCGGAATGGGCCGCGCCCGACGCCGTGCTCCTGCTGTGGGCGACCGACCCCTGCCTGCCGCAGGCGCTCGAGGTGATGGCGGCCTGGGGCTTCACCTACAAGACCGTCGGGTTCTACTGGGCCAAGCTGAACGCCAAGGCCGGCGGCAAGTTCTGGTTCGACGAGCGCGACTTCTTCACCGGCATGGGGTTCTGGACCCGCGCCAACCCGGAGCCCTGCCTGTTGGGCACCCGCGGTAAGCCCAAGCGGCTCCACGGCGACGTCAAGAAGCTGGTGGTGGCGCCGCGGCGCGAGCACTCCCGCAAGCCCGAACTCGTCCATGAGCGCATCGAACGGCTGGTCGAGGGGCCGTATCTGGAGATGTTCGCGCGCGCGAGCCGCCCCGGCTGGGACGGCTGGGGCGATCAGTCGGGGCTCTTCGACGCGGGCGCGGTGGCGACCCGGCGCATGCCCTCGCGGCTCACCGACCCGGAGGGCTGAACGCCGCCCGCGCCACCGCACCGCCCCCGTGCCGGTGATGGTCCTCGACCTGATCGTCCGATCCGCCCGCTCGCCGGGCAGACTCGGGGAGCGCGAGCCCGGAGAGCGCGGCCTGGACGCCTTCGAGCGCGGGCGTCTCGAACGGCCCGGTGTCCGTCGGCGACCGGCAGCCCCACGCGTGGTCGTGAGAGGGGACGTCGAGCGGATCGCCGCCGCACCACCCCCGCGCGGCCGAGCGTCCGCGTCGGGGCGCGGCGCGGCGCGGAGCCGTTCATCCGGCGTCGGCCGCTCCGAAAGCCCGCGTCAAAAAGCGCTCGAGCGCGGCGTCGGAGCGCGCCTTCACCGCCGGGTCGCCGCGGATGCGGTAGCCTGTGTCGTCGGCGCAGAGCGCGAGCGCCGCGGTGCGGGCCAGATAGCCGTCAAGGGTGAGGAAGGTGCGGGCGTCCCGGACCCGCCCCGTCGCCGTCACCCGAAAGCGGCAGCCGGCGAGGCCGCGCGGCGCCCGCCAATCGCTCGGCCCGGCGTCCCAGCGGTGGGCCGCGCCATCGTAGACCTCGAGCGTGACCGCGCTGCCGCCGCGGCGGAGATCGCCCACTACCGCGTCGCAGCGGGCGGGATCGACGATGGCGTCGGCGGTGCCGTAGAGGATCAGCGCCGGGGCGCCGGTGGTGTCGACCCGCTCGAAGCGGGCGATGCAGGGCGCGTAGTAGGCGGCGTGGGCGGCGAAGCGCGCCCCGTCGCCGGCGTAGCGCTCGGCGACCTGGGCGTGCAGGGCGTACACCGCCGCCATCCCGCCGTAGGAAAACCCCACCAGCGCCACCCGGTCGCCGTCGATGCGGGGATGGTCGGCCAGAAAGCGCAAGCCCGCATAGGCGTCGGCGAGGAACATCGCCTCGGTCACGTTCAACAGGCGCGCGGTGAAGCCGGTGCCGGGCTCGACGCGCGCGCCGAAGACGTCGACCACCAGCGCCGCCCAGCCGCGCGCGGCGAGTTGGCGGGCGTAGCGGTACTCGCGCGCCCACGACACCCCGCCGGCGCCGTGCAACAGGACCACGGCCGGAACGGCCCCGGCAGCGCCCGGCGGCAGGAACAGTCGGGCCTCGGCCCGCACGGCCGGAGCCCCCGCCGCGGCCTCGGCCAAGACGAACGGACTGCTCGACGCGAAGCCGACGGGCTCGCCGGTGAGGTCGGCGGGCGGCGGCAGTGCCCCCAGCGGCGGCGGCAGGCCGATGGCGGCGAGCGTGAGCAGGACCGCCCCCGCACGCCGAGCGAAACGGGTTGGACGCGACATGCGGCGCGATGTAGCGACCTTCCACGCCGGCGGCGAGCCCGTCTCCCGGCGCCGTGGATCCCACCGTCGTGCCCTAAGCCGCCATGGACGCGCAAACCCCGCCGCCACTCCCGCTGACCAACCCCGCACCCTGGCTCGACCGCTTCGTCGAGGACGCCGGGGCGCTCGCCGCCGTGCTGATCGTCTTCACGGGCTTGTGGGCGCTGAGCGGGCTGCTGCGGCGCGGCCGCGCCCTGCGCGACGCCCTGCCCGCCTTCGTGCCCTGGCTGATCGACTTCCTGTTGCTGCCGCCGACGATCGTGATCGCGGGCGCGCTCCTGCGCGTGCTCCTGCGCGGGGCGGGCTACGGGGAACTCGATCCCTACGTGCGCGACGGCTCGCTGTTGCTCACCTATCTCGTCGCCGCCTGGCTGATCGCGCGCGGCGTCGACATCTGGGTATCCGCCGGGACGGCGGCCGCCGCGGCACGACGCGGCGCCACCCGCCTGCTGCGCGGCCTGATGTACGCCGCGGCCCTGGTGGTCGGCGCCACCGTCTTTCTCGCGGCCGAGGGCTATTCGATCACCGGCGTGCTGGTCTCCACCGGCGTCATCGCCGCGGTGGTGGCGCTGGCGTTGCAGAACACGCTGAGCGACTTCTTCTCGGGCGTCGCGTTGAGCGTCGAACAACCGATCCGCGTCGGCGACTGGATCCAGCTCGAGAACGGCACCATCGCCCAGGTCGTCGACATCACCTGGCGCGCCGTGTGGCTGACCTCGTGGCAGAACACGCGCGTGGTGGTGCCCAACAGCAAGTTCGCCGGCCAGACCTTCGAGAACCTGAACGAGCCGACCGGCGTCTACGCCCCCTGGTACCAGGTCCGCGTCCCCGCCGACCTCCCGCCGGCCTACGCCTTGATGCTGCTGCGCGAGGCGGTGCTGCGCTGCAAGCACGTGCTGCCCTCGCCGGCACCGGTGGTGCGGCTCGCCGACGCCACCACCATCCCCTACACCTACATGGTGTGGGTCCATTTCGCGAATTACCCGGCGATGTTCCGCGGCCGCGAGGAGATGTTCCGCGAGATCGACACCGCGCTGCGCGGGGTGGAGGTCGAGCCCGGCCCCGAGATCACCGAGTTCCGCACCCGTATCTCGCGCACGGCGGACGTCGCCCCGCCGACGGTGGCGGCGGCGCTGCGCGCGATGAACGTGTTGAGCGGCCTCGACGACGTCGCGATCCAACGTCTGGCGCAGTCGAGCCGGTACATGGACGTCGAGGCCGGCCAAGTGCTGATACGGGAGGGCGAGGTCGCCGAGGCCATGTACGCCATCGTCGCCGGCATCCTCGAGGCGAGCGTCGTCGGCCCCGACCATCAAGATCTGGTGAGCGAGCGGTTGCCGGCCGGTCAAGCAGTCGGACAGATCTCTCTGATCACCGGCGAGCCGTCGGCGATGACCGTGACCGCCGCCACCGACGCGACGGTCGTGCGCGTCAGCCTCGACGCCCTCAAGACCGTCGTCGCCGACAATCCCGATCTGAAGGACCGCCTGGCCCAGAGCATCACCGACCGCATCGCCCACCTGCACCAGGCGAAGGCCGCCGCGGTCAAGCGCATCCGCCGTCCCCTCGGCTTGCGCGAAGTGCGTGCACGGTTGGAGAGCCTGTTGCGGGGCGGACTTTGAGCTAACGTCGTGGCACGAATGGCGGCGAGAGTGCGCTTGCGATCCGTTCCACTTGCCCCGATACTCCGAAGGTGCGGCGACGCACGGAGTCAGCTTGCCCGTTTGGTGTCCGTTTCCAAGGGGACGATCGACTGCCGTAATCACCGATCGGAGGGCCGGTCGGAAGCCGCGTGGAAACAGGATACGTGCTTATGCCTACCGGAACCGTGAAGTGGTTTGACACCACCAAAGGCTACGGCTTCATCCAACCGAGCGACGGCGGCAAGGACGCCTTCGTCCACATCACCGAGGTCCAGCGCTCCGGTCTCGACGGCCTGAGCGAGGGCCAGAAGGTGTCCTACGAACTGGTCAAGGGACGCGGCGGCAAAATGGCCGCCGCCAATCTACAACTCGACGACTGACGCCCACCAAGCCGCGTTGACCCCGTACGCGCGGCCCGGCGGTTCCCCGCCGGTATCTTGCGCGTACGGTCGTCTCGGGCCGTGACGGTGTGGCCGGAGCCCGGCGTCACGGCCGTCGTTGTCGCGACGTTCCTCGGCGCGGGACTGGCGAAGGGGGTGGTCGGGCTCGGCTTTCCGACCATCACCGTCGCGGTGCTCGCGGCTCCGATCGGCCTCGCGCCCGCGATCGCCGTCACCGTGGTGCCGGCGATCGTCACCAACGTCGCCCAAGCGCTCGCCGGCGGCCGACTCCGCGCGCTCCTGCGTCGGCTGTGGCCGCTTCTGGCCTGCGCCCTGCCGGGTGGGCTCGTCGGCACCGCCGTGCTCGCCGCCGGCGACGCCGCGACGCTCACCCGCGCGCTCGGCGTGCTGCTCGCCGTCTACGCCGCCATGGGGCTGGTCGTCCCTCCCCTGCCCCATCCCGGCCGTTGGCACGGCGTCCTGGGCGCGCCGATCGGCTTCACCGCCGGCCTCGTGGCCGGCATGGTGGGCTCCTTCACCCTTCCGGCGGTGGCCTATCTGCAGGCGCTGCGGCTCCCCCGCGACGAGCTCGTCCAGGCGCTCGGCCTGGTGTTCTTGACCCTCAGCCTGGGCCTCGCCGCCGGCCTCGGCCGGACCGCGCAGCTGACCCCGGCGTGGCTCGCCCTCTCGCTGGTGGCGATCGTGCCGTCGCTGGTCGGCATGGAGGTCGGCCGCCGGCTGCGGCGGCGGCTGCCGGAGCGGCGCTTTCGCACGCTGTTGTTCGTGGCGCTGTTCGCGCTGGGCACCCACCTCGCGCTCGGCGCCGGCGGCTGATCACGCCCCGAGCACGCCGTCGAGAAAGCGCCCCAGATTGCGACCGAGCGCGGGCGAGGGGTAGCCGCCCTCCTGGATCAGCACCAGCGGCAGCCGGCTGCGGGCGATGCGCTCGCCGATGCGGGCGAAGCCGTCGGTGGTGACCGCGAACGCCGCCAGCGGGTCGTCGACGTGGGTGTCGAGCCCGAGCGCCACCACCAGCACGTCGGGCGCGACCCCGGCGACGGTCGCGAGCGCACCGTCGAGCGCGTCCAGAAACCCGGCGTCGTCGGTACCCGGGGGCAAGGGCAGGTTGACCGTCCAGCCCTCGCCGCTGCCGATGCCGCGCTCGTGGGCGTAGCCCCAGAACCAGGGGTAGAACACGGCCGGGTCGGCATGGATCGAAACGTGCAGGACGTCGGCGCGGTCGTAGAAGATCGCCTGGGTCCCGTTGCCGTGGTGGACGTCGACGTCCAGGATCGCCGGGCGGTGGCCCCGGGCCCGCAGCTCGGCGGCGGCGATCGCGGTGTTGTTCAAAAAGCAGAAGCCGCCCGCCATGTCGGCGAAGGCGTGGTGACCCGGCGGCCGGGCGAGGGCGTAGGCCAAGGGTGCGCCGTCGGCGACCGCCCGCACCGCGGCGACCGCCCCGTCGGCGCCGGCGCGGGCCGCCTCGAAGCTGTGTCGCCCGAGCGGGCAGGCGGTGTCGGCCATGTGCCAACCGGCGCGGCCGACGATGCCGCGCGGGTAGGAGGCGTGGGCGCGGGCGGGATGGACGTTGGCGACCACCTCCTCGCCACCACCGGCGACCCGCCATTGCCGCCAGCCGGTCTCGAGGAAGTCGAGATAGGCCGGATCGTGGACGCGCAGCCGCGGGATCGGGCCGGCCGGCGGGGGCGTTCGGTGCACCAGACCGGCGTCGGTGGCGGCGGCGAGCAGCGCCTCGGCGCGGGCCGCCCGCTCGGGGCTCGGCTGGGGACGGCCGCGCACCAGAAAGAACGCCGGATCGTGGCGCGCCTGCGTCTGGTCGTAGAACACCGCGATCGCCATCGGCCCTCGCTCGCTCAAAACGGGATGCGGGCGCCGTCCCACGCATAAAGACCGCCGCTGGCCGACGCGTCGAGGTCGTCGACGACGGCGAGCAGGCGTTCGGCCACGAACGCCGGCGTGAACAGCTTGCCCTCCGGGACGTTGGCCTGAAAGGGCGCGGAGAGCGCGGTGTCGGTGGTGCCGGGGTGGAGCCCGACGCAGACCGCCGCGGGCCGGCGGCGTGCGAGTTCGATCGCGAGGGTGCGCAGGATCTGGTTCAGCGCCGCCTTCGAAGCCCGATAGGCGTACCAGCCACCGATGCGGTTGTCCTCGATCGAGCCGACCCGGGCCGAGAGCGCGCCGAACACGGCCTTGTGATCGCGCCGCAGGCGCGGCAGCAGGTGCTTGGCCACCAGCGCCGGGCCGATCGCGTTGATCGTGTAGGATCGCGCGAGCGCGCCGGCGTCGAGCTGGCGCCAGCTCTTCTCCGGGCGGAGACCGGCGTCGTCGTGGAGGACGCCGGTGGTGACCAGCACCAGGTCGAGCGGGCCCTCCTCCAGCCGCGCCGCGGCCGCTTCGATCGACGCCTCGTCGGTGACGTCGACGCCATCGGTGCGGACCTTGCCGGCGGGTTCGAGCGGCCGGCGGGCCCAAGCCTCGACCCGCCCGATCCGGTCGTCGCGCGCCAGCCGCTCGACGACGGCGGCGCCGATGCCGCCCGCGGCGCCCACGACCACGGCGCGCGCCCCGTCCACCAAACTCTGCATGGTCTCCTCCCGTCCTGCGGTGGTCGTGACCTAAGGCGCCGCGGCGGTAGGGCCACGTCGACCCCGTCACGATGCTGTCACGTCGCCGTGCGATCGCTCGACTTGCGCGGCCGACGCAGCGTGTTAGACCAAAGCGTTGAAACACTGGGAAAGGATGGGAACATGACATCCCTGGTGTGGCGTGCCGTTCTGGTCGTCACCTTGATCGCGAACTCGGCGGCGGTCGCCCCGGCGCTTGCCGGTCAGACGGCGGGCGCGCGCAACATCGTCGAGCAGGTCGAGGCGCACAGCCGCTTCACCATGTTCGCGCGGGCGCTGGAGGCGACGCGCTTCGGCGACGAGCTCGCCAACGGTGGCCCCTACACGGTCTTCGCCTTCACCGACCACGCCTTCGAGCGCCTGCCGGACAGCTTCCAGGATCACCTGTTCAGCGCCGCCGGCACCGCCACCCTGGAGGAGGTGCTGGGCTACCACGTCATCGCCGGCCGGGCGATGAGCGGCGACATGTTCGGCCGGGTCTACGAGGTCTCCACCCTCGACGGCAACACGCTGACCATCGAAGGTCAGATGGACTACATCCGGGTCAACGGGTCGACCATCCTCGAACCGGACATCATGGCGAACAACGGCGTCATCCACCTGCTCGACTACGTCATCATCCCGCCGAGCTTCTGACCCGATGCGCCCGGCGCGGATGCTGGCGGCGGCGGTCGTTCTCGTGCTGGCCGCCGGGGCGGCGCGGGGCGAGCGGGTCGACCTCGAACTGGTGCTGCTCGCCGACGCCAGCGGCTCGATCGACCGCGCCGAACTGATGTTCCAGCGCCGCGGCTACGCCGAGGCCATGCGCTCGCGCGAGGTCCTCGACGCCATCGCCGGCGGGCTCGATGGCCGGATCGCGGTGACCTACGTGGAGTGGGCGACGGCGGACGCCCAGCACGTCGTCGTGCCGTGGATGGCGGTCGACGGCGCCGCCGCCGCCGAAACCTTCGCCACCCGGTTGATGGCCGCGCCGCGTCGAGCCTTCGGCCGCAACGCCATCGGCAGCGCGCTCGCCCGCGGGGTCGCGCTCTTGGAGGACAACGCCTTCGACGGCTTTCGCCGGGTGATCGATTTCTCGGCGGACAGCGCCAACAGCTGGGGCGGGGTGTCGATCGCCGAAGGCCGCGCCCGCGCCGCGGCCGCCGACGTCGTCGTCAACGGCCTGGCGGTGCTCTGCCGCGCCGCCGACTGCTCGGGCCGACCGATCCGCTACGACCTGGAGCGGAGCTTCGCGGAGCGCATCGTCACCGGCCCGGGCGCGTTCGTTCTGACCGCCGACGACGCGCCCAGCTTCGCCGACGCGGTGCGCCGCAAACTGGTCCTCGAGATCGCCGACCGCCGCGACGCCGCCGAGGTGCGTTACGCCGAAAGGCGATGAGGCCGGCCCGCGAGACCTGCGCATTGCCGCTGCGCAGCGCGCCGCCGCCGTGCTATGACATCCTCGTCATGACCTGCGCCGTCGCGCGGCGCCGAGGGGAGGAAGGTCGTGGACGACAAACCCGTGGAAGGGGTCGCGCCGGCGCGCCAGGCCGGTATGGGCGCGGTGCCGGTCGCCGGTGGTGTCGCCTTTCGGGTGTGGGCGCCGCACGCGGAGACGGTGCACGTCGTCGGCGAGTTCAACGACTGGACCGAGGGCATCCATCCCCTCGCCCCCGAAGGCGGGGGGTACTGGTCGGCGGAGGTGGCGGGCGCCGCGGTCGGCCGACATTACAAGTTCGCGCTCGACGGCCCCTTCGGCAAGCGCCTCCGCAAGGACCCGTACGGCCGCGACGTCGACCACTCCAACGGCGATTCGATCGTCGTCGACGGCACCTTCGACTGGGGCGACGACGCCGCCTTCACCGCCCCGCCCTGGCACGACCTCGTCGTCTACGAGATGCACGTCGGCACCTTCAACGACACCAAGGGCGGCAAGCCGGGTGATCTGCGGACCGCGATCGCGCGGCTCGACCATGTCGTCGAGCTCGGCGCCAACGCCGTCCAGATCATGCCGGCGGCCGAGTTTCCGGGCGCTTATTCCTGGGGCTACAACCCGAGCGACCTGTTCGCGGTCGAGACCGACTACGGTGGTATCCGCGGCCTCAAGGCGTTCGTAAAGGCGGCGCACGCCCGCGGCCTCGCCGTCATCGTCGACGTCGTCTTCAACCACCTGGGGCCGAGCGACCTCGACCTCTGGCAGTTCGACGGCTGGCACCAGAACCACCAGGGCGGCATCTACTTCTACAACGACTGGCGGGCGGCGACGCCGTGGGGCCACACCCGCCCGGACTACGGGCGCGGCGAGGTCCGCCAGTTCCTGCGCGACAACGCGCTCTACTGGCTCGACGAGTTCCACGCCGACGGCCTGCGCTGGGACATGACGCTCTACATCCGCAGCGTCCACGGCAACCCGCACGATCCGGGCCAGAGCCTCGCCGAGGGCTGGACGCTGATGCGCTGGATCAACGACGAGATCGACGCCCGCTGGCCCTGGAAGATCTCGATCGCCGAGGATCTGCAGGACGACCCGTGGATGACGACGCCGCCGAACGCCGGCGGCGCCGGCTTCGATTCGCAGTGGGCGGCCAACTTCGTGCACCCCGTCCGCGCCGCCTTGACCACGCCCGACGACGGCGCCCGCGACATGCACCAGGTCGCCGCCGCCATCGCCGGTAAGTACGGCGCGAGCGCCCTCAGCCGCGTGGTCTACACCGAGTCCCACGACGAGGTCGCCAACGGCCGGGCGCGCCTGCCGCACGACGTCTCGCCCACCGATCCCGGCGACTGGTTCGCGCGCAAGCGCTCGACCCTCGGCGCCGCCCTGGTGATGACCGCGCCGGGCCTGCCGATGCTGTTCCAGGGCCAGGAGTTCCTGGAGGACGAGTGGTTCCGCGACGTCGACCCGCTCGACTGGAGCAAGAAGGAGCGCTTCGCCGGCATCTTCGCGATGTATCGCGATCTGATCCGGCTGCGGCGGAACTGGTGGGACGACAGCCGCGGCCTGCGCGGCGACCACGTCCACGTCTTCCACGTCGACCAGCGGGACAAGGTCGTCGGGTTCCACCGCTGGGACCGCGGCGGGCCGGGCGACGACGTCGTCGTGGTCGCCAACTTCGCCAACCGGGCGCACGCCGGCTATCGGCTCGGTCTGCCGCACGGCGGGCCTTGGCGGGTGCGGTTCAACGGCGATTGGGAGGGCTACGCGCCCGACTTCGGAGGGCAGCCGAGCTACGACACCTGGGCCTACGACGGCCCCTGCGACGGGCTCGCCCACCACGGCGCCATCGGCCTCGGCCCCTACACCGCCGTGATGTTGACCCAACCGCGGTGAGGGACGACCGGCGAACTCGGGACCGGTCGGGGCAGCGGCACGCTTTGTCGCCGACCCGACGAAGGCGGCGGTCGGCGGGGCGCGGCGCCGGTCGCATCGCCGCTAGGATGACGGCGGGCGGTGGCCGCTGCCGGCATCGACCGCAAGGGAGGACGAGGTCCGGGTGAACGAGCGCACGAGCCCCTTCGCGAAACGCATCGCGCCGCAGCTTCCGGGCGGGCGCGCCGCGCCCGGCGGGCGGATCCTGGCGCTGCGGCTGCTGCCGGTGGTCTTCGTCGTGCCCGCCCTGATGACGCTCACCGCAGGGCGCGGCGTCGCCCTGTTGGCGCTACTCGCCGGCACCGCGCTCGTGGTTGCGGCCGGCGTCCTGGTGCGCCGCGGCCTCGACGCCTCGGCCGACTACGAGCGGCGTCGGATCGCGGCGGCGCCCCCGCCCTACCGTCTCGCCGGCGCGCTCGCCGTCGGGCTCGCCTTCCTCCTCGTCGGTTGGTTCGCCGCCCGCTACGGCCCGCTCACGGGGATCGTGCTCGGCGCGCTGGGGACGGCGGCGACCGTCGTCACCTACGGCCTCGACCCGCGCGCCGCCAAGGGTCTGGACGCCGCCGCGGCGACGGGGGTCCGAGGCGAACGGTTGATCGAGGCGATCCGCGAGGCCGAGGACAAGCTCGCGGAGATCGAGCGCAGCGCGGCGGCGCTCCGCAACCGCGAGTTCGGCCGTCATCTCGGCCGCATCGTCGGCCGGGCCCGCGCCGTGCTCGACGAGATCGAGCGCGATCCCAAGGACCTCGCCCGCGCCCGGCGCTTTTTGAACATCTATCTCGACGGGACGCGCAACGTCGTCCGCGACTTCGCCCGGCGCCAGGACGACTTCGCCGACACGCCGGTGGCGCAGAACTTCAAGAACGTCCTGGGCACCATCGAACGGGTCTTCGACGAACAGGTCGCGCACCTGCGCAAGGACGAAGCGCTCGATCTCGACGTCGCGATCGAGGTGTTGAACACGCAACTGACCAAGGAGGGGGTCGGCTGAGTGCGCCGGCCTCGCGGAGGAACGACGCCATGACGACCCCGCCCGAGCCGCCCGCGCCCACCCCGGCGCCGGACCCGACCGGCATGGAGACGCAGCTGGCCGTGCTGTCGCAGGAACTCACCCAGGACCTCGAGCTCGACCTCGCCGGCGACGTCCCGGCGCAGATCGCCCAGGCCCGGGGCGAGATCGACCTGGCCGACACCAACTCGATCGTCTTCTACGGCGCCAAGGCGCAGGAGCAGCTCACCCAGCTCTCCGAGCAGATGCTCGAGAACGTCCGCACCAAGGAGGTCGGCCCCGCCGGCGACATGCTGAACAGCATGGTCGGCAAGCTGCGCGAGCTCGACGTCACCGGCCTCGACCCGCGCTCCAAGCCCGGCTTCATCGGCCGCCTCTTCGGTGCCAAGAGCCAGGTCGAGCGCTATCTCGACCGCTACGACACCGTCAAAGAGCAGATCGACGACACCACGATCAATCTCGAAAAGCACAAGACCCGGCTGCTCACCGACATCGAGCGGCTGGATCAGCTGTACGACGCCAATCTCGACTATTTCCGGACGTTGGAGGTCTACATCGCGGCGGGGCGCGCCAAGCTGAAGGAGATCGACCAGGAGCTGATCCCGGCGCAGGAACGCGCGAGCGAGGGCGGCGACGTCATCAAGGCGCAGGAACTGCGCGACCTCCGCACCGCCCGCGACGACCTGGAGCGCCGGGTCCACGACCTGCTGCTCACCCGCCAGGTGACGATGCAGAGTCTGCCGAGCGTGCGGCTCGTGCAGGAAAACGACAAGTCGCTGGTGACCAAGATCGGCTCGACGCTCGCCAACACGGTCCCGTTGTGGAAACAGCAGCTGGCGCAGTCGGTGACGATCTACCGCTCCGGGCAGGCGGCCGCGGCGGTCAAGCAGGCCACCGACTTCACCAACGAGCTCTTGAAATCGAACGCCGAGCAGCTGCGCGAGGCCAACCGCGAGGTGCGCACCCAGGTCGAGCGCGGCGTCTTCGACCTCGAGACGGTGAAGGCGGCCAACGACCAGCTGATCGCGACCATCAACGACAGCCTCACCATCGCCGACGAGGGCAAGAAGCGACGCGCGGAGGCGGAGCAGGCGCTCGCGACCATGGAGAGCGAGCTCAAGAAGACCCTGGCCGCGGCGTCGGCCCGGCTGACCCACGGCGGCGCCGCGACCGCGCCCGGCGGCGGCGCGGCGACGGGCTCGCCGGCGTGATCTGGGGCCGGCTCTTCGGCGAGTTCGTCGACGTCGTCGAGTGGCTCGACGACAGCCCCAACACGCTGGTCTACCGCTTCGAACGGCCCGGCCACGAGATCAAATACGGCGCCAAGCTCACCGTCCGCGACGGCCAGGCCGCCGTCTTCGTCCACGAGGGTCAGGTCGCCGACGTCTTCGATCCCGGGATGTACGAGCTGCAGACCCGCAACCTGCCGATCCTCTCGACGCTGCAGAACTGGCCGCACGGGTTCGAAAGCCCGTTCAAATCCGAGGTCTACTTCTTCAACCTCAAGCGCTTCACCGATCTCAAGTGGGGCACGAAGAACGCGATCATCCTGCGCGATCCGGAGTTCGGCCCGATCCGGGTGCGCGCCTTCGGCACCTACGTCATGCGGATCCGCGACCCCGCGGTCTTCCTGCGCGAGATCGTCGGCACCGACGGCCACTTCACCACCGAGGAGATCACCGACCAGATCCGCAACATCATCGTCGCCCGCTTCGCCGACGTCGTCGCGCGCGCGCGCATCCCGATCCTCGATCTCGCCGGCAATTACGAGCAGCTGTCCGACTTCGTCACCACCAAGATCGCCCCGGAGGTCGAGGTCTACGGCCTGGAGCTGACCAAGATGCTGGTCGAGAACGTCTCGGTGCCGGCGGAGGTCGAAAAGGCGCTCGACCAGCGCAGCGCCGCCGGCATGATCGGCGATCTGGCGCGTTACACCACCTATCAGGCGGGCAAGGCGATGGGCGAGGCCGGCACCGCCGCCGCCACCGGGGTCGGGGTCGGTGCCGGCGTCGCGATGGCGCGGCGCGCCGGCGCCGAGGCCGCGGCGGCGGTGCCGCCGCCGCTGCCGGGCGGCGGGCGCCATTTCCACGTCGCGGTCGACGGCCGCCCGCACGGTCCGTTCGATCCGACGGCCCTCGCCGAACGCGCCGCCGCGGGCGGTCTCACCGCCGAGACCCTGGTCTGGGCGCCGGGCATGGCGGCGTGGACCCGGGCCGGCGAGGTCGACGAGCTGCGCGCGCTCCTGACCGACCCACCGCCGCCGCTGCCGTCGGGTTGAGGCGGTCGCGGTGGATCTCGTCGTCGGGCCCTGGGGGGCACGGCCGGTCGCGGGCGAGATCGCGGTCGACGCCGCGCCGACGGAGACCGGACCCTTCGCCTGCGAAAACTGCGGGGCGGTGCTGCGCTTCTCGCCCGGCACCGAGGAGCTGCGCTGCACCTACTGTGGCCACGTCACGGGCATCGACGCCGCCCCGGCGGTGGTCGAGGAGCAGGACTTCGACGACGCCGTCGCCCGCGTCGGCGACGCCGCGCCGCCGAGCGGCGAGGTGGCGGCGAGCTGCGCGGGCTGCGGGGCGGGCTTCACCTTCGCAGCGCCGCTCCACGCCGGTTCCTGTCCGTTCTGCGGCCAGTCGGTCGTGGTCCCGCCCGACGGTGCGCTCACCCCCACCGGCCTTTTGCCCTTTCTGGTCGGCGAGGAGCAGGCGCGCGCGGCGGTCACCGACTGGCTCGGCAAGCTCTGGTTCGCGCCCGGGCACCTGCGCACCGAGGCGCGCGGGCGCGACGCGCTGCGCGGGCTCTACGTCCCCCATTTCACCTTCGACAGCGACACCGAGACGGCGTTTCGCGGCATGCGCGGCGACGTCTACTACGAGACCCGCCGGGTGCCGGTGGTCGTCCGCGGTCGGCGGACGACGCAGCTGCAGCAGGTGCCCAAGGTGCGCTGGCGGCCGGCGTCCGGGCGGGTGGCGCGGCGCTTCGACGACGTGCTGGTCGGCGCGAGCACGACCCTGCCGGAGGCGCTGGTGGCGCGGCTGCGCGGCTTCGACACCCACGAGGCGCGGGCGTTTCAAAGCGACTTCCTGGTCGGTTTCGAGAGCGAGCGCTACCAGCTCGGCCTGAGCGAAGCCTTCGCCCGCGCCCGCGAGCTCATGCGGCGGGTGATCCAAGGTGACGTCCGCGCCCGCATCGGCGGCGACATGCAGCGGATCACCGCCATGGACGTGCACCACCGGCAGCGGGCGTTCAAGCTGCTGCTGCTGCCGCTGTGGTGTGCCGAACTCCGCTTCGTGAACCGGCGCTACCGGGTGCTGGTGAACGGCCGCACCGGCGAGGTCGTCGGCGAACGCCCGTGGAGCTTCTGGAAGGTCGCCGCGGCCGCGGCTCTGGCGCTGGTCGTCGCCGCCGGGCTGGTCGCGCTCGTTCTGGCGACCCCGGTCGGTCCGCCGGCGGGTTGATCCACCGGCGCGGCTTCCGACCGGCACATGCCGCCCGGCGGCGCGCGCGATCGATGGTTGGTCCCTGCGGCGATCTGCGCTAGGCATGAATGCATCAAGCGTGGCGGATGACCCACGCATAGCATCAACGGCTACAGGGAGGCCGAGGGGTGAGCACGCACGAGAAGCGATGGGATCGTCGTAACCTGCTCAGAACCGGCGCGCTCGCCGGCGCGGGCGCGGTCGCCGCACCGAACATCGCCACCGGCCAGGGGGCGACCACCACCTGGCGGGTGCAGACGTCGTGGCCCGGCGGGATCGGGCTGGAGGTGTTCGAGGAATGGTGCAACGGCATCGTCGAGAAGACCGGCGGCGAGCTGGCCTTCCAGCCTTTCGCCGCCAACGACGTCGTCGGTGACTTCCAGCTCTACGACGCGGTCAAGAACGGCGTGATCGAGGCGGTCAATCCGTTCACCATCTACGCCCAGGGGATCATCCCCGCCGCGGTGTTCTTGACCAGCTATCCGCTCGGGCTCCGCAACCCGCACGAGTTCGACGTCTTCTACTACGGGCTGGGCGGGCTGGAGCTGGCCCGCGAGCTCTACGCCGCGCAGGGCATGCACTTCGTCGGGCCGATCCACCACGGTCCCAACATCATTCATTCCAAGGTGCCGATCCGCTCCATCGACGACTTCGCCGGCCGCAAGATGCGGGTGCCCGGCGGCATGGTCGCCGAGCTGTTCTCCGAGCTCGGCGCCGAGACCACGCTGTTGCCGGGGTCCGAGATCTTTCCCGCCCTGGAGAAGGGAACGATCGACGTCGCCGACTACGTCGGTCCGTCGGTGAACTACGCGCTCGGGTTCTCGCAGGTGACGGACTACATCTCGATGGGCCCGCCCGGCTTCATGTCGGTCTACCAGCCGGTCGACTTGATGGACCTGACCGTCGGGCAGGCGGCGTGGGACGCGCTGTCGCCGCAGATGAAGCAGTTCGTGGAGATGGAGGTCCACACCTATTCCGACCTGCATCACGCCGCCATCCAGCGCGCCGACCAGGAAGCCTGGCCCAAGTTCGAGGCCGACGGGGTCGAGGTCACCCGCCTCACCCAGGACGACGTCGCGATCATGACCGAGGTCGCGGTGCCGATCTGGTTCAAGTACGCCCAGCGCGACGACGCCTCGAAGCGGGTGTTCAAGCTCCACCTCGACTACATGCGCTCGGGCTCGCTGGGCTACGTCGACGACCGGCTGCTGGCCGGCCGCTCGCTCGACCTCTGATCCCCCGGCGACGGCGGCGCCTCGCCCGCGCCCCGCGGCGCGGGTGAGGCCGTCTGCGCGTAGGACGTCGCGATGCCGAGTATCTCGTTCGACCTCCCGCACTGGGTGTTCTGGTCGGTGCTGGTGGTTTTCCCGCTGATCGCGATGGCGATGGCGCGGCGCGGTCGCGTGCGCGGCTATTCGCTGGCGGTCGCCTATCTGATCTGGGCCACCGGCGGCATCCTGGGGCTGCATCGCCTGTATCTGCGCAACCTCTGGGGCTTGCTCTACCTGCCGGTGTTCGTGGCGATCCTGTTCGCCAACGCCGAAGGCCGCGAGGCCCGCAACGTCCAGTCCGACGCCGCCAACATCGTGCGCTCGGCCGAATCCTCGGCGATCCGCGCGCGCGACCGCCTGCTCGGCGCGGACGCGCGCCTGGCCGAGCTGGAGGCCCGACTCGAGGCCGCCGAACCCGACAGCTTTTCCGAGATGCGGGCGGAGCGCGCGCTCGAGCGCGAGCGCACGGCCGTCGAGGAGTGGACCGAGCGCCTCGCCGAGGCCGAGGAGCGGCTGCAGACGGCGCGGCCGGCCTTGGAGGAGGCCACCGCGGCGCGGCGGTTCTGGAGCGAAACCGCGAGGTGGCTGCTTTACGCCATCCTGGCGGCCTTGGTCGTCGACGCGGCCCTTCTGCCGCGGCTGACCCGCCGCGCCGGCACCATCGCCGGGGACTACGAGCCGTCGGTGGTCGAGCCCGACGCCCAGGCCCGGATCGAGGCGCTCGAGGCCGAGCGCCTCCGCGGCGACTTCCGTCACGTCGGCCGCGGCTGGATCGGCGCGATCGAACGCCTCTCCTTCTATTCCGGCGAGTTCGTCAGCTACTGGGCGATCATCGCCGTCTTCGTCTACTATTTCGAAGTGGTGGCGCGCTACGTCTTCAACTCGCCCTCCAACTGGGCGCACGAGGGCATGTTCTTGATGTTCGGCATGCAGTACCTGATCGCCGGCGCCTACGCGATGTTGACCGAGTCGCACGTGCGCGTCGACATCTTCTACGCACGCTGGTCGCCGCGCGGGCGGGCGCTGGTCGATCTCTTGACCTCCATCTTCTTCTTCATCTTCGCCGGGACGCTCCTGGCGACGGGTTGGATCTTCGCGATGGACGCGACCCGCGTCGGCGAGATCAGCTTTTCGGAGTGGGCGATCCCCTACTGGCCGTTCAAATGGGCGATCGCCGTCGGGGGCCTGCTGTTGCTGCTGCAAGGGATCGCCAAGATGGCGCGCGACGTACAACTCTTGATCTCGCCGCGGGCGGGCTGAGGCGTGGGCATCGAAATCCCCATCGGGTGGCTCACCCTCATCATGTTCGGCAGCCTGCTGGTCCTGTTGATGGCCGGCCTGCCGCTCGCCTTCGTCACCGGCGGTCTCGCCTGCGTCTTCCTGTTCCTGCTGGGCGACGCGCGGACCCTGAACATCGTGCCCAGCCGCATCTTCCCGTTGATGACCAACTACCAGCTGTCGGCGATCCCGCTGTTCATCTTCATGGCGGCGATGCTGGAGCGGGCCGGCCTCATCAACGAGATGTTCGACGTCATCTACAAGCTGCTGGGCGGGCTCCGGGGCGGACTGGCGACCGCGACGATCATCGCCTCGACCATCCTGGCGGCGATGGTCGGCGTGATCGGCGCCGCGGTGGTGACGATGGGGCTGATCGCGCTGCCGGCGATGCTGCAGCGGCACTACAACTCCGAGATCGCGATGGGCTCGATCATGGCGGGCGGCACGCTCGGCATCCTGATCCCGCCGTCGATCCTGGCCATCATCTACGCCGTCGTCGCCGAGCAGTCGGTGGGCGAGCTCTTCATCGGCGCGGTGATGCCCGGCCTGCTGCTGTCGGGCCTCTACATCCTCTACGTCACCGTGGCGTGCTATCTGCGGCCCGGTTTCGGGCCGCCGATCCCGACCGCCGATCGCGTCGACTTCGGCGAGAAGCTGCGGCTCGTCGGCCGGATGTCGGCGCCGATCGCGCTGATCGCGGTCGTGCTCGGCGTCATCTTCACCGGCGTCGCCACCCCGGTGGAGGCCGCGGGCATCGGCACCTTCGGCGCCTTCGTGGTGGCGGCGATCCACCGCAAGCTCGACTGGCCGACCCTGCGCGAGGCCTGCCTCACCACCCTCAAGGCCTCGGCCATGGTCATCTGGATCATGTTCGGCGCCACCATCTTCGTCGGTCTCTACGTGCTCGAGGGCGGCCAGCAGTTCGTCGAGGGCGCGATGGAGGCCTCGGGGCTGGGGCCGTGGGGCGTGTTGATCCTGATGCAGATCATGCTGGTGGCGCTCGGCATGTTCCTCGACTGGGTCGGCATCCTGCTGCTGGCGGTGCCGATCTTCGTCCCGATCATCCAGGGCCTCGGCCCCGAAGCCTTCGGGCTCTCCAGCCAAGGCGATCTGGTGCTGTGGTTCGGGGTGATCTACCTGGTCAACATGCAGATGAGCTTTCTGTCGCCGCCCTTCGGCTACGCCCTGTTCTACCTGCGCGGGGTGGCGCCGCCGGAGATCCCGATGTTGCGGATCTTCGCGGCGGCGCTGCCGTTCCTGGCGATCCAGCTGATCGCGCTGATCCTCTGCATGCTGTTTCCGGGCATCATCATCTGGCTGCCCGACCTGGTCTACGGCTGACGCCACCGGTCGGCGGTCGGCGGCGGCGTCGCCCGCGCGCGCCGTGAGCCGGCGATCGAAGGCCGCGAGGCGGCGGCTGCGCCCGGCCCGATCGACCGCCATATCGAGGTCGTCGACCGCCTCGCGGGCGGCGGAAGAGGCCACGGCGGAGAAAGGGGGTACGCAGGGCGATGGACGCGAACGAGCAACCGACCTGCCGGTTGGTGCGGCCGTCGAGCCCGTACCGGGGCGAACAGGGTCTCGACTACGATGGCGGCATCTCGCGCGAGACCGTGGGGTCGAAGGGCCTGTGCATGCATCGGCTCACGTTGCAGCCGGGTGACCGCGCCAAGGCGCACCTGCACGAGCACCACGAGACGGCGATCTACGCCCTCGCCGGCACCTCCGAGATGTGGTTCGGCAGCGAGCTGCAGCATCGGCTGACCGTGCGCCCCGGCGACATGGTCTACATCCCCGCCGGGGTGCCGCACCTGCCGATGAACCGCGGCGACGCGCCGGCGACGGTGGTGATCGCGCGCACCGACCCGAGCGAGCAGGAGAGCGTCGTGCTGCTGCCGGAGCTCGAGCGCTTCGGGCCGTGACGCCGGCGGCCGACCGCGGTCAGGGTGCGCGGGCGCGGGTGACGTAGAGCGAGGTCCAGGTCGCGGTCCGCGGGTCGTCGTGGTGGGCGAAGAACGCGGCGAAGAAGCGGTCGGCCGCCGCCTTTGAGCCCAGGAGCTCCGCACAACGCGGCCGCGCGGCGCGCCATTGCACCCCAGTTGCGTCGCCGCTCGTCGTCCACGCCGCCGACGACGGTGAAGACGCGGTCGCGTTCGATCGCTACGGCGCCGGCGCTCGAGGCGCGATCGTTCAGCCCAACAGCACCGCGCGCAGGCCGTAGGCGATGACCGCCAGGACCGCGAGGCTGGCGCCGTAGAGCGCCGCGAACCAGGCGAGCTTCTTGAGCCGCGGGCTCAATGGTAGCTCTCCGAGACGTCCGTCTTGCCGCGGAAGATCCAGTAGGCGTAGCCGGTGTAGGCGAGGATGATCGGCAGCAGGATCGCGGCCCCCACCAGCATGAAGCCGAGGCTCGAGTCGGGCGCCGCCGCCTCGTGGATGGTGATCTCGAAGGGCACGATCAGCGGGTAGAAGCTGATGCCGAGCCCGATGAACGACAGCACGAAGAGCCCGAGCGCACAGAGGAACGGGGCGCGCTCCTCGCGGCGCTCGAGCGCCCGCCACGCGCGCCAGGCCAGCAGCGCCACCAACAGCGGCACCGGGCTCAGCACCGCGAGGTTGGGCCAGGAGAACCAGCGCGCGGCGATGGACGGGTGGTGGAAGGGCGACCAGATCGAGACCGCGACGATGCCCGCGACCAGCACCGCGAAGAACGGCTTGGCGAGGCGGAAGGCGCGGTCCTGCGGCGCGCCCTCGCTCTTCAGGATCAGCCAGCCGCAGCCCAACAGCGCGTAGCCGCAGACCAGCGCCACCCCGGTGGCGACGCTGAAGGGGGTGAGCCAGTCGAACCAGCCGCCGGCATACGAGCGACCCGCGACCTCGATACCCTGGATCCAGGTGCCGAGCGCCAGACCCTGGCAGAAGGCGGCGAGCGTCGAACCCGCCCAGAAGCCGATGTCCCACAGGGTCTCCCAGCGCTTGGAGCGGTGGCGGAACTCGAAGGCGACGCCGCGGAAGACCAGACCCAGCAACATGATGGTGATCGGCGCGTAGAACGCCGGCATGACGACGGCGTAGGCCAGCGGAAAGGCGGCGAACAGACCGCCGCCACCGAGGATCAGCCAGGTCTCGTTGCCGTCCCAGACCGGGGCGATCGAGGCCGAGAGCAGGTCGCGCTCCTCGGCCCGGCGGAACCACGGAAAGAGGATGCCGATGCCGAGATCGAAGCCGTCGAGCACGACATAGGCGAGGACGGCGAAGGCGATCAGAAAGGCCCAGATCAGGGCGAGGTCGACGGCCATGGCTCAGTCTCCCGCGCCCTGGGGCAAGGCCGGGCCGGGCGTGATCCCGGCGGTGCGGGTCGGCGCCTCGTCGGGACGGTCGGATTCGCCCTGCTCGACCGGCCGCCGCATCAGCGCCAGCAGGTAGAGCGTGCCGGCGCCGAAGACGATGAAGTAGACCACGATGAAGGCCAGCAGCGACGCGCCCACCGCCGGTGCGGCCACCGGCGCGATGCTGTCGGAGGTCTTCAACAGGCCGTAGACGGTGTAGGGCTGGCGGCCGACCTCGGTGGTGATCCAGCCGGTGACCACGGCGACGAAGCCGAGCGGCCCCATGGCGACGAGACCACGGTGGAACCAGCGCGCGCCGAAGAGGCGGCGCCGCCAGCGCAGCCACAGCGAGACCAGCCCGGTCGCGATCATCAACAGCCCGATGCCGACCATGACGCGGAAGCTCCAAAAGACGATCGCCGCGTTCGGCCGCTCGTCGGCGTCGAACGCGTTGAGCCCCGTGATCTCGCCGTTCCAGTCGTGGGTGAGGATCCACGATCCGAGTTTGGGGATCTCGACGGCGTACTTGGTCTCCCCGGCCTGCATGTCCGGCAGACCGAACAGGATCAACGGCGCGCCTTGCTGGGTCTCGAAATGGCCCTCCATGGCGGCGACCTTGGCGGGTTGGTGCTCGAGGGTGTTGAGGCCGTGCAGATCGCCGGCGACGAGCTGCAGGGGCGCCACCAGGGCGGCCATCCACATCGCCATCGAGACCATCACCCGCGCCGCCGGGTCGGTCCGACGCTTGAGGAGGTGGAAGGCGCCAACCGCACCGACCACGAAGGCGGTGGTGAGATAGGCCGCCAGCGTCATGTGGACGAGCCGGTAGGGAAAGGACGGGTTGAAGACGATCGCCCACCAGTCGTCCGGCACGAACTGGCCCTGAGCGTTGAAGGCGTAGCCGACGGGCGTGTGCATCCAGCTGTTGACCGAGAGGATCCAGAACGCGCTGAAGAGCGTGCCGGCGGCCACCATCAGCGTGGCGAAGAAGTGCAGGCCCTTACCGACCCGGTTCATGCCGAACAGCATGACGCCCAGAAAGCCGGCCTCGAGGAAGAACGCCGACAGCACCTCGTAGCCCATCAACGGGCCGAGGATCGGACCGGTACGGTCGGCGAAGACCGCCCAGTTGGTGCCGAACTGGTAGGACATCACCAGCCCCGAGACGACGCCCATGCCGAAGGCGATCGCGAAGATCTTCATCCAGTACTTGAAGAGCCGGAGATAGACGCCCTTGTTGGTCCACAGCCACATCCCCTCCAGCACGGCGAGGTAGCTCGCCAACCCGATCGAGAAGGCGGGAAAGACGATGTGGAAGGTGACCGTGAAGGCGAACTGGATGCGGGCCAGCAGCGTCGCATCGAAGCTCTCGAACATGCCTGCTCCGTCGAGGCGCCGAGCGGCGCGGCGGCCACCCGGCGAATAACGCATTTCCCTACTGTGATTTAGGTCGCCACGCCTCGCCGTCGAGCGGACGGTTCGGCGGCGTGCGCCACCGCGGCGAACCGCCACGGCGATCGGCGACGACAACCTGAACGCTCAACAGAAGGGCGGTGTGCCGCGTTCCCGGGCAGCGCGCTGCCGCCTGCGCGAGCGCCGCGGCCCGACGCCGCGGCTGCCGGCGGACATGGTATGCGATTTGCTCCGAAGGTGGGCGGCGTGCGAACGCCGGCCGGCCTCGGTCGTTTGACCTGGGTGGATGCGGCGTCTAACCCGCAAGCGTGGCGTCGCCGTCGGGAGGGAACGCGCATGTGCGGCATCTGCGGGGAAATCGCCTTCACCCGGCCGGCGGATCCGAGCGCCGTCGGTGCGATGGCGGCGAGCCTCGCCCCGCGCGGCCCGGACGCCCAGGGTCTGCTCGCGCGCGACGGCGTCGCGCTCGGTCACCGCCGCTTGAAGATCATCGACCTCTCCGCCAAGGCCGAGCAGCCGATGACCGATCCGGAGCTCGGGCTCTCGATCGTCTTCAACGGCTGCATCTACAACTACCCCGAGCTGCGCGCCGAGCTGGAAGGCAAGGGCTATCGCTTCTTCTCGACCGGCGACACCGAGGTCATGCTCAAGGCGTACCACGCCTGGGGCCTCGACTTTCCCAAGCGGCTGCACGGCATGTTCGCCTTCGCCATCGTCGAGCGCGAGAGCGGCCGGGTGGTGCTGGGGCGCGACCGCTTCGGCATCAAGCCGCTCTACCTCGCCGAGACCGCGGGCGCCTTGCGCTTCGCCTCGACGCTGCCGGCGCTGGTCGCCGCCGGCGGCGTCGACACCGCGCTCGATCCCGAAGCCCTCGCCTTCTACATGACCTGGCACGCGGTGGTGCCCGCCCCCTGGACGCTGCTCAAGGGGGTGCGCAAGCTGCCGCCGGCGACGCTGCGGGTGGTCGAGCCCGACGGCCGGAGCAGCGAGCGCGTCTTTTGGGAGCTGTCGTTCGAGCGCACCGTCGAGGACATCGAAACCCCGCGCGAGGTCTGGCGCGAGCGGGTGCTGGAGGCACTGGAGACCGCGGTCGACCGCCGCATGGTGGCCGACGTGCCGGTGGGCGTGCTGCTCTCGGGCGGGGTCGATTCCAGCCTGATCGTGGCGCTGTTGGCGCGCCGCGGCCAGGCGGGGCTCAAGACCTTCTCGATCGGCTTCGAGGCCGCCAAGGGCGAGCACGGCGACGAGTTCCGCTACTCCGATCTCGTCGCCGAGCGCTACGGCACCGAGCACCACCAGATCTTCGTGCCCTCGAAGGACCTCTTGCACGAGCTGCCGCGCACCATCGCCGCGATGTCCGAGCCGATGGTCTCCTACGACAATGTCGGCTTCTTCTTGCTGTCGCGCGAGGTCGCCAAGCACGTCAAGGTGGTGCAGTCGGGCCAGGGTGCCGACGAGGTCTTCGCCGGCTATCACTGGTATCCCCCGCTCGCCAGCTCGAACGCGGCGGTGGACGACTACGCCCGGGTCTTTTTCGACCGCGACCGCGCGAAGCTGGGCGAGCACCTCGCGGACGCCTGGCTCGACGGCGACGTGCCGCGCGCCTTCGTCGAGCGCCATTTCGCCGAGCCGGGCGCGTCCGCGCCGGTCGACCAGGCGCTCCGGCTCGACAGCACGGTCATGCTGGTCGACGACCCGGTCAAGCGGGTCGACAACATGACGATGGCCTGGGGGCTGGAAGCGCGGGTGCCGTTCCTCGACCACGAGCTGGTCGAGTTGGCGGCGCGCATCCCGCCCGAGCCCAAGCTCGCCGACGGCGGCAAGGGCGTGTTGAAGGACGTCGCCCGCCAGGTGCTCCCGGCCGAGGTGATCGACCGGCCCAAGGGCTACTTCCCGGTGCCGGCGCTCAAATACCTCGACGGCCCCTATCTCGACATGGTGAAGGACGCGCTGACCAGCCGGGTGGCGCAGGAACGCGGCCTCTTTCGCCGGGATTACCTCGAACGACTGTTCGCGGCCCCCGCCGAGCACATCACGCCCTTGCGCGGCTCCGAGCTCTGGCAGGTCGGGCTGTTGGAACTCTGGCTCCAGGAACACGGCATCTGAGGTGGCGATGAGCACGACGCGCGACACCCCCCGCCGGCCCCGCTTCACCCAGGCCTTCCAGCATCGCATCCAGCGCCTGCGTGCGCCCTCGGTCCGCTACGACGGCCAGCAGCCGCACGAGGAGGTCGTCCCCAACGCCAGCCTCGACTGCGGCTGGGGCCGGCTGCTGTTCGCCAACACCTTCCCGTCGACGGAAGAGCTGGTGCAGGCGCTGGAGCGCGAGGCCCAAGGCGAGCGCGACATCGCCTTCTACGTCAGCGATCCCCACGTCGTGCTGGCGGCGGCGCCCACCGAGCTCTTCCTCGATCCGTCCCACACCTTCCGCCTCGACCTCGCCACCTTCAAGAGCGGCTACCGCAAGCCCGCCGGCTTCTTCATCCGCCGGCTCAAGGGCGAGGCCGACCTCGAGGCGGTGAACCGGATCTACCAGGCCCGGCACATGGTGCCGGTGCCCTCGGACTTCGCCCTGCACCCGAGCGAGAACCGCGCGATCACGCTGTTCGTCGCCGAGGACGAGGACACCGGCGTCATCCTCGGCACCGCCATGGGCATCGACCACCGCCGCGTCTTCAACGACCCCGAGCGCGGCTGTTCGCTGTGGTGCCTGGCGGTCGACCCGCAGTGCCGCCGCCCCGGCGTCGGCGAGGCCCTGGTGCGCCACCTCGCCGAGCACTTCCAGGCGCGCGGCTCGCAGCAGCTCGACCTGTCGGTGCTGCACGACAACGACGAGGCCATTCGGCTCTACGAGAAGCTGGGCTTCGTGCGCATCCCGGTGTTCGCGGTCAAGCGCAAGAACCCGATCAACGAGAAGCTGTTCGCGGGACCGCTGCCCGAGGCGCAGCTCAACCCTTACGCGCGGCTGATCGTCGACGAGGCCCGCCGGCGCGGCATCCACGTCGACGTCACCGACGCCGAGGGCGGCTTCTTTCGGCTCACCTACGGCGGCCGCTCGATCCACTGCCGCGAGAGCCTGTCGGAGCTCACCACCGGGGTGGCGGTCAGCATCTGCGACGACAAGGCGGTGACGCGCCGGATGGTGGAGCGCGTCGGCATCTCCGTGCCCGATCAGGTCGACGCCGACGACCGCGACGCCGTCGCCGATCTGTTGGCGCGGGGCGGCGCGGTGGTGGTCAAGCCCGCCCGTGGTGAGCAGGGCAAGGGCGTCGCCGTCGGGCTCGCCACCATGGGCGAGGTCGACCGCGCCATCGCCGAGGCCAAGAACCAGTGCGAGCGGGTGCTGGTCGAGGCGATGGTCGAGGGCCTCGACCTCCGGCTCATCGTCATCGACTACAAGCTGGTCGCCGCCGCGGTGCGCCGCCCGGCGACGGTGATGGGCGACGGCACCTCGACCATCGGCCAGCTCATCGAGCGCCAGTCGCGCCGGCGCATGGCCGCCACCGGCGGCGAGTCGCGCATCCCGCTCGACGCCGAGACCGAACGCGCGCTGGCCCGCGCCGGCGTGGCGCTCGACACCGTGCTGGAGGCCGGCCGCGACCTGGCGGTGCGCAAGACCGCCAACCTGCACACCGGCGGCACCATCCACGACGTCACCGACCGGGTGCACCCCCGGCTGGTCGACGCCGCCTGCAAGATCGCGCGCACCATCGAAATCCCGGTCACCGGCATCGACTTCATGGTCAAAAGCCCGCAGTCTGCCGACTACGTGTTCATCGAGGCCAACGAGCGTCCCGGCCTCGCCAACCATGAGCCCCAGCCGACGGCGGAGCGCTTCATCGACCTGCTGTTTCCGCAGTCGATGCCGCTCGCGGCGCGCGAGGCCTGGGTCGGAGGTGCCGTTTGACGACCGGTCGCTTGCCGATCGACACCAGCTATCTGACGCGCCAGCTCCGCCGCCTGCTCACGGTGCCCAGCCCCACCGGCTACACCGACACCGTCGTGCGCGAGGTCTGCGACGAACTCGCCCGCCTCGACGTCCCCTTCGAGCTCACCCGGCGCGGCGCCATCCGCGCGGTGACCGAGGGCGTCAGCCGGCGGCCGGCGCGCGGCATCATCGGCCATCTCGACACCATCGGCTGCCAGGTGAAGGGCCTCAAGCCCAACGGCCGGCTCGAGCTCGCCCCCATCGGCACCTGGTCGGCGCGCTTCGCCGAGGGCGCGCGCTGCACCGTCTTCTCCGACGCCGGCGGCTATCGCGGCACCATCCTGCCGCTGTTGGCGTCGGGCCACACCTTCGACGCCCGCATCGACACCCAGCCGTCGAGCTGGGACCACGTCGAGCTCCGGGTCGACGCCTTCGCCCGCCACGACCACGACCTGGAAGCGCTCGGCATCGCCGTCGGCGACTTCGTCGCCGTCGACCCCCAGCCCGAGTTCCTCGACAACGGCTTCATCGTCTCGCGCCATCTCGACAACAAGGCGGGGGTGGCGGTGATGCTGGCGGCGCTGGAGGCGATGCGGCGCGAGGGCGTGACGCCGCCCGTGGACGTGTTCTGGCTGTTGACGATCACCGAGGAGGTCGGCCACGGCGCCTCGGCGGTGGTCCCGGCGGAGGTGGCGGCGATGGTCACCATCGACAACGGCACCACCGCGCCCGGCCAGAACAGCTCGGAGTTCGGGGTGACGGTGGCGATGGCCGATCAGACCGGGCCGTTCGACTACCACCTCACCCACAAGCTGATCCGGCTCTGCCAGGACGAGGACATCCGCTTTCAGCGCGACATTTTCAGGCACTACCGCTCGGACAGCGCCTCGGCGCTCGAGGCCGGGGCCGACGTGCGCACCGCCTTGATCACCTTCGGGGTCGATTCCAGCCACGGCTACGAGCGCATCCACATGCACGCGCTGCGCTCGCTCGCCGAACTGATCACCGCCTACGTCGCCAGCTCGATCGAGATCAGCCGCGACGCCCGCGACCTCGCCAGCCTCAAGGGCTTCACCACCCAGCCGATGGCCGAGGCCGAACAGGACCTCAGCCGCGACACCGAGGTGCCCGAGGTCGAGACCGGCTGAGGCGCGCCGGACCCGGCCGGCCGATCGAGATGGCGCCGGGCGGGCCGGGGCGCGGGCGACGCGAGGTGTCGGCGGGGCGCGCGACCGCCCCCGGGTCGACCTAAGGCCAAGCGCGGTTCGCGCCGATTGCACCGCCCGCCCGCATCGCCATCATGGCCGCGCCACGGTCGAGGCCCACGAGGGAGTAACGCGCGCCATGCCGGTGACCCACGCCGAGGCGAAGCGACGCACCGATGCCCTGCAGTCGCGGCTGCACGCCGCCGGCATCGACATCGCCATCGTCGCCGACGAGAGCTCCATCGCCTATCTCGCCGGGTTCTGGGGCTACATGAACCTCGAGTTCGGCCGGCTGACCTTTCTGTTGCTGCACTACGGCGAGCCGCCGATCGTCATCACCCCGCGCCTCGAAGTCGAGATGGTCGAGCGCATGACCTGGATCGACGACGTGCGCCCCTACGACGACGCCGGCCAGCACAGCTGGGACACCGTGCTCGCCGGGGCGGTGGGCATGCGCCCGGGCCGCATCGGCGCCGAGGTTCAACACATGCCGGCGATGGAGAGCGGCTTTCTGCAGGACCGCTATCGCGGCGTGCCGATCATCGACATCGGCCCCACCATCGCCGACCTGCGGATGGTGAAGTCGCCGGAGGAGCTCGACATCATGCGCCAGGCCGGCGCGGTCGGGACGGCGATGATGACGGCGGCGGAGGAGTCCATCGCCGAGGGCGTGCCGGAATACGAGACCGCGCTGGCGCTGATGGCCGCCGGCACCCGCAAGGCCGCGGAGCTGATCACCGCGGAGACGCTGGTCACCCCGCTCATCCACGACCTGGTGCTGCTGCAGAGCGGCCCCGAGACCGCCATGCTCCACCGCCGCGCCGGCATGCGCCGCTACCGGCGGGGCGATCCGATCCACATCGGGCTCGGCGGGGTGCTGACCTTCCGCCACTACCGCCTGGGCATGGACCGCACCTTCTATCTGGGCGAGGTCGACCAGGAGGGCAGCGCGCTCTACGACATCGCGCTCGCCGCCGAGCAGGCCGCGCTCGCCAAGCTCCGGCCGGGCGCCCACGCCGAGGACGCCTTCCACGCCGCCGCGGCGGTGTTCCGCGAGGCCGGGCTCGAGCCCACCGACCGCATCGGCCGCGGCATCGGGCTGGCGCCGTTGGAGCCGCCGCAGCTCAAGGCCGGCGACCGCACCCTGATCAAGGCGAACATGACCTTCGTGGTGAACACCGGCCTGGGGCTGCCGGGCCGGCTCGGCGGCCGCGTCGGCGACAGCGTGGTGGTGACCGACCGCGGCGTCGAGTACCTCACCGAGTATCCGCGCGAGCTGCGCGTCCTCGGCGACTGATGCGCCTCGGCGTCCTCCAGGACGCGGCCGAGCGCGCCTTCGACGACCGCCTCGCGCGCCTCGACGCCGCCCTCGCGGCGCACCGGCCGCTCGACCTCGTCCTCTGCCCCGAGCTCTTCACGACCGGCTACGGCCCCTACGCGCGCGTCGCCGCCCACGACGAGGCGGCGGCCCGCACCGCCGAGGGCGCACTCGCCGCCCTCGCCCGCCGCCACCGGGTCGCGCTGGTCTACGGCACCGTCGACCACGGCACCGGCGACCACGGCACCGGCGGCCGCCGCAACGCCGCGCGGCTGATCGACCGCCACGGCCGGCCGCTGGCGTGCCACGCCAAGCGCGCGCTGCCGCCCTTCGCGGTCGAAACCCTGTTCGCGCCCGGCACGGCGACCACGGTCGTGGACTGGGAGGGCGTCCGGCTCGGCCTCCTGGTCTGCTTCGACGTCGAGTTCCCCGAGAACGTCCGCGCCGCCGCCCGCGCCGGCGCCGAGCTGATCCTGGTGCCCACCGCGCTTTGGGACCGGGTGCCGATCGTGGCGCGCAAGGTGGTGCCGGTGCGGGCCTACGAGAACGGCGTGTTCGTCGCCTACGCCAACTATTGCGGCGCCCACGCCGGCGAGACCTATCTGGGCGAGAGCGTCGTCTGCGCGCCCGACGGCCGCGACCTCGCCCGCGCCGCCGACACGCCGACGCTCCTCACCGCCACCCTCGACCGCGACGAGATCGCCCGCGCCCGGCAATTTCTGCCGTTCCTGGAGCTGGCGACCACCACCGCCGCGGCGCCGTAGGCCCGCGGCGCGGTCGGCCGCGGGAGCCGACGGCCGAGGTCGGCACGAAAGAGCAATAACACTTCGCGCTGGGCGCGGCAGCTCGCGACGGCGAGCGGACGAAGCCGTCGACCGAGCCTACGCTTCAAGATTTCTAAAACGGGACGAAACGACTATCCGCCACGACGACCTTCTCAAACCGTCGAAAGCGCATGAAGCGGTCTTTATCTTCGTCTTTAGTGTTACGCACACCCGTCGTCCCAGCGATTAGCTCTTAAACTGAAATACAGTCGCGCACCTTGACGCGGCTTCGGCACCGTCGCTACGATCGTACGGACAAACCATTCCGTCGTTGCCGCATAATCATTTTTTGGTAGGGCGTATTGCTTGAAGGATATCAAATGAAAGATGTTGGATACTGCACCCCATCAAGCCGATGCTCACGACCGAAGCCCCGTCCGCGGACCAACTCGCCATTGCCTGTCCCATGCCGCACGAATTGACCGGTGGCACGCCGTTCGCTAATTTAATATAAATTTTTGGTTGCTTTTTAGGCACACGAAGGGCTGCGGGATGGCGGGTGTGTCCTTTCGGGTTGCGGTGATGGCCGGTTGTCTGACCGTCGCCGGGTGTGAAACCACTGGCTCGAGTCAGACTGCCGGCCAGTTGGGTGGTGGCGCGCTGGGGGGCGCTATCGGCGGTTTCCTCGGAAATGAAATCGGCGGTACCGCGGGCGCCATCATCGGCGCTGTCGCCGGCGTCGCGGTTGGCGGGCTCGTCGGCGGCGAAATCGGGCGCCGCCTGGACGAAGCTGACCGCGAGCGCGCCTCGGCCGCCACGCAACAGGCCCTTGAGCGGACCGAAGTACGAGTTGTTGAAGCGCCGGCGCCGCGACCGACGACCGCCGGGTCGAGCCAGGTCGACGCGCCGGTCAAGCCTCCCCAACGGCGCCACGTGGAAGTGGTGTCCGCGCCCCGCGAGTCGTGGAACAGCGACGAGAATGCGGACGTATCCGGTAGCGCGACGGTCATCGGCGCCGACATCGACGATGATGGCCGCCAGTGTCGGACGGTGCGCGAGGTCGCCTACATTGGCGGAGAGGAACTGAAGCAAGAGGTCGAGTACTGTCGGGTCGCTGACGGCGGCTGGGTCAAGACGGCATGAGATGCGTGGCGTGCCCCGGTGGTGAGGGTCGTTCACGACGCGCCATGAGCTCGGGCGCTCTGGTCGTAGCGGCGGCGGCGCTGGTGTTTGGTCATACGAGCCTTGCGGCGTTCGCGCGGGAAGATTGTCCGCATGCGACCAGCGGCGCCTTCAACGCGCCCATGACATTCCAACTCGATGACCCCGACGCACGTCCCCGCATGCTCCTGGCGGTGGGCTCGATCGAGGCGGACACGGTCGAGTCGTTGCGGGCCACACTCCGGGCGGAGGGCCGCGTGGACGAAGTGTGGTTCCATTCACCGGGTGGCGACGCCCAGGCCGGCCTCAGGCTCGGACAACTCATCCGCGACCACGGCTTGCTGACGCGGGTGCCGACCGGCGCCACCTGCTTCAGCGCCTGTTCCTACGCGTTCCTCGGCGGCGTGCTGCGCGCGGTCGACGCCGGCGCGTGCTACGGTGTCCACATGTTCACCAGCATCACCGAGTTCGGGGTCATGCACCTTGTCCGCTCGATACTCTCGGAGGGTGACACGGTCGACATCGCCACGCTCGAGCGGTTGGAGAAGGAACTCAAGGATTTCGAGCAGCGGATCGCGCGAACGGCCCGCGCCCGTGCCGACTACCTGCGCCGGATGTCGGTCTCACTCCGCCTGATGATACCGGCGTTCGAAACCGAAAGCGGCGACGAGTACTGGCTGTCACGCGAGGAACTCGCCGACTATAATGTGGCAAACATCGAGTGAAGTTTACGCATAAGGAGCTCTCAAAATGCCATTTTCGCTCAATGATCTGCAGGACAACGATTGGATATTTATCGCGGCCACTTCCCTTGGGACATTGGTTCTCGCGATCACCGCAGTCGCGACGTACCGCTTGCAACGGCGACTAGCGGCGCGTCACAAGAGCGAAACTCCGTCCAAAGATAGGCGCACGCCGTCTAACATTGTAGGCGTACATGCAGGTGAAGACGTGAACATTGGCGGCTCCGCGAAGGTCAACATTACGAGCGTGCAGCATCGCGACACATGAACCCGTTTCGCCGCTCGATTCGAGCTGACGTTGGCGTAGCCGCAGGTGGTGACCTCAACCTCAGCGGCGACGCCAGCGTATGTGTCAACAGTTTCAGCATCGAACAGCTCACGCTCGTTCTTGAGGGCCGCGACCAGAAAGGCATCGATCCGGAAACGCTTGCGCGCATCATCGAAAATCGAGCAACATCCGAGGATCATGAACAGGTTGCGCGGCAACTTGACGACCAAGCGGATCTTGAACGCGGGCTGGCGCGATTGGCGGTGCAGGCGGAACGGCGGGACACGGTCCTTGAGGCGTGGCCGCCGTTAGCCGCCAAGTTGCCCGATACGCTGATCGAACAGGCTGCAGCTGGCCAGAGGGCGTTGGTCGAGGCTCGCTTCGTTCAGGCTGAAATGATTGTTACGGAGTCGCTCGTCGACGCGCTTCGCCAGAGCGATGAGTCGGCGGACCGCGCGCTGGAAGCCAGATGGCTCGAACTTGCTGGGGAGATCTGCCGAGCGGATTTTCGCTATCGCTCGGCGGCGGAGCGGTTTGCCAGGGCCGCCGAGCGTCTGCCGGATCCGGAGCGCGCGCGTCGGCCGGCCCTGCGGTGGCGCGAAGCGCGCGCGTGGCTCGACTCCGCTTGGGAGTTCGGGGACGTCGATGCCGCCGAACGGGCGCGCGAGCGCCTTCAGGTGCTCGCTGCTTACGACGGCCGTCAACTACCGACCCGCGATCGCCTCCGAATCGAGTTAGAACTCGGCGAGGCGTATTTGCGCCTGGCGAGGCTACGCGGTGAACCCCCCGCTCTGGAGGAGGCGCGGGTCATTCTCGCCCACGTCGTCGAGAACGCCAAGCAGGCGCAAGGCGAGACGCTGCTCAAGATCGACGCGGAGGCGTATCTCGGTCTGGCGCTCCATTGGCTCGGTGAGTGGACGGCGGACGCAGGCGCCTCGCGCAATGCCGTTGCAAAGTTCAAAGCGGCGCGCGACACCTTGGCCACCTTCTCATCGGACGCCATCGAACATGCCAGTCGCCGACGTGTGCGCTCGACGCTAAACCATCAACTGGGACTGGCGCTGACACGCCTCGGCGAGCGTGAGGACGGCGACGCGGGCGTGGCGCTGCTGGACGAGGCCATCACCACGCTGGATTGCGCGATCGCCGACCGCGAGGAAGGCGACGACGACGACGAGATCCGGGACCATCGCGGCTGGGCGGAGAGCCGCAACGCCCGTCTCGTCGCAGTGATGTCGAAGGCCGAGCGAGTGGGCGACACGGGGCTCCTTTGGCAGGCTTCTGCCGAGGCGGAGGAGGTACTGAAACATCGCCCGCGTAAGCGTGTGCCTCTGCAGTGGGCGGCGACGGAGGCGAACCGCGGCAATGCACTTGCGGCGCTCGCGCGGCAAACCGGTAAACGGCAGCGATGGCGCGACGCGGTCGCAGCGTATCGCGCGGCGCTGGAATGCTTCGAGCGCGACAAGACTCCCTTCGATTGGGCCACGACATCAGGAAACTTAGGGATTGCGCTTCTTCACATCGCGAAGAACGCGGGGAACTTGGTCGACGCGGAGCGCATATTAGCCGAGGCAAGTGCCGTGCTCTCGACGGAGCGCGCGCCGATCCAGTACGGCATCATCCTCAACACGCTGGGTGGATGTCGAGCCATGCTCGCCGACACCCGCGGCGACCGCGCGGCGATGGAAGACGCCCGCGCCACATTCGAGCAGGCGGCCGCCACCTTCAGCGCGGCGGGCGCCGATACGTACCGGCGCCAAGCCGAGGCCAATATTGAGGAGGCGGGCCAGAGCTTGGCGGCGATGGCATGAGTCGCCACCATGAAGTTGCCCGGTCCTCGCGCGCTCCGGTCAGGTGATCAGTTGAACTGTGCCCAAAATGCCGAAAGGTGCGCATCGAGTATTTCGTCGTATGCATCTTCCGTCTTCAACGCCCGCAGCCCCTGATTGAACCGGTAAAGCATAACTGTGGCTCTGGGATGGGTCTTTGGCACGAGCACGTGCAACGTTTGAATGGAAATAGCGCGCTGCCGCTCGATAATCTGATCACTGATGCCCAAATCCTGGATTTGTTGCCGTCCCGTAAAGTTGTTGACGGTCACTCCATCCACCTCGCCGTCGACGAGCCTGTCGAAGCAATCCGCGACCGTCGGAGGCTGGACTAATGTAATCTTGTCGGCACTCAGCCAGCGTCGTTCGGGAGCATCGAGATCAAATGTATAATAACCGGCCGGCCGGCAAAGTCGCGTACCCTCAAGGTCCGAGTCGACGTCGAATGGGATGGGATCCGTGGACGAGACGTAAAGCATCACGAGCATTTCGAATAATGGATCAGAAAATAAAAAATTCTCGCAACGAAACTTTCCGTCTTTCGATAAAGCACGGAAGTTATCACAATCGGGCTTGAGCCACGGAAAGCCCATGTCGAAGGAGCGGTTCACGAGGAGCGGATCGAGATGGGCGGACCAGTCATTGATCCAGGTGATTTTTTGGCTCGCCCCCGCGCCGCCGAGCTCGAAGGCGGATTCCACGATTTCGGTCATCAACCCGCCCGCCCGCAGGCTTTGGTCGGTAAACGGTTTGTAGTCGCCGGCTGTCAGCAGGTCGATGTCACCCGTGGTCGCCGGCTCGTAGGGGACGAATTCGGCGTCCGGCACCAAGCAGGGAATCCGGATTCTGGTCCCTGGTGTGATCGTCGATGGCTCTCCGCCAAATTTTTCTTGATTGCCGTAAAAAATCAGCGACCACTTCGAGGCGTCTTTATAGGCTTCTTGCGCAATGCCTGATAGCGTCTGGCCTGGCTTGATCTCATACGGCTCGCCGCAGGGTGGGGTCTGCGCGGCAGCACTGCTACCGACCGCGATGACTAAAATCATTGAAGCGATGAGGAAAAGCAGATCACAATGAGACCGAATTTGACGCATTGGCGCTCGTCCTCCAGCGGTAGTCATGCTTCTCGGTGACCGATTTGTTGTATGAGGAGTCACCAGGCAGGCACGGAAGGCTAACCTCGCGCACACCGCAGCGTTGAAATCTAGGCTGGCGGATTGGCCGAGGGCCACTGGCATTTTAGGTTGAAGACCGCATTCCTAAGAAACCGACGGCGGCGAAATCGCTGCCGCATTGACGCAGCTACCGAGCATCGCGCGAGACGCGGATCTCCTACCTGGCAAAGTTCCGCCTTCGGAAACAGTCGCGGCTCAGCGCCGTCTCGTGCCACGGGCAACCTTGCGAACGACGAACGGCAACGTCTCTTTCCGGTCAGCTTCAAGCAAAGGCGGCGCGATCCGCTTCGGCCGAAATGGGCCGGCTCCGCCAATGCCAAGGGGCCGCCCATACGCCTCCTCCCGGCGCAGCGCGGTCGGCGCGGTGGCTTCGGGGGCGCGCCGGCGGCCCGGGGCGGAGTGCCGGTTGCCGACTAGGACGTCGTGCCTAGTCGTGGTAGCGTCGGCCGGTGTCGCGGTGATCGGGGCGAGAGGGTGCCGGGCGCGCCGCGTTGGTGGTCCGAAGCCTGATCGGCGTTTCGTCGTGGCGGCGCAACGGGTTACGGCCGATTTCAGGGCGCCGCTGCGGCCTCGACACCGGGTCGACGGGGCGGCGCGGCGGCGCGGCGCCGGCAGCGCGCCGCCGCGCCGGCGGCTTTAGGTCGGGTCGGCGAGCTCCAGGCCGGCGGCGCGCCAGGCGTCGTCGCGGGCGAAGATGCGGGCTTCGACCAGATAGCCCTCGGGCAGACCGAGCTCCTCCTCGAAGCGGCCCGGCGGCACCAGCCGGTCGGGCAGGAGGTGGGTGTGCGGGCCTTCGGGGGTGGCCGCGCCGGCGCCCGGGATCGCCGCGCTCACCTCGCAGCGCCCGGCGCTGGTGGCGACCACCCGGGTCGGGCTGGCGGCGACCAGGGCGCGGGCGAGATCGGGGCAGGCGCCGAGGGCGGTGCCCGCCGCCGCCCGCAGTACGGCCAGCAGCTCGTCGTCGCCGGTGCGGACGGCGAAGCGGTAGGCCGGCTGGCCGAGGCCCAGGTCGAAGCGGACGTGCCAACGCGCGGCCGGGTCGAGCGTGGCCTCGTCGGCGCCGAGCTCGGTCACCACCGACGCCGGGGGCCGGCGGCGGCCGGCGCGGTAGCGCGCCAGGATCAGCTCACGGCCGGTCGCCTCGTCGTCGCGCACGAAGCCGCGCACCCCGGCCTTGGGGGTGAAGGCGAGGGCGCCGTCGGGGTGGCGCGCGAGCAGCCCGGCGCCGGCGTCCGCGACGGTGACGGCGGCTTGCGGGCTCGCCATGAACTCGGCCGACGCGCCGGGGCCGCCCATGCTCCAGACCGTGCCGGGCTCGGCGGTGAGCGCGCGCAGCTTCGGCATCAGCGCGGTCACGCCCCAGGGCGCCACCCGCAGCGGGCGACGCAGCTGCGCCATCCGCGCCGGCAGTTCGGCCCAGACCGCACGCTGGCGCGCGGGCGGGAGTTCGCCCCACCCGAAGAGCTCCTCGCCGGCGCGCCCGCACCCGACGCACCAACCCGTGGCCTCGTCGAGGCGGCAGACCCCGATGCAGGGCGACGGCAGGAGCCCGGCGGCGGGGTTCGCGGACGTGCTCATGCCGGCGCCGCCTCCATCAAGGCGGCGCGGATCGCCTCGATCTCGCGAAGCTTGTCGCGCTCGGCGATGACGACCAGGGCCGAGCGCCGGGCCTCGCGCGCGGCCCAGGGCTTGTCGTAGTAGCGTTCGATGCGGGGTCCCACCGCCTGCACGACGTGGCGCATCGCCTTGCCGTCGACGGCGACGAAGCCCTTCACGCGCAGGAGATCGAAGCGCCGGACGACGTCCTCCAGCCGGGCCGCGAAGGCGGCGGGATCGGCCATCGCCGGCAGCTCGAAGACCACGCTCGCGAAGTCGTCGTGGTCGTGCGGGGCGCCGTCGTCGTGGTGCGACTTGCGGCTCGCCAGATCGTCCTCGGCGCCGACGGCGAGGCCGAGCGCGGCGGCGGGGTCGATCCGGCCGTGCTCGATCCACACCAGCTGCACCCCCGGCCGGGCGTCGCGCCGGATCGCCGCCTCGACCTCGGCGCGCGCCGCGCCGTCGACCCGGTCGGCCTTGTTGACCAGAACGAGGTCGGCGCAGGCGACCTGCTCCTCGAACAGCTCCTCGAGCGGGGTCTCGTGGTCGATCGCCGGGTCGCCCTCGCGCAGGCGCTGCAGCGCCGCCGGAGCCGGCGCGAACCGCCCGGCGGCGACGGCCTCGGCGTCGACCACCGCGACCACGCCGTCGACGGTGAGCTCGGCGCGGACGTCCGGCCAGTTGAAGGCCTGGACCAGCGGTTTGGGCAGCGCCAGACCCGAGGTCTCGATCAGGACGTGCTCCGGCCGCGGCTCGCGCGCCAGGATCCGGCGCATCGCCGGCAGGAAGTCGTCGGCGACGGTGCAGCAGATGCAGCCGTTGGCGAGCTCGACCACCTCGTCCTCGCCGCAACCCGCGATGCCGCAGCCGGTCAACACCTCGCGGTCGACGCCCTGATCGCCGAACTCGTTGACCAGGAAGGCCAGCCGGCGGCCGCCGGCGTGTTCGGCGAGGTGGCGGACGAGGCTGGTCTTGCCGGCGCCCAGAAAGCCGGTGACGACGGTGGCGGGAATGCGCGCGGGCATGGGCTCAGGCCTCCGAGTGTTGGTGATCGTCGTTGGCGGGATGACGCCGACCGCCGCTGGTGCGCTCCAGCAGGCGCCTGAGGCGGCGGTGCGGCCAGCGCCGCCAGCGCCCGGCGCCGGCGGCGAGCACCACCGCGGCCGCCTTCGCCGGGTCGAGGCCGTCGCGCAGGCTGAACCGCCAGGCGACGTAGGCGCCCTCCGGCGAGCGGGCGATCGGGCTGGTGGCGGCGAAGCGCGCGATCACCCCGTCGGGATCGGCGCGGGCGTAGAGCTCATCGGGCATCGCGACCACCCCGCGGCGCGCCGGCGCGGCGACACGGCCCGGATGGTCGAGGCGGCGTGAAGGTTGGGGTCATCGCGTCCTCCGCCGGTGCACCCCGCCCGGCTCGTTCGGGTGATCCACGCGACGGCAGGTCTCCTGGCTCGCGGCGCGATCCCCCTCGCCCGCCTTCCCGAGGCCGCGGCCTCAGTGGCGTCGTGGGTGAAGGGCTCACCGCCTACAGTTGCGGGGGCAGCGCCGGCTTGGGTGCGGACACCGCACCGGCTTCCCTCTTTCCGTCCCGAAGGACACCGTCGCGCCGTCACTGTCGGAACATCGCCTCGCTTTCGCAATAGCGAAAGTGTCGCCCGAAGGTGCGAGCGCGGCGCGCAACGCTGCCGCGCGGCCACGGGCGATGTCGGCGCTGCGGGTTCCGGCTAGGTGGCGTGGTGCCGTCCAGCAGTGACCGGATCCGCGTTGTCCACGCCCTTCGACGACCGTCCCGCGCCGCCGTCCGCGCCGCTCGACCGCTGGCGCGCCAGCTGGGCGGCGTTGCCGTCGAACGTGCGCGGCAGCCTGTGGGTCGCGCTCGCCGTCTTCCTGTTCACGCTGATGATGACCGGGATCAAGCTCGCCGGTGAGCGCCTGCCGGTGGTGCAGATCCTGTTCTTCCGCCAGCTGGTGATGCTGGTCGTCATCGCGCCGGGGCTGCGCCGCGACTTCCCCGCGGCGCTGCGGACCGAGCGCATGGGCCTGCACGGCTGTCGCGTCGCCGCCGCGCTGGTGGCGATGCTCGCGGGCTTCGAGGCCCTGGTGCACCTGCCGCTCGCCACCGCCACCGCGATCAGCTTCGCCAAGGCGCTGTTCGTCACCGTGCTGGCGACGCTGCTTCTGGGCGAGCTGGTCGGGCTGCGGCGCTGGGCGGCGACCGCGGTCGGGTTCGTCGGGGTGCTGGTGGTGGTGCAGCCCTCGCCCGCCGGCGTCGACGGCTACGCCCTGTTGGCGCTGCTCTCCGCCGTGGCGGTGGCGTTCGTCCAGATCGCGCTGCGGGTGCTCACCCGCACCGAGCGCTCGGTGACGATCCTGGCCTACCAGGCGATCCCGGTGGCGCTGCTGCTGGCGCCGGCGACGGCCTGGTGGTGGGTGACGCCGACGCCGCTCGAATGGCTCTTGCTGGTCGGCGTCGGGGTCTTCGCCACGCTGGGCCAGTGGTGCAACGTCGCCGGCTTTCGCGCCGGCGAGGCGGCGGCGGTGGCGCCGATGGACTACACCCGCCTGTTGTTCGCGACCACCATCGGCGTCGTCGTCTTCCAGGAGATCCCCGGCGTCGCCACCTTCGCCGGCGCCGGCCTGATCATCGCCGCCACGCTCTACACCCTGCGCCGCAACGCCGACCCGCCGGCCGGCGCGCGCGACGCCGATTAGCCCCTCAGCCCGGCGCACGCACCTGGTTCGCCAGCGGCTCGCCGGTGGCCAGCCGGCGGACGTTCTCCGCCATCAGGCGTTGGCGGCGCCTCACCAGCCCCCGCGTCCAGCCGGAGAAATGCGGCGTCATCAAGACGTTGTCGAGCTCGTGGAAGGGCCGGTGGGCGGGCATGGTCCGCGGCCGCCCGGCGTTCGGATAGACGTACCAGGTGTCGATCACCGCGCCGGCGATGCGGCGCTCGGCGAGGGCGTCGTAGAGCGCGTCCTCGTCGACGACGGCACCGCGGCCGACGTTGACGACCACCGCGTGCGCCGGCAGCGCGGCGAAGCAGGCGGCGTCGACGAGGCCGGCGGTCTCCGCGGTCGCCGGCAGGGCCACGACCAGGGCGTCGACCTCGGCGCACATCGCGGCGAGGCGGTCGAGCGGCCACCAGCGCGCGACCCGCTCCGGATCGTGAACCTCGGAACGGTTGGCGGCGTGAACGACGACGTCGAAGGCGGCGGCCTTTCTGGCGATCTCGCGCCCGAGCGGGCCGTAGCCCACGACGCCGAGGCGCGAGCCCGACCATTCACCGCGCAGCGCCGCCGCGCGGCCGAGACCGAGCGACCAGTCGCCGCGCCGGAGCCGGGCGTCCGCCTCGGCGAAGGGCAGGTGACGGTTCAACAGCGCGGCGGTGACGTATTCCGCCATCGGCGCCTCGTGGCCGTAGCAGTTGCAGAGCGCACAGCCGGCCGGCAGCCGGTCGACGGCGATCCGGTCGTAGCCGGCGCCGACGCTGTGGTAGAGCCGCGCCGCCGCGGGCACCGGCATCGTGTCGTTCAGCGTCGCGCCCACGACCACCTGGGCGCGCTCGAACCACGCGCGCTCGGCGGGGTCGTCGAGCGCGAGATCCAGCACCCGCACCTCGACCGGGCGGTCGACCCACTCGGCGAACCCGTCCGCGAAGACGCCGGTGCCGTGACCGTGGAAGGCGATCGCGAGCGTCGCGGTCGTGGTCGGCGCCATCGCGGCGTTCCCCTGTCGTCCCTCGCCCCTTGCCGCGGGGGAGATGTCCGCGTCGGAGCTTGGGGCGTGCGCAGAGGCGCGTCCAGCGTATCCAGGGGGCGCGGCACGTCCGGTGGGCGTGGACCGGCGCGATGGTGCGGCTAAACTTCGCGGCAGTCGCCCGCGGGCGACGCGACGGGCGTGAAGCCCTGGGAGGAGAGCGGCGGGCGCGGCCGTGGTCGCGCCCGCCGCGTCCCTCAGCCGACCGCGCGCACCGCGCGACCGAGCCAGTCGAGCCGGCGGCTCAGCGACGCGCGCGCCGCCGCCCCACCGCCGTCGACCGCCGCCACCAGCCGACCCGGTTCGGTCACCGCGGCGAGCCGGGCGAGCGCCGCGGCGGCGTCCTCGACGACGCCGGGCTCGGTAGCCTCCGCCGGCACCGCGAGCACCGCCACCCGAAGGCGCGTCAGCCGCTCGATCACGCCCGCCGCATCGAGCGCGGTCGCACGCTCGAGCACGACGCCGTCGATCGGCAGATCGGCCAGAAGGGGCGCGATCGTCTCCAGGCGCAGCGCCGGCGGCGGCGGGCCCAGCCAGGGTTCGCGGGCGTCGGCCGCCACCAGGCGCAGCCAGCGCGCGGTCTCGCGCGGCACCTTGTGGAGCACCCGCGCCACCGTCTCGAAGCCCGCCGGCGTGGCCGCGGGCGCGGCGGCGATCAGCGCCGGCTCGACCAGCTCGAGCGCGGGGCAGCCGGCCTCGGCCAGCCGCCGCAGCCCCGGATTGAGCGCCTCGGCGACCGTGTGCGCGGCGGCGTCGACGTCGAGGCCGTGCACCTCGTCGTCGAGCGCTCCGGCGAAGCTGCGCGGGCCCGTCACGGCCAGCTTGACCGGCTTGGTGGTCGCCGCCTGCGCCCGCTCCCAGCGGCGCCGCAACACCCGCTCCTCCTGCAGCGCCGGCGCCGCCACCAGCCGCGGCGGTTCGGCCTCGGCGATCCACTCGCGGCGCTCGCGCACCGGCGTCTCCAGCTCGACGCCGCGCAGCAGGCGGGCGAGGCCCCGCACCGGGCTCTCCTCGTCGAGCCGACCCTCGTCCAAGAGGTCGAGATGGGCCGCCTCGAGCGCCATCAACCGCGCCACGGCGCGGTCGACCTCGGCGTCGAGCTCGGCCTCGGTCCACGGCTGCTTGCGGGCCGAACGCTCTTGGGCGAGGCGATGGCGGTGGCGGTCCACCGCCTCCTCCCACGGCATGTCGCCGTCGCGGCGGGCCGGGCGAAAGGGCAGCGGCGCCGGCGCCGCGACCGCGCCCGAAAGCATCGTGGACAGGGTGGCCATCGGCGGCGGTCTTTCCCCCAAGCGCCCACACGGTCTCGTCGGGTAACGCCGATCGTCGGTGGTCCGCAAGCTTCGAGCCGTCCCCCCGGCGGCCATCGCGCGCCGTTCTGCAACCGACGGGTGCCGCCGTGGTTGCGCACCGGTCGTCGGCACCCGGCTCGACCGAAAACCGCTTCACGGCCGCCGTGGCTTCGTCGTAAGCGAAGCGACCCTGCAGGGCGCAAGGGTGGTGAGCCCGCCGAAATCGCCACCCCGCCACACCACGCCACGCCACGCCAGCGATGGACCCATGTTCCCGATCGACGACGCCGTCGCCACCCCCGCCGCCCGTCTTCTCCGCCGCGTCGGCGTGCGCGGACGACACGGTCGTGTGAAGGACCCGCGGTGACCACCACCGCACGCGCCTTTTGGGTCGTCGCACCGGGCCACGGCGAGGTCCGCCCCGAGGCGGTGCCGGCGCCGGGCGAGGGGGAGGTCCGGGTCCGCACGCGCACCAGCGCCGTCAGTGCCGGGACCGAACGCCTGGTCTTCACCGGCGGCGTCCCCGCGAGCCAGTACGACGTCATGCGCGCACCGTTCCAGGCGGGCGACTTCCCCGGCCCGGTCAAATACGGCTACGCCGCCGTCGGCACCGTCGAAGCCGGCCCGGCCGAGCGGCTCGGCGAGCGGGTGTTCTGTCTGCACCCGCATCAGAGCGCCTTCGTCGTCCCGGCGGCGGCGGCGGTGCCGGTGCCGCCGACGGTGCCCGACCAGCGGGCCGCGCTCGCCGCCAACATGGAGACCGCGCTCAACGCGGTCTGGGACGCCGCGCCGCTGCCGGGCGAGCGCATCGCCGTCGTCGGCGCCGGGGTGGTCGGCCTGCTGACCGCCCATCTGTTGGCGCGCTTCGGCTTCGCGCCGGTGCTCGTCGACGTCGACGTCGAGCGGGCGGAGACCGCCGCGGCGCTGGGGCTCGCCTTCGCGGACCCGGACGCGGTCCACGGGCCGTTCGAGCTGATCGTCCACGCCACCGGCGCGCCCGCGGGGCTGGTGTGGGCGCTCGAGCGGCTCGGCTTCGAGGGCCGCGTGGTGGAGCTCAGCTGGTACGGCGACCGGGAGGTGACCCTGCCGCTCGGCGCCGCCTTCCACAGCCGTCGCCTCAAGCTCGTGAGCTCGCAGGTGGGCGCGATCGCCGCACCGGTGCGCGGGCGGATCGACCATCGCGGCCGGCTCACCCGCGCCCTGGCGCTGCTCGACGACCACCGGCTCGACACCCTCGTCGGCGAGACGGTCGCGCTCGATCAGCTGGCCGCGTTCCTGCGCGCGCTTGCCGGCGGCGGGCGCCGCGTGCTGTGTGCGCGGGTCACGTACGACGACACATGAGCGCTCGGGGGGTGAGAACGATGTACAGCGTGACGGTGCGCGACCACTTCATGATCGCGCACAGCTTCGAGGGTGAGGTGTTCGGTCCCGCCCAGGCGCTGCATGGGGCCACCTACAACGTCGACGTCACGTTCCGCCGCGGCGACCTCGACCCCGACGGCGTCGTGGTCGACATCGGCGCGGCCATCGCGGCGTTGAAGGCGGTGCTCGGCGAGCTCAACTTCAAAAACCTCGACGAGGAGGAGGCCTTCACGGGTCGCAACACGACCACCGAGTTCCTCGCCGGGGTCGTCTTCGACCGCATGGCCGGCCGTCTCGAGGCCGGCGAGCTCGGCCCGCACGCCCACGGCCTCACCGCCATGGCGGTCACGCTGCACGAGAGCCACGTCGCCTGGGCCGGCTACGAGGGCGCGCTGCCGCGGCGATGAGAACGCTGATCCTCGCCGCCCCAGCCCCGCTCGAGCAGGCGACGGGCGGGTACGCCTACGACCGCCGCATCGTGGAACATCTCCGTGAGGCCGGCTGGAACGTCGAAATCGCCGAACTGCCGCCGGGCTTTCCGGCGCCGAACGCGGCCGAGCTGGCCGCCACCGAGCGGTGGCTGGAGAGCCTCGACCCCGCCGTGCCGGTGGTGATCGACGGCCTCGCCTTCGGCGCGCTCGGCCACATCGCCCCGGCCTTCCGCGAGCGGTTGCGGCTCGTCGCCCTCGTCCACCACCCGCTCGCCGACGAGACCGGCCTCGATCAGGCCACGCGCGAGCGCCTGCGCGACGGCGAGATGCTGGCGCTGCGCGCCGCCCGCGGCGTCGTCGTCACCAGCCCGTTCACCGCCCATCGACTCGACGCCTTCGGGGTGCCGCCCGGCCGCATCCGGGTCGTCGAGCCGGGCGTCGACCCTCGTCCGCTCGCCCGCGGCAGCGGCGGCGTGCCGACGCTCCTGTGCGTCGCCAGCTATACCCGCCGCAAGGGCCACGACGTCCTGCTCGCCGCCCTCGACCGGTTGCGCGACCGGCACTGGCGGCTGATCTGCGCCGGGGTGCGGGGGCTCGACCCCGCCTTCGAGGCCGAGGTCGAGACCCTCGCGCGCTCGTTCGGCGATCGGGTCGAGCTGCGGGCGCGACAGTCGGACACCACCCTGCAGGCGCTCTACGCCACCGCCGATCTGTTCACGCTGGCCTCGCACTACGAGGGCTACGGCATGGTGTTCGCCGAGGCGATCGCCGCCGGCCTCCCGATCGTCGCCACCGCCGGCGGCGCGAGCCGCGACACCATCCCCCACGCCGCGGCGCGGCTGGTGGGGCCGGGCGACGTCACCGCCCTCGCCGAGGCGCTGGGTGACCTTCTCGACCGGCCCGAGCGCCGCCGCGAGCTCGCCCGGGAGGCGCGCCGCGCGCGCGGCCGCCAGCGCGGCTGGCCCGAGGCGGCCGGCGATTTCGCCGACGCGATCCGGGAGATGGCGACGTGGGACTGACCGGCGGCCTCGACTTCACCGGCGACTGGCTCGCCCTGCGCGAGCCCTTCGATCATGTCGCGCGCGCCCCGGTGGTGACCGCGGCCACGCTCGCCCATCTGGCCACCCGGCCGACCCCGCGCCTCGTCGATCTCGGCTGCGGGCGCGGTTCGGGCCTGCGCTTTCTGCGCCCGCGCGTCGGCGCCGGCGCGCGCTGGCGGCTGGTCGATCGCGACCGCGCCCTGCTCGACCACGCCGCGCGCACGCTCGACGGCGGCGACGAGGTCGAGCTCGTCACCGCCGACCTGCGCGGCGACGATCTGGGCGATGTGGTCGCCGGCGCCCACCTGGTGACGGCCGCGGCGCTGATCGATCTCGTCGACGACGCCTGGCTGGCCGAGCTGGTCGCCGCCGTCGGCACCGCGGGCGCGGCGCTCCTGGTCACCGGCAGCGTCGACGGCCGGGTCGCCTGGGAGCCGGTGCACCCCGCGGACGGCGACATGGTCGCGGCCTACGCCCGCCATCAGGCGGGCGACAAGGGCTTCGGGGAAGCGCTCGGCACGGCCGCACCGGCGCGGCTGGCCGAACGGCTGGAGGCCGCCCGCTGGCGGGTGACGGCGGCGCGCGGCGACTGGAACCGGGTCGGCGACCCCGCCCTGCAGCGGGCCTATCTGGCGGGTGTGGTCGACGCCCTCGCCGAGCACGGCGTGGCGGGCGACGAGCTCGCCGCGTGGCACCGCTTTCGCCGGGACGCCGTCGACGCCGCCGCCAGCCGGCTCACCGTCGGCCACGTCGATCTGTTCGCCACGCCGCCGGAGGTTTAGGTGACGCCCGGGTCACGCCGCCGGCGTCGCGCGCAGATCGAAATCGAACAGCGTGTCGGGACCCAGCTCGAAGCGCCCGTAGGGCGGCCGCAGCGCGGCGTCGAGGGTCTCGACCACGGGCAGGCTCAGCGCCGGCCGCCCCGAACCGATCAGCAGCGGCGCCACCGCGAACTGCAGACGGTCGAGCACCCGCGCCGCGACGAAGCTGGAGACGGTGCGTCCGCCACCTTCGACGAGCACCCGCGTCAGCCCGCGCTCGGCCAGGACGGCGAGCACCCCCGCGGGCGGCAGCGCGCCGGTCGGATCGGGCGCGAGCGCGGCGGTCTCGACGTGGTCCGGCAGCATCGGGTGGACGTCGCGGCTGTGGACGACCAAAGTCGGGGCCGCGCGGTCGGTCACGACCGAGGCCTCGGCGCCGAGACGGGCGCGCGGATCGAGCACGACGCGCACCGGGTCGGGGCCGGTACAGTGCCGTGTGGTGAGCCGCGGCGCGTCGGCGATCACCGTACCGATGCCGACGACCACGGCGTCCACCAACGCGCGCAGGCGGTGCAGGTGCAGCAGGCTCTGTTCACAGCCGATGTAGTGCGAGTGACCGCTCTCGGTGGCGATGCGGCCGTCGAGACTCTGGCCGAGATGCGCCACGACGAAGCGCCCGCCCGCGGGCGTGGCGGCGAGCTCGCCGAAGAGCGCGTCCAAGGGCGCCGGGGCATCGTCGGCGGCGGCGCTCTCGCCGCGCTCGGCGCGGGCGCGGAGCGCCAATACGGGCTTCCAAGCCCGGTCCTCGGCCTCGCCGTCCATGCGTTGGGCTCCTCCGCCGTGTTCGTTGCGTGCCTTCGGGATGGTCACCGTTCGCGACCCGTCTATGTCATCAGCCGTCTGCGACAACGCCGCGGGCCCGTTGAGAGGTCGAAGCATGTTCTTGGAAGATACGTCACTGGTCGCGGTCGACCGCTGTGTGTTCGAACTGCGGCAGGGACGCTGCATCGTCATCACCGGTGAGGACACGACCCTGCTGTTGCGCGGGCTCGAGCCCGACGGCGAACGCGGCCGCCAGGTTTTGGAGGTGGTCGCCCCCGGCGGGGTCGAACTCCTGTTGAACGGCTATCGGGCGATGGCCCTCGGCTTGGGCAACGCGCCGCTGTCGCTCGCCGCCGCCCGGGACGTCCCGTCGCGCGCGCTGGAGCGGCTGGGCTCGGGCAACCCCACCGACGAGGACATCGCGCTGGCCCGCGCCCGGGCGCGGCCGATCTCGGAGGACGCCGCCGCGGGCGCGGCGTTCGATCTCGCCCGCCTCGCCGAGACCGTGCCGGCGCTGCTGGCGGTGCGTTCCGGCCCGCACGCCGCCGGCGCGTTCGCGGGGCTGATGGATCGCCGCAGCGTGCTGGCGGCGTCGACGCGCGCCGTCGAAACCTTCCGCCGCGCCAACGCCGCCTCGGTGCGCCGGCTCGCCGACGCGCCGGTGCCGCTGCCGCAGAGCGACGACGTCCGCTTCGTCGCCTACCGCAGCCGCGACTCGCTGGCGGATCACATCGCCGTCGTCATCGGCGGCCCCAAGCCGGGTGACACCCCGCTGGTGCGCCTGCACTCGGCGTGCCTGACCGGCGACATCTTCCGCAGCCTGCGCTGCGACTGCGGCGAGCAGCTCGACACCGCCATCGCCGCGATGAGCGAGGCCGGCGGCGGTGTCATCTGCTACCTCGCCCAGGAGGGTCGCGGCATCGGCATCGCCAACAAGCTCCGGACCTACGCCCTGCAGAACGGCGGGCTCGACACCCTCGAAGCCAACGAGGCGCTCGGCTTCGCCGCCGACGAACGGGAATTCGCCATCGCCGCGCGGATGCTGCAGGACCTCGGCTTCGACCGCGTGCGTTTGATGACCAACAACCCCCAAAAGATCGCGCGGCTGGCCCATTGCGGCATCGAGGTGATGGAGCGCGTCGGCCTCGAGGCCACGCTCAATCCCCACAACGAGCGCTACATCGAAGCGCGGGTGGCGAAGTCGGGCTATCTGCACGCGGTCAACGGCTGAGCGGCTCGGGGGGAAGCGGTAGGGCCAAGAGGTCCTCCATCACCTCGACGGTCCGCGCCGCCAGAAAGTCCAACAGCGCCGCGCCGTCGGCCGCCGTGGCGCGCGCGGCGTCGCCGACGGTGCCGGCGGCGTTGAGGTCCTCCGCCCGCCACGCCAGACGCGCCGGACCGGCGGTATAGGAGGTCCGCGCGGTGGCGACGTCGCGCTCGCGCGACGCGAAGGCGCCGGGCTCGGCGGCGACCAGGTCGGGGGCGATGGCGCGCATCAGCGCGGTCTCGGCGTGGCCGCCGTGGATGCCGTAGCGGCGCTCGTCGGCGTCGAGCATGCCGTCCGGGGCGCCGAAGCGGTGGGTGGTGAGCGCCGCCGCCAGGACGCCGGCCTCGTCGCGCAGCCGGAAGGCGGCGACGTCGGCGAGCGCGCCGTTGCCGCCGTGGCTGTTGAGGAACAGCAGGCGACGCACCCCGGCGCGGGCGACCGAGCGCGCGATGTCGCACCACACCGCCAAGAGGGTCTCGGCCTCCACCGTCAGCGTGCCGGCGAAGCCCTTGTGCTCGGGGCTGAGGCCGACCGGCAACAGCGGCAGCAGCAACGCCCGGCCGCCGCCGAGCGTCCGCCCCCGCAGGGCGTCGAGCAGGCCCGCGAGGATGGTGCTGTCGGTCCCGAGCGGCAGATGCGGGCCGTGCTGCTCGATCGCCCCGATCGGCAGCACCGCGAGCAGGCGCTCGTCGGTTCGTGATGGAAAGTCGGTGGTCTTGAGCGCGGCCCAGTCGACGATGGTCATGTAGGACTCCCGACGGTACGACGACGGCGGCCGGCCCGGTGGGTCGCAGCCGCTGCCGACGAGGAGACGGCATGGCACCCACCTCGCTGCGCGACGTGCGCCTGGACTTCTTCCGCGGCCTCGCGATGTTCATCATCTTCGTCGCGCACGTGCCGGGCAACAGCTGGGCGCAGTTCCTGCCGCGCGCGATCGGCCCCAGCGACGCCGCCGAATGGTTCGTCTTCTGCTCCGGCTTCGCCTCCGCCCTGGCCTTCGGCAAGGTGTTCGAACAGCAGGGGCTGTGGCTCGGCACCAGTCGCATCCTCCATCGGGTCTGGCAGCTCTACTGGTGCCAGATCGCCGTCTTTCTCATCGTCGCCGGCTCGTGCGTCGCCGGCACCCGCTGGCTCGCCACTCAGGACTACGTCGTCAAGCTCAACCTCACCCGCTTCTTCGCGGAGACCGAGCAGGGCATCCTGCACCTGTTGACCCTGACCTACGTCCCCAACCTCTTCGACATCCTGCCGATGTACATGGTGTTGTTGCTGTTCGTGCCCGTGGTCATGACGCTGCGCGCCATCCGACCGTGGCTGGCGCTGGCCTTCCCGCCGGCGCTCTATCTCACGGCGCGCGCGTTCGACTGGAACCTGCCGGCGGAGTGGTGGTCGGACCGGCCCTGGTTCTTCAACCCGTTCACCTGGCAGCTGTTGTTCTTCACCGGCTTCGCGCTGGGACGCGGCTGGATCCGGCGTCCGCCGTTCACCGCGCCCTGGCTGGCGCTGGCCGCGGCGGTCATGCTGGTGCTGTTGCCGCTGAACTTCGATCCGATCTGGCAAAACGTGGACTGGATCGGTCGGCTCTCCGACGCCCACCTCTGGATGATCGAGAAGACCGACTTCGGCCCGGCGCGCTACGCCCATCTGCTGGCGATGGCCTTTATCGGGCTCGCCTTCGTCGACCGCTTTCCGGACGTGCTGCGCTGGCGCAGCTTCGAGCCCGTCGTCAAAGTGGGCCAGCAGACCCTGCCGGTGTTCCTGTCGACGCTGGTGTTGTCGTGGAGCGCCGGCATGTTCCTCGACGTGGTGGGCCGCACCGCGCTGCACTTCGCGCTCGCCAACCTCGCGGGCTTCGCGCTGATGATCGCCGTCGCCAACATCACCGGCTTCTACAAGTCGCAACCGTGGCGTCGGCCGCGTCACAAGCTGGCGGACGCGAGCGCCGAAGCGCCCCCGGTGGCGCGGGCGGCGGCGGCGGTCGGCGGGGACTGACCGGTCAGGCGCCCGCGGCGAGCTCGCGCAGCTTCGCCACCGCGCGCTCGCTGTCCTCGCCGTAAGCGATGTGCGTGACGTAGCGGCCTCGGGCGTCCATCAGATAGACGAAGGCGCTGTGGTCCATGGTGTAGCCGCCGCCTTCGAGCGGCACCTTCTCGGCGTAGACGCGATAGGCGTCGAGGACCTGTTCGACCTGCGCCGCCGTGCCGGTGAGCGGAATGATGCGGTCGCTGAACGCGGCGACGTAGTCGCGCATCACCGCCGGCGTGTCGCGCTGCGGGTCCACGGTGACGAAGGCGAAGCGCATTCGGTCGGCGGCCGGCCCCAGCGCCTCGATCCACTGCGACATCTCGAACAGCGAGGTCGGGCAGATGTCCGGGCAGTGGGTGAAGCCGAAGAAGATCACGAACGGCCGGCCGGTCAAATCCTGCGCGGTGACCGTCTCGCCGCGGCCGTCGACGAGCTCGAACGGCCCACCCACCAGCGCTTCGCCCTCGCCGGCGGTGGGGACCGCCGGATCCCACGGGCGCAACGACCACAGGCCCGCTGCCGCCACGACGGCGAGCCCCACCAGTCCCCACAGTGCGAAGCGGAGCGTCCGCAAGCGCGTCATCTCGAATCCCTCTTTATATTTGTCTGATGGTGAGCGCTCCTCTCCCCCGCGAGACGGCGTCTCGCCGCACCTCCCGGCCGCGCCGGAACGCGCGCCCGCGGCGGACGGCGAATCAGGTCGGTGCGTCCGCCACCTCATCCGCCCACGGCATCGCCGCGGCGGTGCCCGGCCGGGTCACCGCGACGGCGGCGACCCGGCAGCCGAAGCGCGCGGCCGCGAGCGGATCGGCGCCGCGGGCGAGCGCGACGGCGAGGCCGCCGTTGAAGGCGTCGCCGGCGCCGGTGGTGTCGACCACGCGCTCGACCGCGAACGCCGGCACGTGCTCGCTGCGGTCGGGGCCTTGGACCAGCGCGCCGCCGGCGCCGAGCGTCAACACCACCCGCCCGGCGCCGCGCGCCAGCAGGACGGCGGCGGCGCGGCGGGCGTCGTCGAGTCCGCCGACGCCCACGCCGGTGAGCGCCGCCGCTTCGGCCTCGTTCGGGGTGACGACGTCGGCCAGCGCCAACAGCGCGTCGTCCACCTCGACCGCCGGGGCCGGGTTCAGGATCGTCGTCACGCCGGCGCCCCGCGCGATCGCCAAGCCGCGCGCCGCCGCCGCCACCGGCTGCTCGAGCTGCGTCATGAACACGCTCGCGCCCACGATCACCTCCGCGGCGGCGTCGACGTCCGCGGGCGCGAGCTCGCCGCCGGCACCCGGACAGATGACGATGGCGTTGTCGGCGCTCGCCACGTCGACGAGGATGCACGCCGCTCCGGTCGCGCTCGCGGGATCGCGGCCGACGACGGGCTCGACGCCGGCCTCCCGCCAGGTGCGCTCGGCGAGATCGGCGAAGGCGTCGTCGCCGAGGCGGGTGACGAAGCGCACGCGCGCACCGAGCCGGCCGGCCGCCACCGCCTGGTTCGAGCCCTTGCCGCCGGGCCCGAGCGCGAAGCTCTCGCCCAGCACGGTCTCGCCCGGGCGCGGGCGCCGCGCGGTGCGAAAGGCCGCATCGGCGACGAACACGCCCAGAATCGTGATGGCGTCGTTTCCGCTCATCCCCGCGGCCTCCCGTGTCGCCCCGCGCGCCGGCGCCGATCACTGTCGACGCGATCGGACCGTGGAGCAAGCCGCCAAGGTGCGCGCGCCGCGTCAGGACGCCGTCGCGGCGTCGCGGCCGTAGATGTCGCGGCGGAACTGCACCCGGCCGGCGGCGTCGCGCCACGCCCTGACGTAGACCAGGTGGACCGGAACCGGGCGGCTCAGCACCACCTGACGGGTGCGGCCCGCCGCGATCCAGCCCTCGATGTCGCCGCGCCCCCAGCCGTCGGTCTCGAGCAGCCGCTCGGCCAGGGTGAGCGGGTCGCGCACCCGGATGCAGCCGTGGCTGAAGGCGCGCGAGGCGCGCTCGAACAGATGTCGCGACGGGGTGTCGTGGAGGTAGATCGCGTAGCGGTTCGGGAACATGAATTTGACGCGGCCGAGGGCGTTGCCGGCACCGGGGCCCTGGCGCACGCGGTAAGGCAGGCTCGCCGGCGTCACGGTGTTCCAATCCACCGCGGTCGGCTCGGCGACCGCGCCGCCGGAATCGATCAGCTCGAAGCCGCGCGCCGCCATCGCCGCGGCGTCCGCCTTGAAGTCGAACACCAGCTCCTCGCGCGCGATGCTCGCCGGGACGTGCCAGTAGGGGTTGAAGATCAGGTGCTCGATGACGTCGGCGAAGGCCGGCGTCGGGTTCTCGACGCTGCCGACCACCACCCGGGCGCGATGGCGGACCTCGCCGCCACGGACGTAGCGCAGCTCGAACGCCGGCAGGTTCACCAGGACGTAGCGGTCCTCGAGCCGCGTTCGCAGCTCGGCGACCGCCGCCGCCGCCTCCTCCAGTTGGGCCAGGCGGGTCGCGGCCGGGACGTTCAACGCCCGCCGGGTCGCCGGGCCGATGACGCCGTCGGCCTCCAGACCGTGGCGGGACTGGAAACGCTTAACCGCCGCCACCAGCGCCGGATCGTAGCGATCGCCGGCGGGCGCCGCACCCAGCATAAGGTCGCCGCCGACGCCGAGCCGCCGGCGCAGGCGGTCGAGATCCGCGGCGCTGTCGCCCGGCTCGACGGTGGCGCCGGCCGGCAGGCTCGGCCAGCCGCCGGCTGCCGCGATGGTGCGATAGCGCGCGACGGCGCGGGCGTGCCCGCCGAAGGCGGCGACCTCGACCGAAGGCGCCGCGGCGGCCGCGACCGCGCGCTCGAAGGCCACCGCGGTCGCATGGGCGGCCGGTGCCAGCGGTGCGGCGTCGCCCGCCGCCACCCGGCGCGCCGCCAGGCTCGACGCCACCTCGCGATCGACGCGGGCCTGCCCCGACGCGGGGGCGTCGGCCCCGGTCGCCGTCGCGGGCGCGAGGGTGGCGCGGTGCGGGGCGAGCGCGCCGCCGTCGAACCAGACGGGGGCGAAGTTGCGGGCGGCGTAGAACGCGAACAGGTCGTCGGCGGCGTCGGGCTCCAGCGCGGCCGCGGCGGCGATCAATGCCGCCGGCAGCTCGGCGACCAGCGGGCTGGTCCGGGCGGTGGGCGCGATCGCCGCGGCGTCGAGCGGCGGTGACGCCGGGGGCGTTGGCGCCGGTGGCGGCGTCCGCGCACAGGCCGCGAGCGCGAGGACGACAAGGGCCGGAACGGCGACGGCGGTGCGCATGCGAACCTCTTGCGAAACAGCGTGGCGCGATCGGCGCCGCAAGACCGCGCGCGGGGTCGCCCCCACACCTGCGCCGACGACGCCGACCACGGCGTAAACGTCGACGCTGCCGCGACCTGATGTACGCCGCCAGCCGGCCCGATGTCCGCGCCGAGCCACGGCACCGCTGGCCGAGTGGGACCGGGCCCCGTCGCCCGCGGCGACGCCCGCCTCGGCGTCAGGCGTCAGGCGTCGGCGGTGGCTGCCGCGGGGCGACCCTTGCGGGCGCGGCGCACGGCGGCCAAACCACCGAGCGCGGTCGCGAGTAACCAGACCCCCGCCGGGAGCGGCACCACCTGCGGATCGAGCGCGCGGGTGTCGACGGGCACCGGCAGGCCACCGCCGATCGGGACCGCGACGCCGTCGCCGGCGAACGCGAGCGAGCGTCGCAGGTCGCCACGCTCGCGGCCGCCGTGGTCGACCTCGCACCGCCGCATCGCGACCCGGGCCGGAAACGGCGCCCGCCCGTCACGACAGGCGGTCGGAATGCCGGGCTCGGCCATCTGCCATTGAAAATCGTTCTGGATCGACGCGTCGAAACTGATCCGGGGCGCCAGACCGTCGAGGACGATGTCCGTCTTCGGCGGCTCGGACGGCGGCGCGAGCAGGGCGGCGTTGGCGGCGGCGGG
>JAAAPF010000002.1 GCA_009908425.1 Alphaproteobacteria bacterium
CGACGCTTTCGAGTTCAACCTGGAGGGCGTGCTGCGCGAGAGCCGGCATCCGTCCAACAAGCCGATCACCGACGAGCAGTTGGACCGGGCGATGGCCGAGACCACGCGGGTGTGGGGGCCAGCCCGGCAGTCCGACGGTTCGACGGCGATCGTGCCGCACCCGGTCGACAAGGTGGCGGACCGGCTGGCTCCGGCGCGCGGCATGTCGCCGGATTGGGTCTACGAGCAGGTGTTCGAGGCCAACCGCGACGCGCTCACCAGCCGCGACAGCGTGACCTATGTCGACGACGAGCTGAACTTCAACGAGTTCCGCCGCATGGTCGAGGACGGCGAGGTCGAGCTCCGCGCCACCGATACCACGGTGCTGGCCGACGGGGGCACGCCGCCGATGGAGGTGTGGGTGCGCACCAACGACGGCCGCAAGGTGCCGATCGGCGGGTTCGGTGAGGCGGTGGAGTTTAAGCCGTCGTGGCGCGGGCTCGGCCGCAGCGACCATGTCGACGGTATCGACGCTCCGCTCGAGGGCACCAACGACCGGGCGATCGAGCGCTGGCAGCGCGCACGAGAGTGGACCGAGTGGGCGGCGCCGATCGTTCCTGGTCTAGACCAACAGGACACGGCGCTCGTCCACAACCTGATGGCTCGCGAGTTCGGGCTGGAGGATCTTGGCGCTTGGGCGCGCAAGGACATGACCATTCTGCGTGCGCTGGCGAGCCTGCCATCGGCGACATTGGCCGCGGCAGGACTGAGCGCGAAGGCGTTGAAGCGAGGCGCCGGCTTCGAGGACGAGCGCGAGATCGGAGAAACCGAGTGAGCAGCCTGGCGCCCTGGTACGACCGCAACCGCTCCGGGCTGGCGCCGCAGGGCACACGCAAGCCGCAGCTCTCGACGCTCGACACGATCAGCCAGGCGGTGCGTTACCGCAGCCCGGCGGTCGGCGCCTACCGTGCCATCGAGAACCGGGTGTGGGCGGCGCTCGACGAGGACGATCCGAGCTTCGACTGGCGCGAGGCCCAGCTGCCGGCGCGGCTTGAGCCCTACCGCAACCGCTTCGGCATGGCGCAGTCGCAGGACGAGTTCGACCGGCTCAAGGATCAGATCGACCGCGAGCGCCGTGGGTTGGAGCAGGTCGGCCGGGCATCTGGCGGCACGCGCTTTCTGGCCGAGACGGTGGCGGCGGTCATAGATCCGGTGGTGCTGGTGCCGCCGGCCAAGGCCGCGACCTACGGCGCCCGGCTCTCCAAGAACCTGCTGCGCTACGGCGCCGCCGAGACCGCGATGCAGACGGTGCAGATGGGCACTGGTCGGCAGGAGCCCGGCGAGACGCTGGTCAACATCGGCGCGGCGTCGGCCTTGGGCGGCGTGCTCGGCTCGTTCGTCGGCAAGACCAACCCGCAGGCCTACCGTGAGGTCACCGAAGGGCTGGAGGACTTGGACCGCACGGTCGACGACGGCATTGCTGCAGATGGTGCCACGCCCGGCACGGTGCGGCAGGGTCCGGTGGAGTTCGAGCCGGATGGCACGGTGAGCAACGTCGGCCGGCGGACCGACAACGAGGACATGAGCTTCGCGTCGGATCTGGACGGGCCTGCTGGGGTGCTGGGTATCGACCCGGTGCAGTACCGCAACATGGACGCGACCGAAAAAGCGAAGCTGCACCAGCGCTTTGTACGTGACCATCCCGAGCGCTCAGACGAGCTCTTCGACGCGCTGGGTGTTGAAGACCAGGTCATCGTCAAGGATCCTAACTTTGCGCTCGACCTGGAAAACCAACAGCTGGCGGCGGCTGGCGGCCTTGAGAAGATCCCTGTTGGACCGCTTTTCCGGTTGTCGAAGGCGAGCGTGGAGCTGCCGGAAATCCAGCGCACGATCCACGGGCTCACCGGCCTCGAGGGCATGTTCACCCGTGGGAACCTCAAGGGACGACCGACCGAGACCGGGGTCTACGTCAAATCCCAACAGTGGAAGGGCCGGGCGGTCGAAGTCCGCAACAAGCTGGACCGGCTGTTTCTGGAAGACCGCGAGCAAGATCCGCAGGCGTTCGCGGCGCAGATGCGGCTGTGGTGGCGCGACGGCTTCGAGGGCGTGCCGGCGGGCAAGTTGGACCGTCAGGCGTGGACCCGCGAGGTAACGCAAGCGGTGCTTAACCACGGCATGCACCCTAATCGCAAGATCGCCGCTGCTGCGGCCGAAATCCGCAAGCTCCTCGACGAGATGGGCGAGGAAGCGAAAACGCTCGGCATCGTCGACCGCACCTTCGACGACCTGGGGCAGGAAGGGTATCTGCCGCGCGTCTGGCGGCTCGACGTCATCGAGGCCAGGCGCCCGGAGTTCGTCGACCGGCTGGCGAAGTGGTGGAACCAGAACGGTCGTGACGGCGGTGAGCCGATGGCGTGGGACGACGCTGTAGAGGCAGCCGAGCGTGCGACCGACGACATCATCCACAAGCACGATCCATTCCACCGCTTCGATCCGGACACGGTGGGTCAGGCGACCAGCGCCTACAGCCGCAAGATCGACGCGCCGTCCTCGATCTTCCTCGACGAGGCCGGAGACTTCTTCGAAACCAACGTTGAAGGCGTGATCCAGAACTACGCCCGCGCGATGGGCACCGACATCGAGCTTGCTCGTCGTTTTGGCAGCGTGTCGATGAAGGAGCATCTGGCGAAGATCAAAGAGCAGTTCCTTTCGAAGCGGCTCGAGCCCAAGCGGCAGGAGGGTTACAAAGCGGCGCGCGACCGTGGCCTCGATCACAACCAGGCGATGGCCGAGGGCAACAAGGCGGCGAGCGCCTACCGCGAGAGTGCCGAGTACCAACAGGCGTTGAAGCAGATCGACGACTACATCCAGGATCTTCGCGACACCCGCGACCGGGTGCGGGGCACTTACGGCATCCCCGACGATCCGTTCCGGCCGCAGAGCAGGGCGATCCGGGTCGCCA
>JAAAPF010000056.1 GCA_009908425.1 Alphaproteobacteria bacterium
CTCGCCGGCGGCCTCGCCGCGATTCTGGCCCTCACCGTCGCCACGCTGCCGCGCGGCATGGGCCGGGCCAAGGCGAAGACGCCGCTCACCCGCCTCCTCGCCAAGGCGCCGGCGATCAACAAGCTGTCGGTGGCCCGCGTCTTCCTCTTCGGGGCACGCGACATCTGGTTCGTCGTCGGCGTGCCGATCTTCCTCTACGAGATCGCGGGCTGGACCTTCCTCGAGGTCTCGACGTTCCTGGCCCTTTGGGTCATCGGCTACGGCGCCGTCCAGGCCGCGGCCCCCAGGCTGATCGAGCGCTCCACCGACGGGCTCGCCTCGGAGGTCCGCGCCGCCCGCGTCTGGGCGCTCGCCCTCGCCGCGACGCCGGCGCTGGTGGCCTTCGGGCTCGCCGCCATCCTCCCGCTGGAGCTCTTGACCACCCACGGCGCGGAGGTGACGCGCGACTGGGGCGCGATCGGTCCGGGGGCGGTGATCGTCGCCGGGCTCGGCCTTTTCGGCGCCGTCTTCGCGGTCAACTCCTCGCTGCACTCCTACCTGATCCTGGCCTATTCGAAGGCCGAGGACGTCGCGCTGGACGTCGGCTTCTACTACATGGCCAACGCCGCCGGCCGCCTGGTGGGGTGCCTGCTCTCGGGCTGGAGCTATCAGGTCCTGGGCGTGGTGGGCTGCCTCGGCCTCTCCACCCTCTTCCTGCTCGCGAGCTGGGCCGCCGCTCTGACGCTTCCGACCGGCGCCGCGCGCGCGACCTCGGCGCACGCCGTCGGCGGGTGACCGGCGTCGGCCGCGGCGCTAAGGCGGGGCGTCGTCCACGCCCTCGCCGGGAGACCGCCATGCCGCGTCGCGGCCGCGACTTCATCCAGCTGCCCGGGCCCACCAACGTCCCCGACCGCGTGCTGCGGGCGATGCACCGTCCGATGGTGGACTTCGCCGGGGCGGACTTCACCGCGATGGCGCGGGGCTGCCTCGACGACCTGCGGCGGGTGTTCCAGACCGAAGGCGCGGTCTACGCCTACTCCGCCAACGGCCACGGCGCCTGGGAGGTCGTCTTCGACAACCTGATCGCCCCGGGCGAGACGGTGTTGATGCCGGAGACCGGGCGGTTCTCGCAATCCTGGGCGGAGATGGCCGAAGCCCTCGGCGTCCGGGTGCTCACCACCCAGGCCTTCCACGACGGCCCGATCGACCCGGCCGCGATCGAGACCGTGCTCGCCGCCGACCGCGACCACGCCATCAAGGCGGTCGCCATGGTCCACGTCGAGACCTCGACCGGGATCACCCACGACGTCGCCGCCGTGCGCAAGGCGATCGACGCCACCGGCCATCCGGCGCTGCTGGTGGTGGACGCCATCGCGTCGCTGGGCTGCGTCGACCTGGCGATGGACCGGCTCGGCGTCGATCTCGTCGTCACCGCCTCGCAAAAAGGGCTGATGATGCCCGCCGGCATGGCGTTCGTCGCCGTCGGCGAGCGCGCCCGCGCGGTCGCGGCGAGCGGCGGCGCGCCGCGGCGCTATTGGGACTGGCGGCTGCGCACCGGCGAGGAGAGCTACTACTGGTTCTACGGCACCCCGCCGGTGCAGATGATGTTCGCCCTGCGCGAAGCGCTCGACATGCTGTTCGAGGAGGGGCTGCCGCAGGTCTTCGCCCGCCACCACCGCCTCGCCGAGGCCACCCGCCGCGCCGTCGCGCGCTGGGGCGAGAACGGCGAGATCGGCTTTCAGTGCCGCACCGCCGCCGCCCGCTCGGACGTCGTCACCGCCCTCACCTTTCCCTCCGGCGCCGACCCCGACGCGCTGCGCGCGCTCTGCCGCGATCGGCTGTCGGTGGCGTTCGGCGGCGGGATCGGCCCCTTCGCCGGCCGTCTGCTGCGCATCGGCCATCTGGGCGACCTCAACGAGCCGATGCTGCTGGGCGCGCTCGGCGGCCTCGAAGTGGCGATGCGGGCGAGCGCCGTCCCCCATGTCGGCGGTGGCGTGGACGCCGCGGCGCAATCCCTCGCCGACACCCTGCCTTGACGTCGGGTGGCACTCCGTTCGCCCGAGTGCTGCCGAATTACCTCCGGCGGCGCCGTTTTCGCTTGCCGACGACTTCGGTTCGCCCCTAACGCTGCCGGTCGGGGTAACCCGACACGGAGGTGGGGAATGCGCGAGCTGTCGTTGATGCTGCAGGATTATCGGCTGACGACCGCCGAAATCCTGTACCACATGCCCGACCACCCGCACCTGCTGCAGAGTTTCATCTGGCAGGCCTACGATATCGCGCCGAAATTTCCGGAACTGTCGAAGTTCGTGTCCTTCTGGGAGAAGCACCTGGACGGCCCGCTCCACAGCGTGAAGGTCAAGAGCGCGGGGATCATCGAGCCCTCGCGCTACGCCCACGCCAACGCCATCTACACTTTGCAGTAACCCTCAACCCTCGCCGGCGCCCCGGTGGTAGGGGTGACCGGCGAGAACGCTCGCCGCGCGATAGAGCTGCTCGGCGAGCAGCGCCCGCACCAGCAGGTGCGGCCAGGTCAGCCGGCCCAGCGCGAGCCGCCAGTCGGCGCGCTCCCGCAGCTCGGCGTCGAGCCCCTCGGCGCCGCCGATGACGAAGCTGACACCCGCGACACCGTCGTCGCGCCACCGGCCGAGCCGCCGGGCGAAGGCCTCGGTGGTGGCGAGCTCGCCGGTCTCGTCGAGCACCACGACCGGGCGTCCGGGCGGCAGCCGATGCGCGATCAGGCGGCTCTCGGCGGCACGGCGTTGGCCCGCGGCGACGTCGCGCTTGAGCACGGGTTCGACCAGCTCGACGCGCCAGGGACAGCGCGCGCGGTAGCGCTCGAACAGGTCGTGTTCGGGACCGGCCTTGAAGCGGCCCGGACTGACGACGACGACGTGCACGCCGGCTCAGCCGAGCGCGCGCTGCGGCTCCACCGGCTCGCGCACCGGCGCAGTCCAG
>JAAAPF010000167.1 GCA_009908425.1 Alphaproteobacteria bacterium
CCGTCGAGGCGGTGGCGGGCGCCGACTGCGTGGTCACCGACACCTGGGTGTCGATGGGCCAGGACGACGGCGCCGCCCGGACGCGCGCGCTCGGGCCCTATCAGGTGAACGCCGAGCTCATGGACCGGGCGGCGCGCGACGCCATCTTCATGCACTGTCTGCCGGCGCACCGGGGCCAGGAGGTCACCGACGCCGTCATGGACGGGCCGCGGTCGGTGGTGTTCGATGAAGCGGAGAACCGGCTGCACGCGCAGAAGGGAATCCTCGCATGGTGTCTGAGCTGAGCGACCAGCTGCTCCCCTTCCAGCTCGAGCGCTCCGGCCTGCGCGGCCGGCTGGTCCGCCTCGGTCCCGTCGTCGACACCATCCTCTCGCGCCACGACTACCCCGATCAGGTCGCCCGCCTCGTGGGCGAGTTCGTGGTGCTGGGCGCCTCGCTCGCCGGCGGGCTCAAGTTCGCCGGCAGCTTCTCGCTCCAGGCCCGGGGCGACGGCCCGGTGCCGCTGGTGCTCACCGACGTCACCAACGACGGCGACATCCGCGCCTACGCCGAGGCGAAAGAGGGCGCGGCCGACAAGGACGCCCGGCTCGATCAGCTGATGGGCGCGGGGTATCTGGCGGTGACGGTCGATCAGTCGGCGGTCGGCGGGCAGACCTATCAGGGCATCGTCGAGCTCGAGGGCGAGAGCCTGACCGACTGCATGCTGACCTATTTCCGCCGCTCCGAGCAGGTGCCGACGGGGATGCGGGTGGCGGTCACCCGCGGCGAGGAGGGCTGGCGCGGCGGTGCGCTGGTGATCCAGAAGCTGCCCGAGACCGATCCGCACGCCGCCGAGGACGCCCGCGAGGACTGGCAGCGCACGATGCTGCTGTTGGCCACCCTCGGCGAGGAGGAGCTCGCCGACCCGCGCCTGAGCGAGGAGCAGCTGCTGGTCCGGCTGTTCCACGAGGAGGGCGTGCGGGTCTTTCCGCGCCACGACCTCGCCGTCGGCTGCCGCTGCTCGCGCCGCCGCATCGACAAGATGCTGGCGACCTTCTCCGCCGAGGACCTCGACGACATGGCGGACGAGACGACGAACGAGATCGGCGTCACCTGCCACTGGTGCAACAAGACGTTCACCGTCGACCGTGACGACTTCCGCGAGCCGTGATCGACACGCTGAAACTGAGCCGCCGGCTGCACGAAGCCGGCATGACCCGCGAAGCGGCGGAGGCCCTGACCGAGGGCCTCGCCGACGCCTTCGAGGCCGGCGTCGCCTCGAAGACCGATCTCCGCGCGACCGAAGAGCGGCTCGCCGCGCGCATCGACCACGTCGAGCACCGCGTGGACGAGCGCTTCGGCGCGGTCGAGCGCCAGATGGACGAGCGTTTCGGCGCGGTCGATCAGCGCTTCGTTGCGGTGGAGCGCCAGATGGACGAGCGCTTCACGACGGTTGGCCGGCAGATGGCGGAGCGTTTCGCCGCGGTCGATCAGCGCTTCGTTGCGGTGGAGCGCCAGATGGACGAGCGCTTCGCCGCGGCCGAACGGCAGATGGACGAGCGCTTCGCTACGGTGGACCAGCGCTTCGCCGCGATCGATCAGCGCTTCACCGCGGTCGAACGGCACATGGACGAGCGCTTCGCGGCGGCCGAACGGCAGATGGACGACCGCTTCACTGCGGTGGACCAGCGCTTCGGCGCGGTCGATCGGCGCATGGACGAGCGCTTCGACCTCGCCGAGCAACGCGAGGACGAAAAGCTCGCCAGCCTGGAAGAGCGGCTCGGCGCCCGCATGGAAGCGTTCCACTGGCGCACGCTCGCCGGCGTGGCGGCCATGTTCCTCGCCCATCTCGTCGTGGTGTGGCGGTTGCTCGCGCCGTGACCGACCGACCGACGAGCCGCCGGTGAGCCGGGTCTTCCACCGCCGGCTCGACGCCGACTACCCCACCGCCGTCGCCGGCGAGGGCGTCCATCTCGTCGACGCCGCGGGGCGGCGCTACCTCGACGCCTCCGGCGGTGCGGCGGTGTCGTGCCTCGGCCACGGCCACCCCGAGGTCCGCGAGGCGATCAAGGCGCAGGTCGACCGGCTCGCCTTCGCGCACACCGGCTTCTTCACCACCGAGGTCGCCGAGCGGCTCGCCGACCACCTGGTCGCCCACGCCCCCGCCGGCATCGACAAGGTCTACTTCGTCTCCGGCGGCTCGGAGGCGATGGAGGCGGCGCTGAAGCTGGCCCGGCAGTACTTCGTCGAGCGCGGCGAGCCGCGCCGCGGCCGCTTCGTCGCCCGGCGGCAGTCCTACCACGGCAACACCCTGGGCGCGCTCGCGGTCGGCGGCAACGCCTGGCGGCGCGCGCCCTTCGCGCCGCTCTTGGTCGACGTCGAACACGTCACGCCGGCCTACGCCTACCGCGAGCAGGGCGCGGGCGAGAGCGACGCCGCCTTCGTCGACCGGCTCGCCGGCGAGCTCGACGCCACCATCGAGCGGCTCGGGCCCGAGACCGTGGTCGGCTTCGTCGCCGAGCCGGTGGTGGGGGCGACGATGGGCGCGGTGCCGGCGCCGCGCGGCTACTTCGCCGCGATCCGCCGCGTGCTCGACCGCCACGGCGGTCTGTTGATCCTCGACGAGGTGATGTGCGGCATGGGCCGCACCGGCACGCTCTACGCCTGCGAGCAGGAGGGGGTGACGCCCGATCTGGTCACCGTCGCCAAAGGCCTCGGCGCCGGCTACGCCCCGATCGGCGCGCTGCTCGCCCACGGCCGGGTGGTCGAGGCGATCCGGCGGGGCTCCGGCGCCTTCCAGCACGGTCACACCTATGTCGGCCACGCGCTGGCCTGCGCCGCCGCCCTCGCCGTGCAGGAGGTGATCGAGCGGGACGACCTGCTCGCCCGCGTGCGCGCCCTCGGCGCCCGCCTCGACGCCGGCCTGCGGGCGCGCTTCGGCGATCACCCC
>JAAAPF010000004.1 GCA_009908425.1 Alphaproteobacteria bacterium
CGACGGCGAGCCGCTGGCTTCGCTAGGCGATCCGGGTCAGGTGCGGCGCGACATCCCCCTTGCCGCGGACGCTCTGCGCGCGCAATACGCCGGCAACTGACGCGGTTTCGAGACGGCGAACACGAGGACACCGATGGTCGCGCTTGCGGAAGTCACCCGTCACCCCACGCACGGTGTCGACGTCGGCGGCGTGCGGGTCGGCGGCGGTGCCCCGGTCGTCGTCCAGTCGATGACCAACACCGACACCGCCGACATCGACGCCAGCGTGCGCCAGGTCCGCGAGCTGGCGGAGGCCGGCTCCGAGATCGTGCGGATGACCGTCAACAACGACGCCGCCGCCGCGGCGGTGCCGCACATCCGCGACCGCTTGATGGCGCTCGGCGTCGACGTCCCCCTCGCCGGCTGCTTTCACTACAACGGCCACAAGCTCCTCAAGGACCACCCGGCCTGCGCCGAGGCGCTCGCCAAGTACCGCATCAATCCGGGCAATGTCGGCTTCCGCGAGAAGCGCGACCGGCAGTTCGAGATGATCATCGAGCGCGCGCTCGAATACGGCAAGCCGGTGCGGATCGGGACCAACTGGGGCTCGCTCGACCAGGAACTGAGCCAAGCGCTGATGGACGAGAACGCCGCCCGCGCCGAGCCCTGGGAGGCGGACGCGGTCATGCGCGAGGCGCTGGTGCGCTCGGCGCTCGACAGCGCCGCCAAGGCCGAGGCCATGGGCCTCGGCGCCGAGCGGATCATCCTCTCCGCCAAGGTCAGCCGGGTGCCCGACCTGATCGCGGTCTACCGCGCGCTGGCGCAGCGCTCGTCCTACGCCCTCCACCTGGGCCTGACCGAGGCCGGCATGGGCGCCAAGGGCATCGTCGCCACCACCGCCGCGCTCTCGACGCTGCTGCAGCAGGGCATCGGCGACACCATCCGGGCGTCGCTCACACCGCGCCCCGGCGAGGCCCGCACCGTCGAGGTCCAGGTCTGCCAGGAGATCCTGCAGTCGCTCGGCCTGCGCGCCTTCACCCCGCAGGTCTCGGCCTGTCCCGGCTGCGGACGCACCACCAGCACCTTCTTTCAGGAGCTGGCGGACCGCATCGAGGGCTATCTCAAGGCGCAGATGCCGGTGTGGAAGGCGCGGTATCCGGGCGTCGAGGACCTCAAGGTCGCGGTGATGGGCTGCATCGTGAACGGCCCCGGCGAGAGCAAGCACGCCGACATCGGCATCAGCCTGCCCGGCACCGGCGAGCAGCCGGCCGCCCCCGTCTTCATCGACGGTGAGAAGCGGCTGACGCTCCGGGGCGACCGCATCGCCGAGGAGTTCCAGGCGATCGTCGAGACCTACGTCGCCGAACGCTTCGGCGACGGGGTCGACCGCTCGGCCGCGTCCTGACGGACCGGCCGCGCGCTTGTCGGTCGACCTCGTCGTCGCCTCGTTCACCAGCTTCTTCGTCACCATCGACCCGGTCGGCGTGGTGCCGATCTTCTTGAGCCTGACCGCCCATCTGGCGCCGGCCGAGCGCCGGCGGGTGGCGCTTCGGGGCACCGCGCTGGCGGCGGCGATCCTGGTCGGCTTCGCGCTCGTGGGCGAGGCGCTCCTCGACTGGCTCGGGATCGGCATGCCGGCCTTTCGCATCGCCGGCGGGCTGCTGCTGCTGGTGGTCGCCGGCGAGATGCTGTTCGAGCGCCGCAACGAGCGCCGCGCCCAGCGCGCCGACACCGCCGCCGAGGGCGAAGCCGACGCGCTCGCGGTGTTTCCGCTGGCGGTGCCGCTGCTCGCCGGCCCGGCGGCCCTCACCGCGGCGGTGTTGATGATGAGCGAGCAGGCCGGCGACACCGCCGATCAGCTCACCGTCCTCGCCACCCTCCTGGTGGTGCTGGCGGGCGCCGGCGTGCTGTTGCTCCTGGCCTCGCGGGTGGCGGGTCTGTTGGGGCGCGGCGCGATCGACGTCGTCACCCGCCTCTTGGGCATCGTCCTCGCCGCCCTCGCCATCCAGTTCGTCCTCGACGGCGTGTTCCAGGCGGTCGGCGAACGGATCCCGAACGTCTCGCCCGAGGGCTGACGACCGGCACCGCTTGCGCTAAGGCGACGCCTCGTCCATGTCCAAGCGCAACTGAACGTCATGCAGCTTCGCTCACCCCGCGGCACCCACGACATCTTCGGCGACGAGGCGCGCCGGCACCGCCGCGTCGTGGAGACGGGGCGTAAGTTCGCCGAGCTCTACGGCTACGGCGAGATGGCGACGCCCATCTTCGAGTTCACCGGCGTCTTCGCCCGCTCGCTCGGCGAGACCTCGGACGTGGTCGCGAAAGAGATGTACACCTTCGCCGACCGCGGCGGCGAGGAGGTGACGCTCCGCCCGGAGAACACCGCGTCGGTGATGCGCGCGATCCTGCAGCACGGCCTGTTGCAGTCGGTGCCGCTGCGCTTTTTCTACAGTGGGCCGATGTTCCGCTACGAGCGGCCGCAGAAGGGGCGGATGCGCCAGTTCCACCAGATCGGCGTCGAGCTCGTGGGCGCGCCGGAGCCGCTCGCGGACGTCGAGGTCATCGCCCTCGGCCGGCACATCCTGGACGGGCTCGGCCTCGGCGACGACGTCGTGCTCGAGCTCAACAGCCTGGGCGATCCCGCGAGCCGCGCGGCCTATCGCGACGCCCTCAAGGCCTATCTCGAGCGCTTCGCGGCCGACCTCTCCGAGGACAGCCGCGGCCGCCTCGAGCGCAATCCCCTGCGCATCCTCGACAGCAAGGACGAGCGCGACCGCCGCATCGTCGCCGAGGCGCCGCCGCTCGAAGACCACTACAACGATGAGAGCCGGCGCTTCTTCGAGGAGGTCAAGGCCGGCCTCCACCAGCTCGGCATCGGCTATCGCGTCAACCGCAACCTCGTGCGCGGGCTCGACTACTACACCCACACCGCCTTCGAGTTC
>JAAAPF010000049.1 GCA_009908425.1 Alphaproteobacteria bacterium
CCCTGGATCCGCCCCCGCGGCGAGCGGCTCTCCAGCGAGCCGCGACCGACGGCGTCGGCGAGATCGCGCGGCAGGTCGGGCACCCGCACCGTCTCCGCCGGCAGGTCGGCGGTGACCTCGACCAGCCGCACCGCGTCCGGCGACAGCGCGAGTACGAACGCCTCGTGGCGCAGGGTGACGGCGCGCAACAGCGGCTTGACGTGGAAGCGGTCGGCCACCTCGACGCTGGCCTGCAGCCGGTTGCCGAGGCGAAACGTCCGGATCCGGTCCTCGCCGACGAAGACGGCGAGGCTGCGCGCCTGGTTGGCCCAGAACGCGTCGTCGTCGACGAGCCGGGTCATCAGCTCGGCCATGTGGCGCACCCGCAGCCGTTGGGCGCGATCCGCCGCCGCGGTCGCGGCGTCGAGCTGATCGATGGCCCGGCCGGCCAGATTGTCCAGCGTGATGCGATCGGCCCGCGTCTCGGAGGTGAACGGGGTGAACGGCGTCGTCGGCAGGTAGATCGACACGCACGCCGGACCGCGATGGCCGACGAGGGCTTCCAACTCGGCGCGCGTCGGTATGTTGACGTGCAGCATCGTCCACTCCCGAATGACGTGGTGATCGTCGGCGCGCGTCCGTCAGCCCGGCTGCGTCAGCACCATCTCGACGCGGCGGTTGGCGGCGCGGCCCTCGGGCGTGGCGTTGTCCGCCCGGGGCTCGTGCGGTCCCCGCCCGACGGTCGAGAGCCGGCCCGCCTCCACGCCCCCGGCGACGAGCCGGTCGCGCACCGCCTCGGCCCGCCGCTCCGACAGCCGCTGGTTGTAGGCGTTGGAGCCGGTGCTGTGTAACTGCTCACGTGGTCGGAGCGGTCGCCGTTCGGGATCGGGTCGGCAGGGCGTCGGCGACGAGGTCGCGGATGGCGTCGAAGGCGGTCTGGCCGGTGCGGGCGGCGGTGCTGGTGAGGGAGCGGTAGCCGGCGTGGATCTCGGCGCCCCAAGGGGAGCGAAAGCCACCGGTGACCTTGCGGAAGACGACCGAGGGGCGGACCTCGCGTTCGCTCTCGTTGTTGGTCGCCGGCACACGCCGATCTTCGAGGAAGACGAAGAACGTGGACCGCCACGCCTTGATCAGCGCCTGGAGTTCACGTCCGGCGGGATGCGGTGCCGGTTTCGCCACGAGGTCGTCGAGCCACCGCTCGGCCTTGCCGCGGTAGGTCCGCAAGGTGCTGTCGGCCAGCTCGTGACGCCGCCGGCCGACCTGGATCGTCCACTGCAGGAGCCGGGTCAGCTGCGGTGCGGTGACGGTGTCGCCGCCATCGGCCGCGAAACGGACGTCGCGCAGGACATGGGCGAGGCAGATCTGCTGGGCGGTGGCGAGGTTCTGCTGGCCGGCGTAGCGATCGGAGATCCAGACCTCGGGTCGCCGCTCGCCCAGCACCGCCTCGGCCACCGTCTTGGCCCGCCTGGGCGCGATCTCGTGCAGCACCGCGTCGTCGGCGACGAAGACCCGGTGCCGGTGGGTGACGCCGTCGATCCGGGAGGTGGTCTCATCCGAGGCGATGACCGCGGCGGCGCGCAGGCGCTCGCGGATCGACCGGCGCACCGCCGCCAGCGGCTCGGCCAGGCGCTTGAAGGCGTTGGCGATGGCGCCCTCGAAGATGGCGAGGCCGAAGAGCTCGCGCATCAGCCGGGCGAGACGCGCGAAGCCGACGTGATGGCTGTGGTGCAGATAGGCCAGAAAGGCGTGGATGTTGGTCCCGAAGGGCGTGCCGGGCGCCATGCCGGCCGGCGGCTCGGCGGTGAACCGCTTGCTGCAGCCGGGGCAGCGCCCGCCGTGCAGCTCGACGCGCGTCACGTGCGGCACGAACGGTGGGATGTCGACGTGATCGTAGCGCCGTCGGCGGCGCTGCCGGACCGCCCGCACGTCGGCGCCGCAGCTCTGGCAGTGCGTCGCGTGGCAGGCCACCGTCGCATCCGGCGTCGTCGCCAGGCGCCGCGACACCCCGGGCCGCGGCGGGCGCTTCGTCTTCGGCTTCGACCTGCCGGCACCCTTGCCACCGCCACCGCCCTTCGGGTCCTGCGAGGGCGGCACGTGGGCGTTGCGCGAGGTCTTCTTCGGCGTTGGTGCCCCACCGGGTGGTGTAAGAGGCCGCGCGCGGAGCCGTCAGGTGGAGCGGAGCGCGCGGCCGGTGGCCCTGGGCGGCCATCGCCGGTCTTCGGCCGGCGCGCCGGCCGGGGCGCGCAGCACCGAGCGCACCAACCACCGCAACGGCTATCGCGAGCGGCCCTGGCAGACCCGGGCCGGCCGGATCGATCTGGCGATCCCGAAGCTCAGGAAGGGCTCGTACTTCCCGAGCTTCCTCAAGCCGCGGCGTACCGCCGAGAAGGCGCTCACCGCGGTGATCCAGGAGGCCTACGTCCACGGCGTTTCCACCCGCGCCGTCGACGACCTGGTCAAGGCGATGGGCGGCACCGGCGTCTCGAAAAGCCAGGTCAGCCGCCTCTGCGAGGACATCGACGAGCGCGTGCAGGCCTTCCTGAACCGGCCCATCGAGGGCCAGTGGCCGTACATTTGGATCGACGCCACCTACGTGAAGGTCCGCCGGAACAACCGGGTGGTCAGCGTCGCCGCGATAGTCGCCGTCGGCGTCAACACCGACGGCCGCCGCGAAGTTCTCGGCGTCGCCACCGGGGCCTCGGAAGCCGAAGTCTTCTGGACCGACTTCCTACGCTCGCTCGCCGACCGCGGCCTGCGCGGCGTCCAGCTCGTCATCGCCGACGACCACAAGGGCCTGCGTGCCGCCGCCGCCCGCGTCTTCAACGCCACCCAACAACGCTGCCGCGTGCACTGGCAGCGCAACCTGCTGGCCCATACCAAGCCCAAGCAACGCCCGGCCGTCGCCGCCATGCTCAAGACGATCTTCGCGCAGGAGAGCAA
>JAAAPF010000141.1 GCA_009908425.1 Alphaproteobacteria bacterium
GGATCTACGGCGAGCGCCAGGAGCGCAAGGAAGGCACCAACCCCGCGCGCTGACGGCCCTCAATCGGCCCGGCCGCGGGCGGTGATCGGCCAGCGGTCGACCACGACGCCGTCGCGGACGCAGACGAAGGCGTCGTGCAGATTGATGGTCGGATCGCAGTGCGGTAGCCCGAGCAGCACCCGCTCGCCGACGCCCGGCGCGGCGGCGCCCACCACCGTACCGAACTCGTCGCCGGCGCGCTCGTAGACGAGCCCCATCGGCGCCTGCACGCTCGGTAGCGGACCGTCGAAGGAGAGGCTCTTCGAGCCGGCGTCGATGGTGGCGCGGCCCGCGCGGTTGGCGCTCACCACCTGGGTCAAGAGAAACGCCGAACGGGTGAAGGTCGGCTCGTCGACGACGAGCGGTTGGTTCGGCGCGTACTCGTCGTCCATGACGGCATAGGAGCCCACCTGCACCTCGCTGAACGGGCCGCCGGTGGCGTCGAGGGCGAAAGTGCCGGTCCCGCTGCCGGTCACGACCTCGCAGGGCAATTCGGCCGCGGCTAACGCGTCGACCACCTCCCGCAGTTGCTTGTGAACCGGTTCGGCCGCCGCCGCGCGCGCCTCGGCGTCGGCGATGTGCTGGATCGTGCCGGCGTAGCACTGCACGCCGCGCAGGCGCAGGTTCGGCGCACCTTCGACCGCGCGGGCCACGGCGAGCGCGGCCTCGGGGGTGGCGGCACCGGTCCGGGCCATGCCCGGATCGACGTCGACCAGCACGTCGATGACGGGCCCGTGCGTCGCCATGGCCAGCGCCAGGGCTTCGGCGGCGGCGACGTCGTCGACCGCGACCATCAGCCCCGGCGACCCGAGCGCGAGCAGCGCCAGCCGTTGGAGCTTGCGCGGCCCGACGATCGGGCCGGTGATCAACAGCGGGTGCAGCCCCTCGGCGGCGAGCGCCTCGGCCTCGCCCAGCTTGGCGCAGCACAGCCCGACCGCCCCGGCCTCCAGCTGCAGCCGGCCGATGGCGGCGCATTTGTGGGTCTTGGCGTGGGGCCGCAGGCCGAGCTCGCGGGCGCGGACGAAGGCCGCCATCGCCTGGATGTTGGCCTCGAGCGCGTCGAGCTCGAGCACCAGCGCCGGCGTGTCGACCTCGAGGTCCAAAAGGGTGGCGGGATCGATCACGGCTCGCTCCAGCGGGCGGCGGCCGCCTCGTCGCCGGCGGTGGCCTCGACCCAGCGCGCGCCGGCGGCGGTCTCCTCCAGCTTCCAGAAGGGCGCGCGGGTCTTGAGCCAGTCCATCAAGAAGGCGCAGGCGTCGAAGGCGGCGCGGCGATGGCGCGAACAGCAGACCACCAGCACGATCGGCTCGCCCGGCTCCATGCGGCCGTAGCGGTGGATGACGAGCGTCGCCTGCAACGGCCAGCGGCGCTGCGCCTCGGCCTCGATCCGCTCCAGCTCGCGTTCGGTCATGCCCGGATAGTGCTCGAGCGTCATGGCGTCGACGGCATCGGGGCCGTCGCCTCGGCGCACCACGCCCTGAAAGCTCACCACCGCGCCCAGGTCGTCGCGGCCGGCGGTGAGCGCCGCCGTCTCCGCGCCGGCGTCGAAGGGGGCGCACTGGACGCGGATCATCCGCCCGTCACCGGCGGGAAGAAGGCGACCTCGTCGCCGGTCTTCACCGCCGCCGCGGTGTCGGTGACGTGGGTCTGGTTGACGGCGACCCGGACGACCCCCGGCGTCTGCCAGGCTTCCTTGAAGCCCGGCGAGCGCGCGGCGAGCCAGTCGCCGAGGGCGCCCACGGTGGTGACCTCGGCGGGCAGCTCGATCTCCTCGTCGGCGGTGCCGACGCGGTGGCGCAGCCAGGCGAAGTAGCGGATGCGCATCGCTCACACCTTCACGGGATGCTCGGCCAGCTGGCCGAGCGCGCTCTTGACGTACTGGGCACCGGTGACGGCGGTCAGCACCGCCGCCAGCCACAACAGCGCCGCGCCGACCGCGGCGCCGCCCGGGACGTGGTCACCGACCACGAGCACGGCCAGCGCGATCATCTGGATGGTCGTCTTCCACTTGGCGAGCGCGGTCACCGGCAGGCTCGGACCTGTGCCGGCCATGGCTTCGCGCAGGCCCGAGATCGTCAGTTCGCGCAACAGGATCACCAGCACCGGCACCACCGGCGCCTCACCGGCGCCCAGGAGCATGATCAACGGGGTCGCGACCAGGAGCTTGTCGGCGATCGGGTCGAGGCAGCGCCCGAGCGCCGAGACCTCGCCGCGCCGGCGGGCGAGGTGGCCGTCGAGCCAGTCCGTCGCCGCCGCGGCGAGGAACAGCACCACCGCCGCCGCCCGCGCCCGCGGATCGTCGACGACCAGGAGCAGCGCCAGCGGCGCCAGTGAGGCGATCCGCGACAGGGTGAGCCATGTCGGCAGCGTGATGACCATCGCTCAGCCCTGCTCGTGGAAGTGGTCGTAGATCTGGCGCGCCACCTGGTGGCTGATGCCCGGCACCTGCTCGAGATCCTTCAAGCCGGCTTCCTCGACCCCGCGCGCGGAGCCGAAATGGGTCAACAGCGCCTTCTTGCGCTTGCCGCCGATGCCCGGGATCGAATCGAGGGGCGAGGTCTTCATCGCCTTGCCGCGCTTGTTGCGGTGGGTCGAGACCGCGAAACGGTGGGCCTCGTCGCGCAGCCGCTGAATGAAATAGAGCACGGGCTCGCGCTCGCCCAGCTGCAGGGGCGCGGCGTCGAGGCGGTGCAGCACCTCGCGGCCGGCGTGGCGGTCGGGTCCCTTGGCGACCGCGACCAGCGGCACGTCGCGGATGCCGAGCTCGTTCAGCACCCCCGCCACCGCCGAGAGCTGACCCTGGCCGCCGTCGATCAGGACGAGATCGGGCCAAGCCCCGCTCTGCCGCTCGGGGTCCTCCTTGACCAGGCGCTG
>JAAAPF010000001.1 GCA_009908425.1 Alphaproteobacteria bacterium
GAACCGGCGCCGCCGCCGGCGCTGCCCGGCCGCGAGAACATGGGCGCCTACCTCATCAGCTCCGAGGACCTGGCGCGCTTCGGCGACACCGAGGCGCACATTGCCGGCCAGATCCGCACCCTGCTGGCCGGCGGCTACGACCTCGACGCCGTGCTGGCACAGGGACCGCTGGCCCGCCCGCCGCGGCCGCAGAAGCGCGCCCGCGAAATCGCCGACCTCTCACGCGAAATCGAGGAGAAGGAGGGCGAGTACGCCGCGCTGAAGAACGAGCTCGACACGCTCGAGTCACTGCAGCGCGAGCTCGAGGCAACCGGCGACGCCGCCGCCGAGCTGCGCGCCTGCGAGGACGCGATGGCGCTGGCCAACGCGATCGCCGCGCGCACCGCGATGGAGAACACGCTGATCGAGGAATTCTCCGGCGGCATGGACCGCCTCAGAGGAGACGAACTCGACCGCATCGACCAGATCGACGAGCAGATCGCCCAGCGGCGCAAGGATCTCGGGCTCAGCGGCGACGCGCTCGAGGCCGCCGAGAAGCGGCTCTCGGACGCCGGCGGCGTCGACCCGCAGCAGCTCGAAGCCGTGCAGGCCGAACTGGCCGACCTGCGCGACGAATTGGCCGACGTCGAGCGGCGCATCGACCACCACGCCGGCGCGCTCGACCAGGCCCTGCAGGAGCGCAAGGCCGCCGCCCAGCGCCTGGGCAGCACGCAGCCCGAATCGCAGCCGCTGCTGCCGCTCGAGGAACTCGAGAACATGGAGCGCCAGGTCGACAAGGTGCTCGACCAGCGCGAGAAGCTGCGCGCCATCAGCGCCGATCTCGCCCGCCTGCACGTGCCGCGATCGGAGGCGGCGGCCTCGGTCGACAGCCTGCGCCTGGCGCGCGACAGCCTGGCCGAGTGGCTCGAGCATTCCCGCCTGAGCGGGCTCGAGGGCGTGCTCTGGGGCGGCCTGTCGCTGGCGGGCGCCCTGGCCGGCTGGCGCCTGCTCGGCCCGCGCGAGCTCGAACCCTTCGGCGAACTCGTCCTGCTGGTGCTGATCGCCGTGGGCGTGCCGGCGACCCTGCTGGTCAGGTTCATCATGCACTACCGCTATCTGGGCCAGGCCCAGGCGCGCTTCCTGTCGACCGAAGTCGAGGCACCGCTGGGCTGGAGCGAGGCCGAAGTCGAAGCCAGGCTCGAACGACTCGAGCTGGAGCTGGAAGCCACGACCAACCGTCAGGTCGAACAGCAGCGCGCCAGCGACCTGCGCGAGCGCCTCAACGACGGCCGGACGCACCTCGAACAGGCCCGCGAGCGGCTCGACGAACAGGCCGAGAAGCTCGGGCTCAAGGCCGACCATCGCCTCGAAACCGGCTTCCTGCTCTGGGCCCGTCACCTGCACGACTGGCAGCGCGCCGACGCCCAGATGCGCCGCCACCGCCAGGAGCTCGAACAGACCCGGTCCGCCTACGAGAAAGGCCGGCGGCGCACCAACGAACTGCTGCGCAACTACGGCTTCGAGTCCTTCGACGACCTGTCCAGCCGGGGCCTGGCCGGCGTGCTGCACCAGCTCTCGCCGCGCATGCGCACCAACGCCGAGCTGCACAACGAAATCCAGGCGCATCGCCACCGCATCGGCGAGCTCGAAGCCGACGTCGAGATGCTGCAGCAGCGGCGCGACCAGGTCTTCGAGCAGGCCGGCATCAAGCCCGGCGACATCGATACGCTCAGGCGGCGCGTCGAGCAGTTCGAGGACTGGCGCCAGCTCGAACAGCAGCGCCGCGACCGCTCGCTGGAGGTCTCTCGCCTCGAACAGAAGCTCGAGCGCCACAAGAACATGGTCGAGCAGGCCCGCGATCAGCAGCGCGACGAGCTCGCGCAGCGCCAGGAGCGACTGGCCCGGCAGGTGGAAGAACGCGACGAGCTCAACCGCCGCATCGCCACCATCCACACGCGGCACGACGAGCTGCTCAAGCGGCGCGAGCTGCTCGGCCTGACCGGGGAATACGAGGCCGGGCGCCAGGCGCTGGAGGACGATCTCGACCGGCACATGCTCGCCACCGCCGGCGAGCTCCTGGTCGAGGACGTGCGCATGGCCCACCAGGCCGACAACGAACCGGTCGCGCTGAGGCGGGCGGCCGAATGGTTCCAGCGCTTCACCCGCCACCGCTACCGCCTGCGCTTCCGCGGCGAGCGTTTCGAGGCCTTCGACGCGCGCGCCGAGCAGGCCCAGCCGCTGACCGAGCTGTCGACGGCCACGCGCGCGCAGCTGCTGCTCGCCCTGCGCCTGGCCTGGATCGAACAGGCCGAGCGCGAACGCGAACCGCTGCCGGTATTCATGGACGAGGTGCTGACGACCTCCGACCCCGACCGCTACCGCCTGGTGGTCGAGGCGGTACAGGAGATCGCCGTCGGCGGCCGGCAGATGTTCTACCTCACGGCGCAGAGCGACGAGGCGGCCGCCTGGGCGGACTGGGCCGAAGGCGGGCCGCAGCCGCACACCGTCGACATGGCCGAGGTGCGCAGCGGACAGGTCGAACCGCTCACCCTGTCGATGCCGGCCGGGGAGCGGCGCAAGCGCGACGTGCCCGACCCCGGCAAGCACTCACCCCAGCAGTGGGCGCGCGAAGCCGCGGTGGGTCCGATCCGGCCCTGGCTGGGCACGGGCATGATCGAGGTGTTCCACCTGCTCCACGACGACCTCGAACTGGCCGCCCGGCTGATGCGCCTGGAGCTGTCGCGGGTGGGCGAGCTGTCGGGCTTTATCGACAACCTTGACGACGACGAGCACCTCGACGCGGCCGAACGCGAGCTGCTCGAGCGACGCTGCGAAGCGGCCGCCCTGGTGCTCGACGACTGGCGCGCCCGCCACCACCGGCCCGTGGACGCCGGCGCCCTGGCCGCCTTCGGCCAGATCACCGACACCTTC
>JAAAPF010000224.1 GCA_009908425.1 Alphaproteobacteria bacterium
TTCAAGAACCTCGGGCTTTTGGTCGTCGACGAGGAGCAGCATTTCGGCGTCGCCCACAAGGAGCGCCTGAAGCAGCTGCGCGCCGAGGTCCACGTCCTGACGATGACGGCGACCCCGATCCCCCGCACGCTGCAGATGTCGTTGGGCGGGCTGAAGGACCTTTCGATCATCGCCACTCCGCCGGTGGACCGGCTGGCGGTGCGCAGCTTCGTCATGCCGGTCGACCAAGTGGTGATCCGGGAGGCACTGCTGCGCGAGCATTTCCGCGGCGGGCAGAGTTTCTACGTCTGCCCGCGCATCGAGGACCAGGCCAAGCTCGCCGACGATCTCAAAAAGCTGGTGCCCGAGCTCAAGATCGGGGTCGCCAACGGCCGCATGAACGCCAAGGACATCGAGGAGGTCATGGTCGCCTTCGACGACGGCACGGTCGACGTGCTCCTGGCGACCAACATCATCGAGAGCGGCCTCGACATCCCGCGCGCCAACACCCTGATCGTCCACCGCGCCGATCTGTTCGGGCTGTCGCAGCTCTACCAGCTCAGAGGGCGCATCGGCCGCGGCAAGGTGCGCGGCTACGCCTATTTCACGGTGCCGGCCAACCGGGTGCTGCGCGAGACCGCCGAGCGCCGGCTCAAGGTGATGGAGACCATCGACGGGCTCGGCGCGGGCTTTCAGGTCGCGAGCCACGACATGGACATCCGCGGCCACGGTAATCTTTTGGGTGAAGCGCAGAGCGGCCACATCAAAGAGGTCGGTTTCGAGCTCTACCATCAGTTGCTGCAGGACGCGCTCGAGGCCCGCCGCGCCGAAGGGCTCGGCGAGGTGCCGGAGACCGGCGACGAGGGCTGGACGCCGCAGATCACCATCGACGTGGCGGCGATGATGCCGGAGGCCTACGTCGCCGATCTCGACCTCAGGCTCTCGCTCTACCGCCGCCTCGCGGCACTCGAGACCGGCGAGGAGGTCGAGGCCTTCGCCGCCGAGCTGATCGACCGCTTCGGCCCGCTGCCGCACGAGACCGACAACCTGTTGGCGCTGGTGCGCTTGAAGCAGACCTGCAAGCGCGCCAACGTCGAGAAGCTGGACGCCGGCCCCAAAGGGCTCGTGCTCGCCTTCCGCGGGAACCAGTTCAGTCACCCGGAACGCTTGGTGCCGTTGATCGCGGACAGCCGCGGGCGTATTCGGGTTCGCCCGGATCACCGGCTGGTGCTCAGCCAGGAGATCGGGTCCCCGGCCGAGCGGCTGGCGCGCGCGCAGTCGTTCGTCCAGCAACTCGCCGATTTGGCCGCATGAGATGAGCGTCTTCGTCTATTCCCACGAGGTGGGGACCCGTCACGACCCCGGCCCCGGCCACCCCGAAGCCCCCATCCGCCTCAAGCGCATCCTCGCCGCCCTGGACGCCGCGGACGACCTGGCGCTGGAGCGCCGCGTCGCGGAGCGGGCCGAGCGGGCGGATCTGGTGCGCGTGCACACGCCGGGCCACGTCGCCGGCGTCCTGGACCAGGTGCCGACCGACGGTCGCATGCCGATCGACATGGACACCTGGCTCAGCCCGGCGACCGGCGAAGCCGCGCTGCGGGCCGCGGGCGCCGCGGTGCAGGCCACCGACGCGGTGCTCGGCGGCGAGACCCGCCGCGCCTTCCTCGCCATGCGCCCGCCCGGTCACCACGCCGAGCAGGCGGTGGCGATGGGCTTCTGCTTCTTCAACAACGTCGCCGTCGCGGCGGCGCGGGCGCTCGAGGTCCACGGCCTGGAGCGGGTCGCCGTGCTCGACTTCGACGTCCACCACGGCAACGGCACCCAGGCCATCTTCGAGGCGGTGCCCAAGGTGCTCTACGCCTCGATCCACGAGGCGCCGCTGTTTCCCGGCACCGGCCGCGAGGACGAGACGGGGCTCGGCAACATCGTCAACACCTGTGTGCGCGCCGGCACCGACGGCCCGCGCTGGCGGCGCGCGCTCGAGGACCGGATCCTACCGGCGCTCGACAACTTCGCGCCGGAACTGGTCCTGATCTCCGCCGGCTTCGACGCCCACGCCGCCGATCCGCTCGCCAACATCCGCCTCGGCGACGAGGACTTCGCCTGGATCACCGAGCGCGTGGTCGAGCTGGCCGAGCGTCACGCCGACGGTCGCGTCATCTCGACCCTCGAGGGCGGCTACGACCCCGACGCGCTGGTCCGCTCGGTGCTGGCGCACCTGAAGGCGCTCGAGGCCGGGTCGTGACCGCCGACGAGCCGGCAACGTCGGCGCCGGTGGCGGAGCTCAGCTTCGAGCAGGCGCTCGGCGAGCTCGAGGCCATCGTCGACCGTCTCGACCGCGGCGAGATCCCGCTCGAGCAGTCGATCGCGGCCTACGAGCGTGGCACGGCGCTGCGCCGGCACTGCGAGCGTCAGCTCGCCGAGGCGCGCCTTCGGGTCGAACGTCTGGTCGAAGGCGAGGGCGGCGAGGTGTCCAGCGCAGCGCTCGATCCGGAGGCGTCGTGAACCACTCCACCGCCACCCTCGACATGGTGCGCCATGTCGTCCAGCCGCTGATCGACGAGGAGCTCGATCGCCTCGTGCCCGACCAGGGGCACGCCGCGCCGGGCCTGGCGGCGGCGATGCGCTACGCGTTGCACGCCGGCGGCAAGCGGGTACGTCCTCTCCTGGCGGTGATGAGCGGGCGCCTGTTCGACGTCCCGGACGTGGCGATGGTGCGGGTCGGCGCGGCGATCGAATGCCTGCACACCTACTCCTTGATCCACGACGACCTGCCGGCGATGGACGACGCCGCCGAGCGCCGGGGGCAGCCGGCGCTCCACCGCGCCTTCGACGAGGCCACCGCGATCCTCGCCGGCGACGCCCTGCAGGCGCTCGCTTTCGAGGCGGTCAGCGACCCCACCCTGCCGCTCAGGGGCGAGGCGCGGGCG
>JAAAPF010000307.1 GCA_009908425.1 Alphaproteobacteria bacterium
AAGTAGTGGTCGATCGTGGTGACCCCGAGCTCGACCGATTCCAGGTTCTGGTACGCCATCTGGACGTCGGCGAGCGCCGCCTGCAGCAGCTCCGGCTGGCGCTCGGCGCTGCCCGAGCGGCCGTAGGCGAAGCACTTGCGCTGGGTGTAGGTCTCGGCGAGCTCGTCCTCGTCCTGCCAGCAGCCGCTGTCGATCAGGTGGTTGACGTTGGAGCCGTAGGCGCCGTCGGCGTTCGAGAACACGCGCAGCGCCGCGGTCTCCAGATCGCAGCCGTGCTTCTGCTGGTAGGCGAGCGCGTGCTTCTTGACGAAGTTCCGCTCCACCGGCTCGTCGGCGCTCGCCGCCAGATAGGCCGCCTCCGCCAGCAGCCGCGTCTGCAACGGCAGCAGGTCGCGGAAGATGCCCGACAGCGTCATCACGCAGTCGATGCGCGGCCGGCCCAGCTCTTCCGGCGGGATCAGCTCGGCGCCGGCGAGGCGGCCGTAGCTGTCGACGTGGGGCACCGCGCCGATCAGCGCCAGCGCCTGGGCGATCGGGCCGCCCTCGCTCTTCAGGTTGTCGGTGCCCCAGAGGACCATCGCCACCGACTCGGGGAGCGCCTCGCCCTCCTGCTCGTGGCGGTCCAACAGCCGCCGGGCCTGCTTGGCGCCGTCCTGCATCGCGAAGGTGCTGGGGATCCGGAAGGGATCGAAGCCGTGGAGGTTGCGGCCGGTGGGCAGGATCGCCGGCGTGCGCAGGAGATCGCCGCCGGGGGCGGGGCGTACGAAGCCGCCGTCGAGGGCGTGGACCAGACCGGGCAGCTCGTGGTCCTCGGCGAGCTGACGGCCGGTGGCGGCGAGCTCGCGGAAGAGCGCGAGGCGCTCGTCGTCGGCGCCGGGCCCGGCGACGGCCTCGGGGGTGCCGCCGGCGACCAGCTTCTCGACCAGGTCGTGGTCGACGTGGACGCCGCGGCTGGCCTCGGCCAACGCTTCCAGAAGCTCGCAGCGCTCCTCCTCGGACGGCGTCTCGCCGACGACGTGCAGGCCGTGCGGGATGAGGGTGTATTCGAGCTCGAGGACGGCGTCGGTGAGCTCGCGCACTCGGCGGTCGAGGCCGTCCTCCCACAGCGGCTCGGCCTCGGCGAGGTTCACGGCGGCGGCCTGGGCCTGGATCAGCTCGGCGAGCTCGGCGCGCTCGCGGCCGTCTTCCGGCGGCGCCGAGCGCCAGCGGTCGAGCGAGGACTTGAGCTCGATCAGCCCCTTGTAGAGCCCGGCATGGGCCACCGGCGGGGTCAGGTAGCTCACCAGCGTCGCCGCCGAGCGCCGCTTGGCGAGCGTGCCCTCGGACGGGTTGTTGGCGGCGTAGAGGTAGATGTTCGGGAGATCGCCGATCAGGCGGTCCGGCCAACACTCGCCGGTGAGCCCCACCTGCTTGCCGGGCATGAACTCGAGCGCACCGTGCATGCCGAAATGCAGCACCGCGTGGGCGCCGAAGTCCTCGCGCAGATAGCGGTAGAAGGCCGAGAAGGCGTGGGTCGGTGCGAAGCCCTTCTCGAACAACAGGCGCATCGGGTCGCCCTCGTAGCCGAAGGTCGGCTGCACGCCCACGAAGACGTTGCCGAAGCGCGCCCCGAGGACGAAGAGCGACGCCCCGTCGGTCTGGTGCTTGCCGGGGGCGGGGCCCCATTGCGCCTCGATGTCGGCGAGATGGCGCTCGCGCCGGACGTGGTCGTCGACGGCGATGCGGGCGTGGACATTGGCGTCGGCGCCGAACTGGGCGGCGTTGCCCTCGAGCAGCCGGTGGCGGAGCTCGTCCACGCTCGCCGGAACCTCGACGGTCCAGCCCTCGGCGGCGAGCGTCTCGAGGGTGTGGTGCAGCGAGGCGAAGACCGAGAGATAGGCGGCGGTGCCGGTGGCCCCGGCGTTCGGCGGGAAGTTGAAGAGCGTGATCGCGAGCTTGCGCTCGGCGCGCGGCGTGCGGCGCAGCGCCACCAGCTTCTCGACCCGGCCGGTGAGCGCTTCGATGCGCTCGGGATGGGGCACCATCGCCCGCGCCGCCGCACTCGGATCGGTGCCCGAGCGGCCGCCGTAGACGACCGGCCCGGTGGCGCCGTCGAGCTCGGGGATCGCCACCATCATCGTCGCCTCGACCGGCAACAGGCCGCGGTCCGAGCTCTGCCACTGCTCCAGGGTCTGGAACTCGACCGCCTGGCCGGTGAGATAGGGGACGTCGAGCTCGGCCATCAGATCGGCCGCGGCCTCGGCGTCGTTGAAGGCCGGCCCGCCGACGAGCGAGAAGCCGGTGAGGGAGACGACGGCGTCGACGCAGGTGCGGCCGTCCTCGCGGAAGAAGGCCTCGACCGCCGGCCGCGCATCGAGCCCGGCGGCGAAGGCGGGGATGACCCGCAGACCCTTGCGTTCGAGGCTGTCGATCACGCCGTCGTAGTGGTCGGTGTCGCCGGCGAGGACGTAGGAGCGCATCACCAACAGGCCGACGGTGCCGCGCACCTCGCCCGCGGGTGCCGGCAGCTGCCCGGGATCGGCGGTGATCCGGCCCTCGACGCGGGGGTGGTAGAGGCCGGTCTCGGGGTATTCCGCCGGCGGCTTGGGCTTGAGCGTCGCGCGCAGGTGTTGGCGCTCGCCGGCGGCGTAGCGGTCGACCAACAGGCGCACCAGGTTGGCGACGTTGGCGTCCGAGCCGGCGAGCCAGTATTGCAGCGTCAAGAAGTAGGCGCGGACGTCCTGCGCGGTGCCGGGGATGAAGCGCAGGAGCTTGGGCAGCCGCTTCAGCATGGCGAGCTGCTTCTGGCCGCCGCTCTCGTTTTTCGACTTCGAGCCCTTGAGCCGCTTGAGCATGGCGAGCGCGCCCTTGGCCTCGCCGCCCATGTCGAAGCGACCCATGCGGGTGAGCTTGATGACCTCGCCCGCCGACATGCAGGCCACCATCGCGTCGCAGTCGTCGCGCCGCGCCGCCAGCGCCGGCAGCACCGCCTGGATGTGGTCCTCCATGAACAGCATGGTGGCGACGACGATGTCGCCGGTGGCGATGTCGGCCTTGCAGCGTTCCAGCGCCGCCGGATTGTCCGCCCACTCCGCCGCCACGTGCAGCTTGAGGTCGAGGCCCGGCAGGTCCCGCGCGAGCCCACGGCGGGCCCGCTCGACCGCCCCGGCGAGGTGGCTGTCGAGGGTGACGATGACGACGCGCACGGGCGTCGCGTCAGCGACCGTAGTGGGCTTTGGCATCGTACAAGGTCTCGACGGTGATGGTGGCGACGCCGCGTTCGGCGGCATATCGCTCGGCGTTGCGGCGGGCCTTCGGACGGACGAAGAAGGGGATCTTCTTGAGTTCCTTTTCCGCGTCGTCGGACCAGAGGGGATCGCCCTCGGGCGCGGCCGCGACGGCGACCACGGCGTCCTCGCCGGCGGCGGACGGTGCGTCCGCCGTCGCGCCCGCGCTGCGGGACTTGGCGAGATGGGAGGCGCCGGCGTCGTCGTGGAACTCGAAATCCTCCCGGAACATCGTGAGCAGATGCTCCTCGAGGCCCATCATCAGCGGATGGACCCAGGTGTCGAACAGGACGTTGGCGCCCTCGAAGCCCATCTGCGGGGCGTAGCGGGCGGGAAAGTCCTGGACGTGGACCGGGGCGGAGATCACCGCGCAGGGGATGCCCAGCCGCTTGGCGACGTGGCGCTCCATCTGGGTGCCGAGCACTAGCTCGGGCTGGAGGTCGGCGATCTGCCGTTCGACGTCGAGGTAGTCGTCGGTGACCAGCGCCTCGAGGCCCATTTCCTTCGCCGCGGCGCGGACCTCGCGGGCCTGCTCGCGGGCGTAGGTGCCGAGGCCGACCACCTCGAAGGCGAACTCGTCGCGCGCGACCCGGGCGGCGGCGACGGCGTGGGTGGCGTCGCCGAAGACGAAGACCCGCTTGCCGGTGAGGTAGGTGGAATCGACCGAGCGCGAGTACCACGGCAGCCGCGCGGTCCCGTCGGCGCGCGCCGCTTTCGGGTCGACCCCGGCGAGCGCCGCGACCTCGTCGACGAAGGCCTCGGTGGCGCCGACGCCGATGGGGACCACCGTCGTCGCCGGCTGACCGTAGGCCCGCTCCAGCCACTTGGCGGTCGTGCCTGCGATCTCGGGGTAGAGGACGACGTTGAAGTCGGCTGCCGGGATGCGGGCGAGATCGGTCGGGCGCGCGCCCAGGGGCGCGATCACGTTCACCTGCACGCCCAGCTGCTTCACCAGCCGCTCGATCTCGCGGACGTCGTCGCGGTGGCGGAAGCCCAGGGCGGTGGCGCCGAGGAGGTTGCAGCGCGGCACGCCGTCGGCGGGTTTGTCGACCGCGTCCGGCGCCGGCGCGCAGGCGCGCACCAGATGGTAGAGGGTCTCCGCCGCGCCCCAGTTCTCCTTGCGCTGATAGGCCGGCAGCTCCAGCGCCACCACCGGTACCGGCAGGTCGAGCGCGCGGGCGAGCCCGCCCGGGTCGTCCTGGATGAGCTCGGCGGTGCACGACGATCCGACCAGCATCGCCTCCGGCCGAAAGCGCTCGAAGGCCTCGCGCGCGGCCCGCTTGAAGAGGTCGGCGGTGTCGGTGCCGAGGTCGCGGGCCTGGAAGCTGGTGTAGGTCACCGGCGGTCGGGCGTCGCGACGCTCGATCATCGTGAACAGCAGATCGGCGTAGGTGTCGCCCTGCGGGGCGTGGAGCACGTAGTGCACGCCCGTCATCGCCGTCGCGATCCGCATCGCGCCGACATGGGGCGGTCCCTCGTAGGTCCACACCGTCAGTTGCATGGCGTCACACCTTCAGCCGCGCGCGGCGGCGGAGCGGTCGGGCGAAGAGCTCGGCGAGATCGCCCGCCTGCTCGAAACCCTGCAGCGGCGTGAACAACAGTTCGATCGACCACTTCGTCGTGACCCCCTCGGCCTCCAGCGGATTGGCCAGCCCGAGCCCGCAGACCACGAGGTCCGGCGCGGCGGCGCGGCAGCGCTCGAGCTGACGGTCGACGTCCTGGCCCTCCACCAGCACGGTCTCGCGCGGCAGGAGCGCGAGCTCGTCGGCGAGATGGCCGCGGTGGAGGTAGGGCGTGCCGACCTCCACCGGGATCATGCCGAGCTCGCGGGCGAGAAACCGCGCCAGCGGCAGCTCGAGCTGGGAATCCGGAAAGAAGAAGACGCGCTTGCCGGCCAGCTCGTCGCGGTAGTGCGCGAGCGCGGTGGCGGCGCGGGCGCGCCCGCTCTCGGTCACCGCCGCGACCCGCTCGGCGGCGATCCCGAAGGCCGCGGCCGCGGCCTCCAACCAGCCGCGCGTCCCCTCCACGCCCACCGGAAACGGCGCCGGGAGGTGGCGCGCGCCGCGCCGTTCGAGCGCGCGCGCGGTCTCGGCCAGGAAGGGCTGGGCGAGCAGGACGCGGGTGTTGCGCCCCACCGGCGGCAGCGCCCCGGCCCGCCGCGGCGGCAGCACGTCGACCGGGCCGAGCCCGAGCGCCTCGAAGGTGCGCAGGAGCTGGTCCTCGACCACGTCGGCGAGGGCACCCGCCACCAGGAGCCGCGGCACGTCGTCGCGCGCCGCCGGCATCTCCGGCACCAGCGCGGCGAGACAGCGGTCCTCGCCCTGGGTGAAGGTCGTCTCGATGCCGCTGCCCGAATAGTTCAACACCCGCACGTCGGGGAGGTGACGCGTGGAGAGCCGCTCGGCGGCGCGGGAAAGGTCGAGCTTGATGATCTCCGATGGACACGAGCCGACCAGGAAGAGGAGCTTGATGTCCGGACGCCGTTCCAGCAGCCGCTCGACGATGCGGTCGAGCTCCTCGTTCTGGTCGGCCATGCCGGCGAGGTCGCGCTCCTCCATGATGGCGGTGGCGAAGCGCGGCTCGGCGAAGATCATGACGCCGGCGGCCGACTGCATCAGATGCGCGCAGGTGCGCGAGCCCACCACGAGGAAGAAGGCGTCCTGGATCTTACGGTGCAGCCAGATGATGCCGGTCAGCCCGCAGAAGACCTCGCGCTGGCCGCGCTCGACCCGGATCTCCGGGGCGTCGCAGGTAGCGGGATCGCCGGTGCGGGTGGCGACGGCCGTCATGCGCGCGCCCCCTCGACCGGTGCGGCGGCGTCGCCGGCGAGCCGCGCCGCGCGCAGCTTCAAGACGAACTGCGCGGCGTTGACGACGTAGGCGGCGTAGGCCGCCAGCGCCAAGGCGATCAGCGCCGTCGGCGCCCAGCCGCCGGCCCAGAGCGCCGCCAGATAGGCGGTGTGCAGGGCCAGGACCAGCATGCTGAAGACGTCCTCCCAGAAGAACGTCGGCGCGAACAGCCAGCGCCCGAAGACCACCTTCTCCCAGATCGAGCCGGTCACCATGATCGCGTAGAGGACCAGCGTCTTCACCACGATCGACGCCGTCGCCAGGGCGTAGCCCTCACCGGTCGCGAGCCAGCGCAGGACAAGGGCGAGACTGACCAAGAAGACCAGGAACTGCAGCGGGGCGAGTACCCCCTGCACGATCGTCCAAGGCGACTGGTCGCGCCTCGCGCGCTCTTCGGCGGTATAAAGCGGACGGCGGGCGGTCGGCTCGGTTGTCGGCAACGGCATCGCGCCTCCCCACGCGAGCTTGATGAAACCGGAGCCTACGGCCGCGCCGAGCTCGGTGTCAACTAGACCCAACGTCAAGGCAGCTTGACAGCCCGTCGCACTCATCGCTCGTTCAGCTTCGTGTCAAGGTGCCCGCTGGTGGGGCTTGAGGGTGAAGAGAGCCGCGTCCTACTGGAATTTCCGCCCCTGGGAGGAGGGCATTACATGGCCGCTTCGAGAGAGCAGCTGGCCGTCGCGCTCGACACCCGAGCCTTCGGCATGGCGAACGCCCGGCGAGCGACCGCTCCAAGGCGAGCCGCCGCGCCGGCCGACCCCGAGCCGCCCCACGCCCCGCTCGCCCGCACCCTGGACGGGGCGGTGATCCCCCGGCTGGTCCTCGCGGGACGGGTCGACCGGGCGCGTCACGAAGCCGCGCCCAAGGGCGCCGACGACCGCGCCGGCACCCTCGCCGAGTTGGTGCTGGCCCGCGACGCCGACGCCGCCCGGCACTTCGTCGACCAGCTGCACGAGCGTGGCGAGAGCTTCGAGCGGCTCTATCTCGATGTCGTCGCGCCGGCGGCCCGCCGGTTGGGCGACCTCTGGACCGACGACCGCTGTCACTTCACCGACGTCACCCTGGCGATGTCGCGGCTGCACCACGTGCTGCACCTGCTGGGGCACGTCTTCTACGCCGAAGGGCCCCAGCCCGAGCTGCCCCGCCGCGCGCTGCTGCTGCCGGCGCCCGGCGAGCAGCACAGCTTTGGGCTCGCCATGGTCGCCGAGTTCTTCCGCCGCGCCGGCTGGGACGTCTGGGCGAGCGCGACGCTCGAGCGCGCCGACCTGCTGCGGCTGGTCGGTCGCGAGCGCTTCGACCTGGTCGGGCTGTCGACCGGCTGCGACGCTCGGCTCGACGTGCTGCCGGCGCTGGTGCACGCGGTGCGCCATCGCTCGCGCAACCCCGATCTGGGCGTCTTCGTCGGCGGCCCGGCGTTCCTCGACCACCCGGAACTCGCCACTGCGGTCGGCGCCGACGCCACCGCGCTCGACGGCCGCCAGGCGGTGGCCCAGGCGGAAGAGTTGCTGGCGATGCGGGGCACCTGAGGGGGAGCGCGCGACCGACGGTGAGTGTCAGGCAAACGCGACGTAAACTTGTCTTGACATAACGACCTCGTCGCGGCTTCTTGGGGCCGGTCGAACACGCTCGCCGGTCGTTTCGGTTCCGCGGGGAAGGAGAGGGGCGTTCTCACGCGCGCCGGGCCAAACGGTGACACGTCGTTTGGGGACGGATCTCACGTGAAGCCCTTCACCAACCCGAACGACACCATCGGAAATCTCGACGCCGCCGGGGCGGCGCGTCTCATCCAATACGCCGCCGACATCGCGCTCATCATCGATCAGCGCGGCGTCATCCGCGATCTCGCCCTCGGTCTCGACGATCTGCCGGGCGATCTCGGCGACGGCTGGATCGGCCGCGCCCTCAAGGATGTCGTCAGCGCCGAGAGCCGCGACAAGGTCTTTCGACTGTTGGACGATGCCACCGGTGGTGCCAAGGGCCGCGGGCGACATCTGAACCACCCGCTGGGTCCGGGCGCGGCCGACCTGCCGGTGCTCTACGTCGCGGTGCCCCTCGGCGCCGATTCCTGGATCGTCGCTCTCGGCCGCGATCTGCGTCCCCTGGCGCAGCTGCAGCAGCGCCTGGTCGACGCCCAGCAGTCGCTCGAGCAGGACTATTCCCGGCTGCGCCACGTCGAGACCCGCTACCGGCTGCTCTTTCAGATCGCCTCCGATCCGATCCTCGTCGTCGACGCCGCCACCCAGCGCGTGCTCGAGGCCAATCCGGCGGCGGTGCAGCAGCTGCCGAGCCACGAGACCGGCTTGGTGGGGCGCCGCTTTCCCGAGGGCTTCACCCGCGAGGGCGCGGGCGCGGTCGACACCATGCTCGCGGGCGTGCGCACCAGCGGTCGCCCCGACGAGATCCCGGCCGACACCCTCGACGGCGAGAGCTTCGTCGTCTCCGCCTCGCTCTTCCGCCAGGAGGCGACGGCGCTCTTCTTGATCCGCCTCGCGCCGTCGAGCGCCCACCAGCCGCCGGTCTCGCCCTTGGACACCAAGAGCCTGCGCGCGCTCAGCGAGGCCCCCGACGGTTTCGCGCTGACCGACGACGACGGCCGCATCCTGCGCACCAACCCCGCGTTCCTCGAGCTCGCCCAACTCCACGCCGCCGAGCAGGCGGAGGGCGAGACCCTGGACCGCTGGGTCGGACGCTCCGGCGTCGACCTCAACGTGCTGCTGGCCAATCTGCGCGAACGCGGGATGGTCAAGCTCTTCACCACCCAGATGCGCGGCGAGCACGGCGTCGTCAGCGAGGTCGAGATCTCCGCCGTCAGCGTCGTCAACGGCGGCAAGCCCAATTTCGGCTTCTTGATCCGCAATGTCGGCCGCCGCCTGCAGGGGGCCCAGCCCACCCCGCCCGCCGGCGCTGCGGCCGCCGGCCAGCCGGAACTGCCGCGGTCGGTCGAACAGCTGACCGAACTCGTCGGCCGGGTGTCGTTGAAGGACCTCGTGCGGGAGACCACCGACATGATCGAGCGCCTCTATATCGAGGCCGCCCTCGAGCTCACCGGCAACAACCGCGCCTCGGCGGCGGAGATGCTCGGCCTCAGCCGGCAGAGCCTGTACGTCAAGCTGCACCGCTACGGCCTGCGCGATCTGGACGGCGAGGAGAGCAAGGGCGAGGCCGGCAAGCCGGAGAGCGGCAAGTGACCACGGCGGTCGTGCCGGCGCCGGCGGCCGTCCTCGAACTGCTCAAGCCGATCACCTGGTTCCCGCCGATGTGGGCCTTCGGCTGCGGCGCCGTCTCGGCGGGCGTCGCGGTGGAGGGGCGATGGGGCCTGATCGCCGCCGGCATCCTGCTCGCCGGTCCCCTGGTCTGCGCCACCAGCCAGATCGTCAACGACTGGTACGACCGTCACGTCGACGCCATCAACCAGCCCGCCCGACCGATCCCTTCGGGGCGCATACCCGGTCGGTGGGGGCTCCGGCTGGCGCTGGCGTGGACCGGCCTCTCGCTCGTCGTCGCGGTTCTGTTGGGGCCGGTCGTGTTTGCTGCCGCCGTCGTCGGGTTGGCGTTGGCCTGGGCCTACAGCGCGCCGCCGCTTCGCCTCAAGCGCAACGGCTGGTGGGGCAATCTCGCCGTCGGCCTGTCCTACGAGAGCCTGCCGTGGTTCACCGGCGCCGCGGTGCTGGCCGGGACGATGCCGCGCCCCGAGGTGGTCGGCGTCGCGCTGCTCTACGGCCTCGGCGCCCACGGCATCATGACGCTCAACGACTTCAAGGCGATCGAGGGCGACGTCCGGACCGGGGTCGGGTCGTTGCCGGTACGTCTCGGTGTCGACGGTGCGGCCCGGCTGGCATGTGTCGTGATGGCGGCGTCCCAACTCGCGGTCGTCGCCCTGTTGGTGCTCTGGGGTCGACCGCTTCACGCCGCGATCGTGACGGGGCTCCTGGCCGCACAGGGAGGGCTGATGGTGCGGTTTCTGGCGCGTCCTCGCGAGCGCGCCACCTGGTACAGCGGGTTGGGCGTCACCCTCTACGTCCTGGGCATGCTCACCGCCGCCTTCGCGTTGGCGGGGCTCGACGGGTGACGCCGGCGCCGCTCGGCTGGGCCGGCATCGTTCGCCTGGGTCTCGTCCAGGCCGCGCTCGGCGCCGTGGTGGTGCTCACCACCGCGACCTTGAACCGCGTCATGGTGGTCGAACTCGCGCTCGCCGCGGCGGTGCCCGGCACCTTGGTGGCGCTGCACCATGCGGTGCAGATCCTGCGCCCCAAGTTCGGCCACGGCTCCGACGTCGGCGGCCGCCGCACGCCGTGGATCATCGGCGGCATGGCCGTCCTCGCCGCGGGTGGGCTCCTGGCCGCCGTCGCGACGGCGTGGACGGCGGAGGCCCGCATCCCCGGCCTCGCGCTCGCCGTCGTCGCCTTCGTCATGATCGGCGCCGGCGGCGCCGCCGCCGGCACCTCGCTGCTGGCGCTCACCGCCTCGCGGGTCGCGCCCGAGCGCCGGCCCTCGGCCGCCGCCGTGGTCTGGCTGATGATGATCGCGGGCTTCGTCGTAACCGCCGGCGTCGCCGGCGCCCTCCTCGACCCGTTCTCGACCACCCGCCTCGTCATGGTCGCCGCCGGGGTGGCGGCCGGCGCCTTCGTGCTCGCCACCGTCGCGGTGTGGGGGCTGGAGGGCCCGCGCGCCGTCGCCGCCGCCACCACGGACGCGCCGCCGCCAGCCTTTCGCGCCGCCATGGCGCAGATCTGGGCCGAGCCCGAGGCCCGGCGCTTCACGCTCTTCGTCTTCGTGGCGATGCTGGCCTACAGCCTGCAGGACCTGATCCTGGAGCCGTTCGCGGGCCTCGTCTTCGGCCTCACCCCGGGCGAATCCACCCGGCTCGCCAGTTTCCAGTACGGCGGCGTGCTGATCGGCATGATCGCCGTCGCGATCATCGGCAACCGTGGTCTCGCGCCCAAGGGCTGGATGCGGCGCTGGACGATCGCCGGCTGTCTCGCCTCCGGTGCCGCGCTCGCCGCCATCGCGCTGGGTGGGGTCATCGGCGACGGTTTTCCGCTGCGCCCGGCGGTCTTCGCCCTCGGGCTGGCCAACGGCGTGTTCGCGGTCGCCGCCATCGGCTCGATGATGGTGCTCGCCGGCAACGGCGGCGCCGGCCGCGAGGGCGTCAAGCTCGGCCTGTGGGGTGCCTCGCAGGCGATCGCCTCGGCGCTCGGCGGGTTTCTCGGCACCGTCTTCGTCGATCTCGCCCGGCTGGCGTTCGGCTCGCCCGTCGCCGCCTACGGCACGGTCTTCGCCGTCGAGGCGGTGCTCTTCGTCGTCGCCGCCGGCCTCGCCGCCCGGGTCGCCGCGGCGCCCACGCCCGGTGGCGGCGGTCCCGCACCCGTTCCCGTCACCCCTGAGCGCGGCGTCGTCGCCGCCGACGTTCCCGGAGGATGAGCGCCATGACGCGAGCTTCGGCTTCGGCCCACGAGACCTTCGACGCCGTCGTCGTCGGCGGCGGCCCGGCCGGCGCCACCGCGGCGCAGACCTTGGCCGAGGCCGGCCGTGCCGTGCTGCTGTTGGACCGCGACGGTCGCGTCAAGCCCTGCGGCGGCGCCATCCCGCCGCGGCTGATCCAGCAGTTCGACATCCCCGACGACCAGCTCGTCGCCCACATCACCTGCGCGCGGATCGTCTCGCCCACCGCCCACAAGGTCGACATCCCGATCAAGGGCGGCTTCGTCGGCATGGTCGACCGCGGCACCTTCGACGACTGGCTGCGCGAGCGCGCCCGTGCCACGGGCGCCGAGCGGCGCACCGGCATCTTCCACAAGCTGGAGCCGCAGGACGACGGCACCACGCTGGTCCATTTCCATCCCGGCAGCTCGCACACCAACCGTGAGGATGCGGTCGTGCGGGCGCGCGCGGTGATCGGCGCCGACGGCGCGCGCTCGGAGGTGGCGCGCCAGGCCGTGCCCGAGCACGAGACCCCGTTCGTCTTCGCCTATCACGAGATCGCCTCGACCGAGGGGGCGGGGGCCGACTACGACGGCGCGCGCTGCGACGTCTACTACGACGGCAAGCTCTCGCCGGACTTCTACGGCTGGGTGTTCCCCCACGGCGACAAGGTGAGCATCGGCACCGGCACGGCGCACAAGGGCTTCTCGCTGCGCGACGCGGTCGGCGGCCTGCGCCGGGCCGCCGGGCTGGAGGACTGCGAGACCGTGCGCCACGAGGGCGCGCCGATCCCGTTGAAGCCGCTGCCGCGCTGGGACGACCGCCGCAACGTCCTGCTCGCGGGCGACGCCGCCGGCGTCGTGGCGCCGGCCTCGGGCGAGGGCATCTTCTACGCCATGACCGGCGGCCGGCTCGCCGGCGAGGCGGTCGACGCGTTCTGCCACACCAGCGACGTGCGCGAGCTCGCCCAGGCGCGCAAGCGCTTCATGCGCAGCCACGGCGGCGTCTTCTGGATGCTCGGGCTGATGCAGCGCTACTGGTACACCGACGACGCCCGGCGCGAGCGCTTCGTCGCCATCTGCCGCGACGTCGACGTCCAGGAGCTCACCTTCGACGCCTACATGAACAAGGAGCTCGTCAAGGCGCGGCCACTGGCGCACGTGCGCATCTTCTTCAAGAACATCGCGCACCTCACCGGCATGGTCCCGGCGCACGCCGCCTGAGCGGCGGCGGTCGCCTCGCCGACGCCGGGGCTTGCGGTAACACGGGATCTCGTGGCTTCACGGTGTCATGCCACGCGATCTCCACGGCCCGCGGGCGGCCGGTGCCCTGCGCCCGCTCGACGTCGACACGGCGCTGCTGCGGACCTTCCAGGCGCTCGCCGCCACCCGCAGCTTCACCCGCACGGCCGAACTCGTGGGCCGGACCCAGTCGGCGGTGTCCCAGCAGATCCAGAAGCTCGAGGAGCTGATCGGCCAAAAGCTGGTCGTGCGCTCCCGCCGCCAGCTTCACCTCACCACCGCCGGCGAGGTCCTGCTGGGCCATGTCCGCCAGGTGCTCGACACCCTGGACCACGCCATGGCGACGCTGCAACGACCCGCCCCCAGCGGCGAGGTCCGCTTCGGCTCGCCCGAGGACTTCGCGACGTTCTTCCTGCCGGACATCCTCGCGCGCTTCATGGAGGAGCACCCGACGGTGCGGCTGCGGACCCATTGCGCGCTCACCCTCGACCTCCTCGAGGGCTTCAAGGCCGGCACCTTCGACCTGGTCGTCATCAAGCAGGAGCCGGGGCGGTTGCATCCGGGCGCGATCCCGCTCTGGCGCGAGCGGCTGGTCTGGGTGGCCGCCGAGGAGCGCCCGCGCACGCCTTTCGACGGTGACGGCGGCGTCAAGCTGGTGTTGAGCCCGGAGCCCTGCGTCTACCGCAACCGCGCGCTCGAAGCGCTGGGGGAGGCGGGGCTGGCGTGGTCGGTGGTCTACACCAGCCCGAGCCTCGCCGGCGCCGCCGCGGCCGTCCGCGCCGGGCTCGGCATCACCGCCCTGCCGCGCAACATGGTGCCGCCGGGCCTGGCGCCGGTGGATCCGGCCCTCGAACTGCCGCGGCTGCAGGAAACGGTGATGTGCCTGGTCACCGCGGCCGAACCGTCGCCGGCGGTCCGCGCCTTCGCCGGGTTCGTGCGCGAGCGGCTCGGGCATTAGAAGGCCTTATGCTGCAAGAGCGAAAAACTTATTTCCCTTGATGCCGGCCGCCGGGCATAGGAAGTCCCCGCCCCGCAGCCAGGTGCGATCATGCTCGGCCAAGACGTTCTCGCCGCCCTTCCGGGAGTCATCCTGCTCGCGGGCGCGCTGCTCGCGGGCCTCAGCCGGCGCCCGGCGCGCGCCGTCGGGCGCTCGCTCGCCGCCCAGCGCACCGCCTGCGCGCTGACCGCCGCGCTCGCCCTGATCGTCTTCTTCGGCGGCCGCATCGACGGCGTGCTGTTCGCGCTCGACCGGCTCGCCGCCGTCGTCGCGCTGTTGACCGCCGGCATCAGCCTGGCGGTGCAGAGCTACGCCCGGCGCTACATGGACGGCGACGCCGCGATCCGCCGCTTCTTCCGTGACATGGGACTGATGGCGGGTGCCATCTTGACGATGGTGACCGCCGCCAACGCGCTGGTCTTCGCCGCCGGCTGGGTCGGTTCCAGTCTGGCGCTCGCGAGCCTGGTGGCCCACCGCCGCACCTGGCCGGCGGCGCGCGCCGCCGCGCGCCGGACCGCGCTGTTTCTGGGTGTCGGGGACGCCGCCCTCGTGCTCGCCGCGCTGGTGGCCGTCGCCGCCTTCGGCACCGCCGACATCGCCACGATGGCGGCCGAGGCGACGGCGCGCGCCGGCGAGCCGGCGGTCCTGGCGATCTCCGCTCTCCTGGTCGTGGCCGCGCTCGCCAAGTCCGCACAGCTCCCGCTCGCCGGTTGGCTGCCGGAGACGATGACGGCGCCGACGCCGGTCTCGGGGCTGATGCACGCCGGCTTCGTCAACGCCGGCGGCTATCTCCTGGCCCGGTTCGCCGATCTCTTCGTCGCGCAGCCGGTGCTGATGGGCGCGCTCTTCGTCATCGGCGCCGCGACCGCGCTCGCCGGCTCGCTCGCGATGCTGGTGCAGAGCGACGTCAAGCGTGCGCTCGGCTGGTCCACCGTGGGGCAGATGGGCTTCATGGTCATGCAGTGCGGGCTCGGCGCCTTCGCCGCCGCGATCTACCACCTCGTCGCGCACGGCATCTTCAAGGCGACGCTGTTCCTGGGCGCGGGTTCGGTCGTCCAGGAGGTCCGCGACCTCGACAACGCCCCCGCCGCGCGCGTCAAGGGGCCCCTCGGCGTACTGCCGGCCGTCGGCTTCGGGGCCGCGGCGCTCGCCGTGGTGGCGCTGCCCGTCCTCGTCGCGCCGGCGACCGTGCTCTCCGGGCCGGGCCTGGTGCTCGCGAGCTTCGCGCTGTTGGCGAGCCTGCACGCGCTCGTGGTGTGGACGCGGCACCCGCGGGGGCTGGCCGTGGCGCTGTGGCCGGGCGTGCTCGCGGTGGCGGTCGGCCTCTTGGTCTATCTCGGCGGCACCGGCGGGATGGTGCTGCTGCTCGGCGCGACGGTGCCGCCGCTGCCGGCGACGGTGCCGGTCGTCTACGTCGCCGTGCCGCTGGTCTTCGCCGCCGCGTTGATCCTGTCGTGGACGGGCGTACCGCGCCCGTTCCGCGGCCTGCGCGATCGCCTCTACGTCCGCCTGCTCTTCGCCGGCTACCGCCCGGCCGGCGGCGGACACGACACCTTCAGCCACCGCCTGGACGCCGTCTGAGCGGCGAGGGACCGACGACATGGACGACCTGCGCGCCGACAGTCTGGAGATCCGCGGAGCGCGGCTGAAGGGGGCGGCGCGCAACGCCGCCGACGTGGTGATGGCGATGTGGCCGCTCACCAGCTTCATCGCCGCCAATCCGGCGCGGATCATGGAGCGCCAGCACTTCGACCGGGCGGTGACCGAGGTGCAACAGCGGCTCGGCGGGCGCGGTCTCCTGCCGCCCGCCGTCTATCGCGGGCTCGCCGCCAAGGGCTTCGTCGACCACGCCCGCCTGCGCGAGGCCTTCGAGCGCCGCGCCGGCGGGGCGGGCGAAGACACCCTGACGGTGGCCGATGCGGTAGTGCCGATCGCCGAGGCCCGCTGGCTGGCCCATTTCGAGATCGCCTTCAGCGGCGTCGGCGATCCCGCCCTCGCCGCCGCCGCCGACGCCGCCGCCCGGCGCGTGCCCACCGACACCCGCGTCGACCGCGACCGCCGCGACGACGGTGGCGCACTCGCGCGCACCGTCGACACCATCGTCGCCCGCTGGGTCGCGGCCTACACCGACGGCGGTCAGGCGAGCTGGGCGCTGCCGCGGCGCGAGGCGGGGCTGTTCGCCGCCTGGCGGGCGCTCGTCGCCCACGACCCGACGCTGTCGGCGGACGCCCGTGCCCGGCTGGAGCGCCTGCTCGGCGGTCCCGAGGAGAGCCGGGCGGAGCGCCTCCTGGTCCGCGCCCTCGACGAGCTCGGGGTCGAGGAGGCGGCGTGGCAGCCGACGCTCGAATGGCACCTGTTGCGCCTGCCGGGGTGGGCGAGCTTCTTGAAGTGGCGCGCGGAGCTGGCGACGCCGGGCACGCCGGACGCCGAGCTGGTGACGCAGTACCTCGCCCTGCGGCTGCTCTACACCGCCGCGCTCGCCGGCGAGCTGGAGAGCGGTTCGGGCGAGCCGCCGCCGGCGGAGAGCGCGGCGGCGCTGGAGGCCCGGGTCGCGCGCCACGCCGCGGCGCTCGCGCGGATCGCCGAGGCCTACGGCATCACCCCGGCGCGGCTGCGTGGGCTGCCGGCCGGCGAGCTCACCGCGCTGGTGCGGGCGTTCGACGGCCTCGACGGCGACGCCCAGTCGCTGATCTGGCTGGAGGCGCAGGAAGAGAGCTATCGCCGCGATCTGTTGGGCGGCATCGCGCGCCATCTGCATCTCGGTACCGACGGCGTCGATCGGCCGGACTCCCCGGCGCGGCCGGCGGCACAGCTGGTCTTCTGCATCGACGTCCGCTCGGAGCCGCTCCGGCGCAATCTCGAGAAGCTGGGCGCCTACGAGACCTTCGGGTTCGCCGGCTTCTTCGGCGTGCCGATCGCCTATCGCGGCTTCGACGAGGCGGTCACCCTCGACGTGTGCCCGGCGCTGCTGCGCCCGCGCTATCGGGTCAGCGAGGCGCCGTCGCCGTGCTGCGCCGCCGAGGCCGAAGCGCACCGCGACGGCCGCCGCCTGCTGTGGCAGCTGCGGAAGCTGGCG
>JAAAPF010000010.1 GCA_009908425.1 Alphaproteobacteria bacterium
CAGTCGCACCCGGAACTGCCGGTGGTGGTGGTGTCCGCCACCGAGGAGCCCAAGACCATCCGCGAGGCCGTCACCTTCGGTGCCGCCGGGTTCATTCCGAAGTCGCTCGGCCGCCACGAGATCGCCAAGGCGATCGAGGCGGTGCTCGACGGCGAGGTCTTTTTGCCCGAGAGCGTACGCGAGGAGGAGGACGTCGACGACGACGAGCGCCAGCGGCTCGAGATCGCCAAGCGGATGTCGACGCTGACGCCGCAGCAGATGCGGGTACTGACGCTGATCGCCGAGGGCAAGCCGAACAAGATCATCGCCTACGAGCTCGACGTCGCCGAGACCACGGTGAAGGCCCACATCACCGCGATTCTGCGCAAGCTCAGGGTGCACAGCCGGACTCAGGCGGTGCTGGCGGCGCAGACCCACTTCTCGAAAGAATCGATCCCGACCTGAGCCGGCCTTTCGCCGCCGGGCGTTCGGGCGCTCAGGCGTCGTCGCCGCGTTCGATCAGCAGGTGGGACAACAGCGAGCGCAGCCGACCCGGCCGAACCGGCTTGCTCAGGACCGAGCACCCCGCGCCGTCGATCTGCTTGCGCACCTCCGCGGTGCGGTCGGCGGTGACCACGATCCCCGGAATGCGGTGGCCGAGGTCGCGGCGGACGGTTTCGATCGTGTCGAGACCGGTGGCGTCCTCGTCGAGGTGATAGTCGGCGACGACGACGTCGGGCACGAGCCCGCTGCCGGCCAGCTCGGCCTCGGCCCGGGCGCCCGAGGTGCCGGTGACGACCTCGCAGCCCCAGCGTTCCAGCACCGTCGCCATCGCGTCGAGGATCGCCGGCTCGTTCTCGATGACGACGACGACCTTGCCGACCAGCGCGTTGGTCACCCCGTCCTCGCCACCGCGACGCCGCGCGGTCTCCGGCGCGGCCCAGCGCACCACCGGCACGCTGACCGCGAAGCAGGACCCCCTGCCCTCGGTGGAGCGGACGTCGAGGGGATGGTCCAGCATGCGCGCGATGCGCCGCACGATGGCGAGGCCGAGCCCGAAGCCGCGCTCGTAGTCCTCGGCCGCCCCCACCAGCCGGCAGAACTCCTCGAAGATCTCCTCCAGCTTGTCCGGCGGCATGCCCGCACCGGTGTCGTGGACCTCGATACGGACGTGGTCGCCGTCGCGCCGGCAGCCCAGCAGCACCGCGCCGTTGCGGGTGTAGCGGACCGCGTTGGAGAGGAAGTTGCGCACGATGCGGACCAGCAGGTGGCCGTCGGTCCGCACCGTGCAGCGCACCGGCACGTGGCGCAGCCGCAGCCCCTTGCTGTCGGCGACCGGCGCGAACTCGGTCGCGGCCGAGCCCAGGAGTTCGCCGAGATCAACGTCCTTGATCGCCGGCTTCATCACGCCGGCGTCGAGCTTGGAGATGTCCAACAGCGCGCCCAGGAGCCGCTCGACCGATTCGAAGGCGGTGTCGACGTGGCTCAGCAACCGGCGCTGCTCGTCGCTCTGCTCGGTGTCGCCGAGCGCGGACAGGAAGAGCCGCGCCGCGTTCAGCGGTTGCAGGAGGTCGTGGCTGGCGGCCGCGAGAAAGCGGGTCTTGGAGAGGTTGGCCTCGTCGGCCTGCTGCTTGGCCTCCTCGAGCGCCTGGTTGAGGCGTTGCTGCTCCTCCAGGGCGTGCTTGAGCTCGGAGGTGCGCTCGTTGACGCGGCCCTCCAGCAAGATCGCCGTCTCGAACAGCGAAAAGTCGTTGCCCTGCAGGTCCATGCTGCGCTCGACCCGGCCCATCAGGACCTGGTTGATCTTGCGCAGCTTGGCGTTCTCGGCTTCCAGAAGCGCGGTGCGGCTGGTGCGTGCGCTCGACTGCTGTCCCTTCACCGGGTCTCCCGTCCGATGGCCACGCCCGTGAACGTCTGGTTGACGTGCATCGCGGCGAACTGCTCACCGAACGTATTGAATCCCACGACGGCGTTGTCACGCATGAGCTGACTGGCGAGCGCGAGCGTGCCGCTGTCGGCGAGGTGCAGCCGGCGCAGGATGGAATCGAACGCCAGCACCAGCATCGGCTGGCCGAGCTGGCGGCGCAGCTCGTCGAAGAGGCCGTTGAGGTTGTCGAGGACGTCGCGCTCGTCGGCGGTGGTGAGCACCAGCCCCTCGTCGATCTTGGCGTAGAAGGAGAGCGAGCCGTCGGGGTGCGCCTGCTGGACCGCGCGGACGTACTCGGCGCCGCCCAGCTTCACCACCAGCGGGTGGGTGGCGAAGGCGGTGGGGTCGAGCGCGGCGACCTGGAGCTCGTTGACCCGGGCGTACTCCTCCACCGCCGGCGCGGCGTTGAACTCGCGCACCAGCCGCCGCGGCGCGTCGGCGTCGGTGACGACGAGCTTGCGGTCGCCGGCGACGAAGTTCTGGCTGCGGAAGACCCGGAAGCGGTGGCGCGTCTCGATCAGGACGAGCACCGCGGCGTCGCGGTGGAAGCGCCCGCGCGCGAACACCGCGGTGCCGGTGAAGGTGAGCCGATCGGCGGCGGAGCCGCCGAACAGCGGCACCCCGTCGAGGGCGTTGCCGATGCAGCTGGCCACCAGCTCCTCGCGGGTGCTGAGCCCGTCGATCAGCATGAAGCCGAAGACGTCCTCGCCCAGATTGCGCCCCTCGGCCGCCAGCCGGTCGGCGAGATCGACCGCGAACTGGGTGGCGCGGCCCATCTCGAGCCGGTCGAGCTGCTCCAGCACGTCGGCGGCGCAGTGGAAGGCGTGACCCTCGAACGCCACCGCGGTGACGCTGTCCTCGGCGTAGCCTGCGGGCCCGATCTCGCCGGCGCTGGTGCAGCCGATGACGCAGGCGTCGGGATAGGCCGCTGCGAACGGTTCGGCGAAGGCGGAGACGGCGAAGCGCGGCGCGCAGAAGAACAGCACCAGC
>JAAAPF010000127.1 GCA_009908425.1 Alphaproteobacteria bacterium
AACGTGTCGAGGCCGACGAAACCGCCTTGGTCGAACGCGGGGCGGCGCTCGCCGGCCGCATCGACGCCCTCGCCCGCGACATCTCCGGTTTCCGCGAGGCCCTGGGCGGCGCCGACGCCCGCTTCGCCCAGTTCGAGGAGTCCACCGGCGAGGCACTGGCGACGATGCGCACGTCGATCGACGACCTCGCCGGCCGCGCCGACAGGATCCAGGCCGATACCGCCGCGCTGGAGGAGGCGGTGGCGGCGACCGAGGCGACCGTCGCCGAGTTCACGGAGACGACGAGCACGCGGGCGGAGGCCTTGCGCCGCGAGCTCGACGAGCGGGTGACGACCCTCCGCGCCGCTGTCGACGAGGCCGGCGAAGAGGCGGAGGCGGCGGTGGCGACCGCCGAGGACACCCGTGCCACCGTCGACACCGCGCTCGCCCGCACCCGCGTCGCCGCCGGGGTCAACGCCGCCGCCGGCGCCGCCGGCCAGGTCGACGCCGCGCTCGCCACCGGCGAACCCCTCGGCGCGGCGGTGACGACGCTCGACGGGCTCGCGACCGACGCGCTGAACCCGGCCGAGCGCTCGCGCTTCGACGACACCAGGGCCGTGCTCGTCGCCCACGACGACGGTGTAGCGACCGCGAGCGCGCTGGGGCGCCGCCTCGACGACCTTCGCCCCGGGCTGGTCGACGCGGTGGCGCCCGAGGACGACGGCGGCGGCGTGGCCGACACGTTGATGGACAGCTTCAACCTTCGAGCGCGGGCCGTGTCAGCCGAGGTCGCGAACACCCTCGACGCGATGGCGACGGCGTTGGCGCGGGGCGACGTCGGCGCCGCCGTCGCCGCGGCCGAAGACTTGCCGAGGGCGGCGCGGGAGGTCCTGGCCTCCTGGCTTGGCTGGAGGCCGCGCGGGAGCACGCCGCCGTGGCCGACGCCCGGGGCGAGCTCTTCGAGCTGGGCCGCGAGCTCGCCGCGGCGGCGGGCGGATCCTAGAACCGAAGGAAGAGAGACGCCCCATGCTGCGCCTGCTCGGCTTCTTCATCGTCACCGGCGCGTTGATGTTCGGCGCCGCCTGGATCTTCGAGAACGACAACCCGCTGCAGATCCGCTGGTTCGACGGGCAGGTCTACGACTGGAGCCTGGCGTGGCTGATCGTCGCCGGCGTGGCGTTCGCGCTCGCCGCGGTGGTGATCTACGAGCTGCTGCGGATCGTGCTCGGCTACCCGGTGCGCTGGTGGCGCAAGCGGCAGGTGAACCGCCAGCTCGACGGGCTGCGCACCGTTACCCGCGGGATGATGGCGGTCGCCGCCGGCGACGGCACCCAGGCCAAGGAGCTGCGCCGCGAGTCCGAAAAGCTCCTGGGCGAGCGCGAGCCGGCCGCATTGTTGTTGGCGGCGCAGGCCGCCGAACTCGACGACAACCACGAGGTCGCGCAGCTCAAATACCGCCAGATGCTGCGCCAGCGTCCGACCGCGCTGCTGGGCCTGCGCGGGCTCCTGCACGACGCCCTCGCGACCGGCGACATGGACCAGGCGCTCACCCTCGCCCGCCGCGCCTACCGCGAATACCCCTACACCGAGTGGGTCGTGCAGCAGCTCTTCGACCTGCTCGTCCACCATCGCCTCTGGAGCGAAGCGCTGCGGCGCGTCGACGACCTCAAGCTCAACCGCGTCGTCGAGGCCGACCAGGCTCAGCGGCTCAGGGCGCTCTTGAAGTTCATGCTCGCCCAGGAGCGGGCGGAGAAGGGCGAGCTGCAGGAGGCGCTGAAGAGCGCGATGGACGCCGCCAAGCGCCAGCGCAGCTTCGCGCCGGCGGCCGCCTTCGCGAGCGAACTCGCCAACCGTCTCGACCGCAAGCGCCAGGCCCGCAACGTCATCGAGGAGGCCTGGGCGCGGGCGCCGCACCCGCGCTTGGTCGAGGCCTACGCGGCGCTCGAACCCGACGAGCCGGCGAGCGCCCGCTTCGCCCGCTTCGAGCGCCTCTACAATCGCAACGCCGGCCACCACCTCACCCAACGGATCATGATCGAGGCGGCGCTCGCCGCGGGCGAGACCGGGCGGGCCCGCAGCATCGTGCGCGAGGTGCCCGGCAGCAATCCGACCGTCGGCACGCTGCAGACCGCGATCGACGCGCTCAAGCAGGTCGAGCCCGAGTCGCCGCGGATCCCGGAATTCGAGGCGCTGTTGACGGACGCCCCGGCGGACGAGGCCTGGGTGTGCCAGCGTACCGGCCAGGTGCTGCCGCGCTGGCAGCCTTTCGGGCCCACGGGCGAGTTCGACACCCTGCGCTGGCAATCGCCGCCGAAGGTCGCGACCTTCGTCGCCGCCGCCCCCAGCGGCTCGTTCGGCGCCGCCACGATGGACCTCGAGGCCACCGCGGCGAGCGCTTGAGCCCATCGCGCGATTGACGTCCTCTGGAGGTGGACGTAGGGAGCAGGCGCACATGGGCCCACGTGGACCATTGTCGCCGCATTAGCTCAGTCGGTAGAGCACGTGATTCGTAATCACGGGGTCGCTGGTTCGAGTCCGGCATGCGGCACCATCCTCCGACGCCGCGACCGTATCGACCGTACCGTCGGGTGGCGACGCGCCACCGTCGCGGTCGCCACACCGTGGCGTTCGATAGGCCGAAGGGGTCGCACTTGGTGATTCCCGCGGTGCCGGGAGAGCCGGCGCGGCGCTTCCGACGCCTCGGCCCCTGCTCTAAGCCGGCGGCCAGGTCGGCCGTGGTAGGGGCGCCGTAAGGGCGGAGAGGGGCGGTTGCACCACGCGAGCGGCGTGCTTAAAACCGCGTCCGCAATGGAGGGATGGCCGAGCGGTCTAAGGCGCACGCCTGGAAAGCGTGTTGGGGGCAACCCCTCGCGGGTTCGAATCCCGCTCCCTCCGCCACTTTTCCCAAAC
>JAAAPF010000174.1 GCA_009908425.1 Alphaproteobacteria bacterium
TGATTCAACGGCTTGGGCGAAAACGGGGGGCTTCGGCGAAGCGCGGCTCGGCGCCGCGCCTCAGCCGCCGACGGCCGCGCGCAGGGCGGCGATCGCGGTCTCGATGCCGGCGTCGTCGACGTCGAGATGGGTGCAGGCGCGCAGGTGGTGCGGGCCCATGGCGCCGATCCGCACGCCCCGGGCGGCGAGCGCCTCGCTCAGGGCCGGCGCCGACCAGCCGCTCCCTTCCGTCGAGAAGAAGACGAGGTTGGTCTCCACCGGCGGGTTCACCAGCGCCAGGCCGTCGATGGCCGCGACGGCGGCGGCGAGCCGGGCGGCGCGGGCGTGGTCGTCGGCGAGGCGGTCGAGATGGTGGTCGAGGGCGTGGAGCGCGGCGGCGGCGATGATCCCGGCCTGACGCATCGCCCCGCCGAGCTGCTGCTTGATGCGCCAGGCCTCGTGGACGGCGTCCTTCGAGCCGGCGAGACACGCCCCCACCGGCGCGCCCAGGCCCTTGGAGAAGTCGAGCCAGACGGTGTCGCAGAGCCGCCCGTAGGCCGCGAGCGGCACGCCGGTGGCGACCGCGGCGTTGGCGAGCCGGGCGCCGTCCATGTGGACCTTGACGCCCTCGGCGCGCGCGGCGGCGGCGACCGCCGCCACCTCGTCGACCGTCCAGACGGCACCGCCGCCCAGGTTGGTGGTGTTCTCGATGGCGACGACGCTGGTGCGCGGGTGGTGGCGAAAGCCGCCGCGGACCGCGTCGGTGACCTGGTCGGCGGTGAACTTGCCGCGTTCGCCGGTGAGCGGGCGGAACATGCAGTAGGCGTTGGCCGCCGGCCCGCCGCTCTCGAAGTGCAGGGGATGGGTGGTGGCCTCGACCAGCACCTCGTCGCCCGGCCGGGTGAGCAGGCGAAAGGCGATCTGGTTGGCCATCGTCCCGGACGGCAGGAAGACCGCCGCCTCGTGGCCGAGGAGCTCGGCGGTGCGCGCGCACAGCGCGTCGACGGTGGGATCCTCGAAGGCCTGCTCGTCGCCGACCTCGGCCTCGGCCATCGCACGGCGCATGGCGGGCGTCGGGCGGGTCTTGGTGTCGCTGGCGAGATCGACGCGGATCATGGGGCCTCCAAGGACGAGGGGCGAGCGCCCGCCGCTTGTCGCGACGGCGCGCGGCGCGGGCAAGGGCGAGCGTCGTCTCCGTCAAGGGTCGAGGCGACGGCACCGCGGTTTTCTGCTAACCGACTGTGGTTCGTGTCGCGCAGGCTCGGTCCATGTTCCGTCGTCTCGGCCTCGGTTTCCTGATCCCCGCGGCGCTGCTGCTCGCCGGCGGCGCGCTCGCCCAGCCGGCCGTGCCGCCCGAGCAGCCCCTGCCCGAGAGCACCGCCGACCACGCCGAGTTCGACGAGCTCGACGGCCCGTTCGCGAGCGGACCCGAGGTCACGAAAGCCTGCCTCGCCTGCCATACCGAGGCGGGCGAGCAGTTCATGCACTCCATCCACTGGACCTGGCGCTTCGAGCATCCCGGGACCGGTCAGGTCATCGGCAAGCGCAACATCATCAACTCGTTCTGTGGCTCGATCGTCGCCAACGAGCCGCGCTGCACGAGCTGCCACGCCGGCTACGGCTGGGAGGACGAGGCGAGCTTCGACTTCACCGACCAGACGGCGATGGACTGCCTCGTCTGCCACGACACCACCGCCACCTACGTCAAGGCGCCGGCGGGCGCCGGCCGGCCGGTGCTGGACGAGCCGGTCACCCACCACGGTAAGACGCTCGAGCCCGTCGACCTCGCCCACGTGGCGCAGAACGTGGGCGCGACCAGTGCCGAGACCTGCGGCAGCTGCCACTTCTACGGCGGCGGCGGGGACAACGTGAAGCACGGCGATCTCTCCTCCGCGCTGGTCGACCCGCCGGTGGCGCTCGACGTCCACATGGCCGCCGACGGGGCGGATCTCGGCTGCACCGACTGCCATGTCGGCTCGGCGCACCGCTGGGCCGGCAGCCGGTACGCGGTCGAGGCGCGCGATCCGGTGGGCACGGGCCTGCCGGGCGAGCGCCGCGACGTCGCCACCTGCGAGAGCTGCCACGGCCTGCGCCCGCACCCCGAGCCGACGGTGACGCATCTGGAGCTCAACGACCACGTCGCGCGGGTGGCGTGCCAGACCTGTCACGTGCCCGCCTTCGCCCGCGGCGGCCACGCCACCAAGATGTACTGGGACTGGTCCGAGGCCGGCCGGCTGAACGACGAGGGCGAGCCCTACGTCGAGACCGACGCCGACGGCCGGGCCGTCTACAAGACCAAGCTCGGCGCCTTCCGGTGGGAAAAGGACGTCGTGCCGACCTATCGCTGGTTCGACGGCCAGGTCCGCTACACCCTCGTCGACGACGAGATCGATCCCGAGGGCGTGGTGCCGATCAACCGCTTCGACGGCGCGGCGAGCGATCCCGCCTCGCGCATCTGGCCCTTCAAGGCGATGGGCGCGACGCAGCCCTTCGACAGCTGGAACCAGAACCTGGTCTACAACCAGCTCTTCGATCCCGGCAGCGACGCCGCCTTCTGGGAGACTTTCGACTTCGACCGCTCGATCCGGGCGGCGATGGCCGAGGCGAACGCCGACTTCTCGGGCGAGTACGACTTCGTCGAGACGGTGATGTGGTGGCCGATCACCCACATGGTGCCGCCGGCGACGCAGTCCGTGACCTGCGAGGAGTGCCACGCGCGCGACGGCCGCATGGCCGACATCGCGGGCGTCTACATCCCCGGGCGCGACGGCGACCGGCGGGTGGACCTCGTGGGCTATCTGGCGGTGGGGGCCGCGCTCGCGGGCGTCGGCCTCCACGCCGCCGGCCGGTGGATCTCGGCGCGGCGGAGGGCGTCGTGAGCACGGGCCGGGGCGACCGCGTCTATCTCT
>JAAAPF010000236.1 GCA_009908425.1 Alphaproteobacteria bacterium
ACCTGCCGCTGATGGTGGACGCGGCGATCAACCGCGGGATCCTGGCTCGCGCCCTCGCGCGCACGCCCGCCGAGTTGCCGGTCACCGCCCTGCCGACGATGTGGGTCGGGCGCAGCGAGGAGCACGTCGACTACCCCGGCACGCTCACCTTCACCGCCGAGACGCTGCGCCGGCAGTGGTACGAGCTCGGTTCATCCGTCGCCCGAGCCGGCCTCCGCAAGCTCTTGATTTTCAACAGCCATGGCGGGCAGATCCAGGTGATGCAGATCGTCGCCCGCCAACTCCGCATCGACCACGACATGTTCGTGGCTGCGGTCTCCTGGCCCCAGCTCGGCCTGCCCGACGGGCTCATCGACGCCGCCGAGCGCCGCCACGGCATCCACGCCGGCGCGGTCGAGACCAGCTTGATGCTGGCGCTGCACCCCGAGCACGTGCGGATGGAGGCGGCGGCCGACTTCACCCCGCTGACCGCGCGCGCCGACGAGGAGTTTCCGATCCTGATGGGCCTGGGTGCGGCCGGCTTCGGCTGGCAGGCCCAAGACCTCGACGCGTCGGGCGCCGCCGGCAACGCCGCCGCGGCCACGGCCGCCACCGGCGAGGCCATCGTCGACCACGTCGCCGGGCGGCTGGTGGATCTCTTCGAGGAGATGGTGCGCTGGCCGCTCGCCAGCCTCGAGGACGGCCCGCACCCGCAGGACGTCGTCACCGGCCGCTGACCGCAGGCCCTCGGCCTCAGTGCTCGTAGAGAAAGCGCCGGTCGGCGCTGTCGTCGTAGTCCGGGTTCTCCCACCCGATCATCTTGCCGGGATTCAGCAATCCTTTGGGGTCGGCCTCGCGCTTGAAGTCGAGCTGGAGGTGGTCGACCTTCTTCATGCCGCCGCCTTCCAACGTGTAGTCGTGCGGGTTGAAGATCGGACAGCCGCGGGCGTTGTGCTCGTCCATGATCGCCTGCAACCGCGCGGCGCTGGTGTAGTCGACGACCTGCAGGCCGAAGCAGCCGATCTCGCCGCCGAAGCGCACGAACTCCAGATGCGGATGCACCTCTTCGCCGAAATGCCGCCAGAGTTCTTCAACCTTAGCGAGATGATGCGGCGGCGGGAAGAGCGTTTGCAGGTAGGTGATCGCGCGGGTGTGCTTGAGGCAGTGCAGCGTGGTGTGGTTCCAGCTGTACTCGTAGAGCGGCAGGGCGCCGTCGGGCCGCGCCGCCTCCGCCACGTCCATGAGCACCCGCGCCTCCGGCGCCGTCGCCGCGAGGTGATCGCGCAGGATCTCGGCCATCGCATCGGCGACCATCAACAGGACGAGATGGTCGCCCTCGCCCGCCAGCTCGGGCATCACCCAGCGGCCGGCGATGGGCGCGGGCAGCACGCAGACCAGCTTCTTGGTGAGCCCGTCCATCTTGGCGACGCCGTCGGCCCACCGGCAGGCGGCCATGAAGTCCTCGAAGGCAAGGACGACCTCGCGCCAGGGATGGGCCGGCGCCAGCGGCATCTCGAGCTCGGTGATGATGCCGTTGGTGCCGTAGGCGTGGTTGACCTTCTGGACCTCCGCACCGCGCATCTCCAAGACGCGCGGCTCCGGCTCCATCGTGACGACGCGCGCGGCCAGGATGTTGCCCGGATCGCGCAGGAGGCCCCAGGTGATCGAGCCGATGCCGGACGAGCCGCCGGCGACGTAGCCGCCGATGGTCCCCGTCGCGCGCGTCGAGGGGTGAAAGCGCAGCTCCTGCCCGCTGGCCTCCTGGCACGCCCGGTCGACGTCGAGAATCGTCGCCCCGGCCTCGACCCGCACCTTGCCGAGCGCGATCTCCTTCACCCGCGTCATCGCCGAGAGATCGAGCACGACCCCACCCTTAAGCGGCATCGCCTGGCCGTAATTGCCCGTCCCGCCGCCGCGGACGGTGAGCGGGACGTCGTGGGCGTAGGCCCAGCGGACGACGCGGATCAGCTCGGCCTCGTCGCGCACCGTGACCACCGCGTCGCCGGTGACGTGGTCGAGCGCGCGCTTGAGGATCGGGCTGTACCAGTAGAAGTCGCGCGAGCGGCGCCGCACCCGCTGCGGCTGCGTCTCCACCTGCAAGCCGTCGAGCTCGTCGAGGATGTCGGCCAGCTCGGCCATGCGGCGCCTCCGTTCAGTCGAAAAGCGGATCGAGGTCGCGGTAGGGCGGCGGCTCGGCGGCGCTCGCCCGGCCGCCGCGCAGCACCAGCCGCCGGCTCTCCGGGCGCGACAGCACCTCCGAGAAGCTGCGCCCCTCGAACAGGACGAGGTCGGCGGCAGCCGCCGGGCGCAGCATGCCGCGGTCGCCCAGCCCCATCAGCGCCGCGGGCGTCGCCGTCACCGTGCGCACCCAGTCGGCGAAGGGGTGGTCGAGATGGCCGATGCGCACCGCCTCGCGGAAGACCTCTTGGCAATCGAGGTCGCCGTAGGCGTAGAAGGGGTCGCGGGTGTTGTCGCTCGCCACCGCCACCGGGATGCCGCGGGCCCGCATCTCGTGCAGCAGCGTCACACCGCGCCGGCGCGGTGTGCCCGCGCCCCGGTCCTGCAGGTAGAGGTTGCAGAGCGGCAGCGCGACGACGGAGATACCGGCTTCGGCGACGACGTCGAGCGTGTGCTTCACCGTCGCCTCGTCCTGCACGGTCAGTGAGCAGCAGTGCCCACAAACGATGCGCCCGCGGTAGCCCGTGCGGATCGCCGCTTCGGCGACGTGGCGCAGCGTGGCGTCGTTCGGATCCAGGCTCTCGTCGACGTGCAGGTCGGCGTCGAGACCGCGTTCGCGGGCGAGTTCGAACCAGCGCTCCAGCCGAGCGTCGAGATCGTCGCACATCCACGGCACGAGCCCCAGGATGCCGCCGTGCTCGGCGACCCGGT
>JAAAPF010000158.1 GCA_009908425.1 Alphaproteobacteria bacterium
GCAGGGCAAGGGCCAGCCCATCCGCGAGGACGGCCCCGCCGGGCACCTGCTCACCAAGCAGGGCACGCCGACGATGGGCGGCGTCCTGATCCTGCTGGCGCTGGGCGTCTCGACCCTGCTCTGGGCCGATCTCACCAACGGCTACGTCTGGGTCGTGCTGTTCGTCACGCTCGGCTACGGCGGGATCGGCTTCGTCGACGACTACCTGAAGGTTTCCAAGCGGCACTCGCGCGGACTGTCGGGCCGGCTCAAGCTCACGGGCCAGCTCACCATCGCGCTCGTCGCCACCGCCGCGGTCATGGCGCTCACCGGCGCCCCGCTCGCCACCGGCCTCGCCGTGCCGTTCTTCAAGGACGTGCTGATCCCGCTGGGCGTCGCCGGGGCGCTGCTGTTCGGCACGCTGGTGATGGTCGGTGCCTCCAACGCGGTGAACCTCACCGACGGGCTCGACGGGCTGGCGATCGTGCCGGTGATGATCGCCGCGATGTGCTTCGGGCTGATCAGTTACCTGATCGGCAACGCCATCTTCGCCGACTATCTCGGCATCCCGTTCGTGCGCGGCACCGGCGAGCTGGCCGTCGTGTGCGGCGCGATCGTCGGCGCCGCGATGGGCTTTCTCTGGTTCAACGCACCGCCGGCGATGGTGTTCATGGGGGATACCGGCTCGCTCGCCACCGGCGGCGCGCTCGGCGCCACCGCGGTCGTCACCGAGCACGAACTGGTGCTCGCGATCATCGGCGGCCTGTTCGTGCTCGAGACCGTCTCGGTCGTGGTCCAGGTCTTCTCCTTCAAGCTGACCGGTCGGCGCGTCTTCGCGATGGCGCCGCTGCACCACCACTTCGAAAAGCGCGGCTGGAAGGAGCCCACGATCGTCATCCGCTTTTGGATCATCGCGATGATCCTGGCGCTCATCGGCCTCTCGACGTTGAAGCTGAGGTGACGATGCGGGCGTTCGACCGGACCGACACGAGCGTGGTGGCGAACTGGTGGTGGACGGTCGACCGTCCACTCCTCGTCGGCCTCGCCGTCGTCGCGGCGATCGGCGTCGTCTTCATCTTTACCGCGAGCCCGCCGGTGGCCGAGCGCATGGGCCTCAGCCCATGGCACTTCGCGCTGCGCCAGTGCCTGTTCCTGGCGCTGGCCGCGGTGGTGATGGCGGCGTGCTCGATGCTGGCGCCGCTGGGCGTGCGCCGGATCGCCGGCGGCCTGTTCTGGGTGGGGCTCGCGCTCCTGGCGCTGGTCCCGCTGGTCGGCCACGAGGTCAACGGCGCCACCCGCTGGATCACCGTCGGCGGCCTGCGGCTGCAGCCGAGCGAATTCGTCAAGCCCGCCCTCGTCGTGGTCGTCGCCCACGCCCTGGCGGCGCGCGCGGGCGTGGGCGGTATGCCCCGCGCGGCGCTGCCGGTGGCGCTGGTGACGGCGTTGTTGCTCTTGCAGCCGGACGTCGGCCAGGCGCTGCTGGTGCTCGCGGTGTTCGCGGTGATGGTGTTCGCCGCCGGCCTCGCCTGGCCGTGGGTGGTGGTCTTCGCCGGCGGCGGCGCCGCCACCGCGGTCATGGCCTATCACGGCTTCGCCCACGTCCGCGCCCGCGTCGACGCCTTCCTGGCGGCCGATCCGGGCTTTCAGGTGCAGCAGTCGCTGATGGCGGTCGAGGCCGGCGGCTGGCTCGGCCGCGGCCCCGGCGAGGGCGTGGTCAAGAACCACCTCCCCGACGGCCATGCCGATTTCATCTTCGCCGCCGGCGTCGAGGAGTTCGGCCTCGTGATCGGCCTGCTCCTGGTCGTGCTGTTCGCGACGGTGGTGCTGCGCGGCCTCGTCCTCGCCGAACGCCAGCCCGACCGCTTCGCCCAGCTCGGCGCGGTCGGGCTGTTGACCCAGCTCGGTCTGCAGGCGGGCATCAATCTCGGCGTCAACGTCGCGCTGCTGCCGCCCAAGGGCATGACCCTGCCCTTCGTCAGCTACGGCGGCTCGTCGCTGATCGCGCTGGCGGTCGGCACCGGCATGGCGCTGGCGCTGCTGCGCAGGACCCCGGCGATGGCGGTGCTGCGATGACGCGCGCGATCCTCATCGCCTCGGGCGGCACCGGCGGCCACATGTTTCCCGCCACCGCGCTCGGCGACGCCCTCGCCCGCCGCGGCCACGCCGTCCGCTACGCCGTCGATCGCCGCGGCACGCGCTATCTGGCCGCGGACGCGACGCGCGTGCTGGTGCCGGCGGCGAGCCCGACGGGGTCGCCGCCGCGACGCCTGTGGGGCCTCGCCACCCTCGGGCTCGGCCTCGCGCTCAGCCTGGTTCGGCTGGGGCTCCGCCGGCCGGCGGCGGTGGCTGCGTTCGGCGGCTACGCCTCGGTGCCCACCGGGGTCGCCGCCGGGCTGTTGCGGGTGCCGCTGGTCCTGCACGAGCAGAACGCGGTGCTCGGCCGCGCCCATCGCCTGCTTCTCCGCTTCGCCCGGCGCATCGCCACCAGCTTTCCGGAGACCGGCGGCGTGCCGGCGGGCACGGCGAACGACTTCGTCGGCAACCCCGTCCGCGCCGCCTTCCACGACCTGCCACAGGCGCCGCCGCACGCCGGGGTGCGGCTGTTCGTGGTCGGCGGCAGCCAGGGGGCGCGGGTGTTCTCGGACGTGCTGCCGGAGGCGATCGGCCGCCTCGGCGCCGCGACCCGTGAGCGGCTCACGATCGTCCAGCAATGCCGCGGCGAAGACCTGGCGCGGGTCGAGCGGGCCTACGCCGAGCTCGGCGTCGCCGCCGAGCTGGCGAGTTTCTTCGACGACGTGCCGGCGCGGCTGGCGGCGTGCGATCTGGTGATCAGCCGGGCCGGGGCGTCGGCCGTCGCCGAGATCCTGGTGGCCGCCCGGCCG
>JAAAPF010000235.1 GCA_009908425.1 Alphaproteobacteria bacterium
GTGCGGGTGACGGCGTGAGACACCCCGTGTCCACCCCTTTTGGTTCAGGCGACTTTGAGGGCGGCCTGATGCTTGGCGGGATCGTAGGGTTGGCGGTCGTGCCAAGCGCGCCAGAGGACGCGGATCCAGGCGCGGGCGAGGATGCGGATGGCGTGGGGATGGGAGCAGCCGCGCTTGCGGGCGCTTTGGTAGATGTGGGCGGCCCAGGGCGAGGCGTGTCGGGAGTTGTCGGCGAAGGTGGTGACGGCGGCGCGCAGGCGCTTGTTGCAGGCGAAGCGGCAGACGACGCCGCGGCTCTTGCCCGACGCCTTGGTGACGGGGGCGACGCCGGCTTCGGCGGCGAGCTGGGCCTCGGTGGGGAAGCGGGCGCGGACGTCGCCCCGGGGCCCCCATCGCGCAAGCGATGGGGTGGGACCGAGTTCGGCGGTGATCTGGGCGGCGCAGACCTGGCCGGCGCGGGGGAAGGACTGGACGATGCTGCCTTCGGGGAGTCCGCGGACCTCGTGGGCGATGCGGCTGGAGAGCCTGGTGATCGCGGCGACGAGGCCGTCGAGCTGGGCGGCGAAGGCGCGGACGAGCTCGCCCTTGGCGTCGGCTTCGCCGCCACCGGCGAGGCCGTCGGGGGCGGCGCGCAGGCGCGCCAGCAGCTCGCTCGGCGTGCGGCGGCCGGAATAGCCGTGGGTGGCGAGGAACTTGGCGAGACGCTTGGGGCCGAGGCGGCCGGCGGCGTCGGGGGTGGGATAGCGCTGCACGAAGGCGAGCGCGATGGGACTGGCGAGATCGGCGAAGATCGCGGCGGCGCCCGGCCAGAAGCTCTCGAGCAGGCTCCTGAGCTGATTGGTGAGGGCCACCTTCTGGGCGACGAGGTCGTCACGGCCGCGGACGAGGGCCCGAAGCGCCAGGATGCCGTCGCTCTGCGGCTCCAACGGGCGCAGGCGGTGGCCGTCGGTGCGCAGGATGTCGGCGAGCATGAAGGCGTCGCCGGGGTCGCTCTTGGCGCCGGCGGCGCGGTAACGCGGCCGGCAGGCTTTGAGCAGGTTGGGATGGACCGGGACGAGCCGATGGCCGGCGGCGAGGAGGCGGTCGACGACGAGACCCGAGGGCCGCTCGATGGCGACGGGCAGCTCCGTGGTGGTGCCGTGGCGGTGCAGGCGCACGAGCAGGGCGTCGAGGCCGGCGCGATCGTGGGCGACCTCGAAGCGGTCGACGACGGCGCCGGAGCCGTCGACCACGCAGACGGCGTGGCGCAGACCGCCCCAATCCAATCCGACGAACATGGGCACGGGCATCTCTCCTCGGTTTGGCGTCGAGTCACCCGAGCTGGGAGATCGTGCGGATCGCTCACTGATCGGCGCTCCGGCTGGCGGCCTCTGGCGCATCACCCCGTGGTCCGTCGCGGTCTCCCGGCACCGGCCGCGCGGCGGGTCTCACGCGGGCCGTCGAGCGGCGAGCGACGCAGGCCGTCACGACCGGTGCTCGGGCCGGCGGATGCTACGCCGCTACGCCGCTTCGCATCCGCCGGCCCGAAGGTGCACCAGTGAGCGCCGCCCAGGTGACGCCGACGGCGGCGAAGACCTCGAACAGCCACTACAGCGCCGCCGGTGTGGTCTCCGCCAGCGCCAGTAGGCTCACCGCGCCGGGCGGCGCGGCGGCGGTGGGATCCGAGGTCATGCCGTCGGTATGGCACGATCGGCCCGCTGCTGTCCCTTTCCGCGCTGATGCGCCGGCGCGCGTCGCCTTAAGCACGAGGTCGACGACGTGATCGAGGAGCACCACGATGTCACCGGATACCTTCACTCTCGACGCCGGCTTCGACGCCGCCGCGGCCGAGGCCTTCGCCGACCGCGTCGCGGGCATGCTGGACGACGGTGCCGCGGCCGTTCTGATCGGGCTCGGTCAGCGCGCCGGCCTGTTCGCGGCGATGGCCGCGACACCGCCGGCGACCAGCGGCGCCATTGCGGCGCGCGCCGGCCTCGACGAGCGCTACGTCCGCGAACGGCTCGCCGCCATGACCACCGCCCGCATGGTCGACTACGATCCGGCGCGCCGGACCTACCATCTGCCGCCGCACCACGCCGCCTGTCTGGTCGCCGACGCGCCCTTGGGCAATCTCGCCGTGTTCGGCCAGCACGTGGCGCTGATGGGGCAGGTCGGCGAGCGCGTTCTCGGCTGTCTGCGTGTGCGCGGCGGCCTCGCCTACGACGACTACCCCGGCTTTCACGTCCTGATGGAAGAGGACAGCGCGCAGACCGTCACGGCGGCGCTGTTCGACCACGTCCTGCCGCTCGTGCCGGACCTCGACCCGCGGCTGGCGGCGGGGATCGACGTGCTGGACGCCGGCTGCGGGCGGGGCCCGGCGCTGGCGGCGCTCGCGGCGCGCTATCCGGCCAGCCGCTTCACCGGCTACGACCTGTGTCCGGACGCCATCGCCCACGCCGAGCGCGTCGCAACGGCGGCCGGGCTAACCAACCTCGAGTTCGCGGTCCGCGATCTCTGCGACTACGCGACGCCGGCCGCCTTCGATCTCGTGACCTCCTTCGACGCCATCCACGATCAAAAGGACCCGCAGGCCCTGATCCGCGCCCTCCACGCCGCGCTTCGGCCCGATGGGGTGTATCTGGTGCAGGACATCGGCGGCTCCGCCAGGCTCGAGAACAATCTCGACTTTCCCCTCGCCACGTTTCTCTACGCCATCTCGCTCACCCACTGCACGCCGGTGTCGTTCGGCCAGGGCGGGGTGCAGCGCGACAGCGAGATTGGCCGGTGCGCGACACGGGAGGTGGCCGGTGGGGTCGGCTGTAGGGAGGGCGTAGCCCGACCGTAGGCCGACCCCACCGACGGCGCGGCTTC
>JAAAPF010000169.1 GCA_009908425.1 Alphaproteobacteria bacterium
CGATGACCTTCTCGGCGGCCTTGACGAGCGCCGAGCCGCCCACGGCGAGCGAGCGCGAGCCGTAGGTGCCCATGCCCATCGGCGTCTGGTCGGTGTCGCCGTGGACGATCTCGATGTCGCCGTAGGGCACGCCGAGCTTCGACGCCATGACCTGCGCGAAGGTGGTCTCGTGGCCCTGGCCGTGGCTGTGCGAGCCGGTGAACACCTGCAGCTTGCCGGTGACCGAGAAGCGCACCTTGCCGGCTTCCCACAGGCCGACGCCGGCGCCGAGCGCGCCCACCACCTGCGACGGCGCGATGCCGCAGGCCTCGATGTAGCAGGAGAAGCCGATGCCGCGGAGCTTGCCCCGGGCCTGCGCCTCGGCCTTGCGCTGGGGAAAGCCCTTGTAGTCGGCGAGCTCGAGCGCGGCGTCGAGATGCGCCTCGTAGTTGCCGGTGTCGTAGGTGAGCGCCACCGGCGTCTGGTAGGGGAACTGATCCGGCTGGATGAAATTGCGGCGCCGCAACTCGGCCGGATCCCGCCCGGTCTCCCGCGCCGCCTGCTCGACGAGGGTCTCGACGAGATAGGTGGCCTCCGGGCGGCCGGCGCCGCGATAGGCGTCGACGGGGGCGGTGTTGGTGTAGAGCGCGTCGACCTCGCAGTGGATCGCCGGCGTCTTGTACTGACCCGCCAAGAGCGTGGCGTAGAGGTAGGTCGGGATCGACGAGGCGAAGGTGGAGAGATAGGCGCCCATGTTGGCGGTGGTGTGGACCTTGAGGCCGGTGAAGTTGCCGTCGGCGTCCAGCGCCAGCTTGGCCGTAGTGACGTGGTCGCGGCCGTGGGCGTCGGTGAGGAAGCTCTCGCTGCGCTCGGCCGTCCACTTCACCGGCACGCGCAGCCGGCGCGCCGCCCAGAGGCAGACGCACTCCTCGGCGTAGATGAAGATCTTCGAGCCGAAGCCGCCGCCGACGTCCGGCGCCACGACGCGGAACTTGTGCTCCGGGGCGAGGCCGACGAAGGCCGACATGACGAGCCGCGCGACGTGCGGGTTCTGGCTCGTGGTGAAGAGCGTGTGGTGGTCCGTCGCCGGGTCGTACTGGCCGATGGCGGCGCGCGGCTCCATCGCGTTGGGCACGAGCCGGTTGTTGGTGATCTCGATCTCGGTGACGTGCGCCGCCGAGGATAGCGCCTGCTCGGTCGCCGCCTGGTCGCCGAGCTCCCACTCGTAGACGGTGTTGCGCGCGATCTCGTCGTGGACGGTCGCGCCGTCGGGCGCGGTGGCGAGGTCCACCACCGCCGGCAGCTCGGCGTAGTCGACCTCGACGAGGTCGGCCGCGTCGCGGGCCTCGGCGTAGGTCCTGGCGACCACGACGGCGACCTGGTCGCCGACGTAGCGGACCTTGTCCTTGGCGATGATCGGATGGGCCCCGGCCTTCATGTCGGAGCCGTCCTTGGACTTGACCATCCAGCCGCAGATGAGCCCGCCGATGCCGTCGGCGGCGACGTCCTCGCCGGTGAGCACGCCGATGACCCCCGGCGCCGCCTTCGCGGCACTGGTGTCGAGGCTCTTGATCCGGGCGTGCGCGACCGGCGAGCGCACGAAGACGGCGTAGGCTTGGCCCGGCAGGTCGATGTCGTCGGTGTAGCGGCCGTGGCCGGTGATGAAGCGCTTGTCCTCGGTGCGCGGCACCCGCGCGCCGATGCCGTTCTCGGTCATCGTTGCTTTCCTCCCTGACGTCGCGAGCGCCTCACTCGGCGGCGGCGCGGTGCCCGCTCGTCGCCTCCGCACAGGCCCGGATGGCCTTGACGATGTTGTGGTAGCCGGTGCAGCGGCAGATGTTGCCCTCCAGCCAGTCGCGGATCTCGGGCTCGCTCGGGCTCGGGTTGTGCTGGAGCAGATCGACCGCGCTCATGATCATGCCCGGCGTGCAGAAGCCGCACTGCAGGCCGTGGTGGTCGCGGAAGGCCTGCTGCATCGGGTGCAGCTCGTCGCCCCGGGCGAGACCCTCGATGGTCGTGACCTCGGCGCCCTCGGCCTGCACCGCGAGCATCGCGCAGGCCTTCACCGACGCGCCGTCGACGTGCACCACGCAACAGCCGCACTGCGAGGTGTCGCAGCCCACGTGGGTGCCGGTGAGCCCCAGATTGCGCCGCAGCGCCTCGACCAGGAGCGTGCGCGGCTCGACCTCGACGGTCACCGGCGCGCCGTTCACCTTGAAGGAAACTTCGGCCATCGTTCTCCTCCCGCGGGCGTGCGCCGCCCGTCAGCTCAAGATAAGGATCAACAGCAGCACGACGACCACCGCGACGCCGACGACGACCGGTCGCTGCCAGAGCGGCTTGGCCGCCGGCCCCCCCTTCAGGCGCTCCTCGGTGGCGCGCTTGGCGGCTGCGGCCGCCGCGGCGGCGCGCGCGGGCACCTCGCGCGCGGGCGCCTTCGGGGCTTCCTCGGCTTCCGGCGGCGCCGCCTCCGCTTCCGGCGGCGGACCGCCGACCTGCGCGACGAAATTGTCGAAGAAGTCGTCGGCCATCTTCTGGGCCGAGCCCTTCACCAGCCGCGAGCCGAGCTGGGCGAGCTTGCCGCCGACGTCGGCCTTGGCCTGATAGCGCAGCACGGTCTCGTGGCCCGCTTCCTCCAGCTGGACGTCGGCGGCGCCCTTGGCGAAGCCGGCGGTGCCCTTGCCCTCGCCGCGCAGGGTGTAGCTGTGGGGCGCGTCGACGTTCTCCAAGAAGACGTCGCCGTTGAACTTCTGCTTCACCGGGCCGATCTTGGTGGTGACCTTGGCGGTGAGCTCGTTTTCCGAGACGAGCTGGAGCTCTTCGCAACCGGGAATCGACGCGCGCAGC
>JAAAPF010000323.1 GCA_009908425.1 Alphaproteobacteria bacterium
GATCTGTGGTCGAGACCAAGGGTTCGACGCCGCGGGAGGCCGGCGCGCGGATGCTGATGGAGCCGGAGGCCCAGCACGGCACCATCGGCGGCGGCGAGCTCGAATGGCGCGCCCAGCAGACGGCGCGGCGCACCCTGCGCGAGGGCCGCACCCGCCCCGAGCTGGTGGCGTTCTCGCTCGGCCCCGAGCTCGGCCAGTGCTGCGGCGGCTTCGTACGCCTGTTGTTCGAGCCGCTGACCGAGCCGGCGGAGATCACCGAACTCGCGAACCGGCTCGACGATCTGCGGGGGCCCGCCGTCTTCGCCCGCCGGCTCGGTGACGGCGCGCGCGGACTGGTCTGGCGCGGCGGCGCCGTCGGCGCGCTCGACGCCGCCCGGCTGCGGCCCTGGCTGGAGCAGCCGGGCCCGCGCATCGCCCATTTCGAGGCCGACGACGACACCGTCGTGGTGGAGCGCCTGCCGGCGCCGCGGCCGCAGGTGTGGGTCTTCGGCGCCGGCCATGTCGGCCGCGCGCTGGTCGACGTGCTCGCCCGGCTGCCACGCCAGCGGGTGATCTGGGTCGACGAGCGCGAGGACGTGTTTCCCGCCGAGCTGCCGGCGGCGGTCACCAAGCTCTGGGTGCGCCGGCCCGAGATGGTGGTGCCGCGCGCCCTCGGTGGCTCGGCGGTGGTGGTGATGACCCACAGCCACGCCCGCGACCTCGCGATCGTCGACGTCGCGCTCCAGCGCCAGGACCTCGCGTTCGTCGGCCTGATCGGCTCGAAGACCAAGCGCGCCCGCTTCGAAAAGCGCCTGAGCGAGGCCGGCCGCGCCGCCGCCGACGTGGCCCGGCTCGTCTGTCCGATCGGTCTCGAGCACATCCACGGCAAGGAGCCCGAGGTCATCGCCGTCTCGGTCACGGCGCAGCTGCTGGAGCACTACGACCGCGACTCGCGCTATGCCTGACGCGGCGCTCCTGGAGCGGGCGATCGCGCTCGGCGTCGCCAACGTCGCCCGCGGCGGCGGGCCCTTCGGCGCGGTCGTCGCCGCCGGCGAGCGGGTCGTCGCCGAGGGGGTGAACCGGGTGACCGTGAGCTGCGATCCGACCGCGCACGCCGAGATCGTGGCGATCCGCGCGGCCGGCGGCGCGCTCTCCCGCTTCTCGCTCGAGGGGCTCACCCTCTACGCCAGCTGCGAACCGTGCCCGATGTGCCTCGCCGCCTGCTACTGGGCGCGGCTCGATCGCGTCGTCTTCGCCGCCGACCGCTTCGACGCCCGGGCCGCCGGCTTCGACGACGTTCACCTCTACGAGGAATTGTCACGCCCCGCGACCGAACGCGCCCTGCCGCTCCTCCGCCTGGAGGTCGCGGACCGGCTGGCGCCCTTCGCCGCCTGGCGCGACGCCGTGGCGCGCACGCCCTATTGAGGCCGCTTGACGCGCGCCGAGGCACGGCGATCCTGCCGCACCGGGAACCACCGGGCGAGGATGCGATGGCGAGCCGGCACGAGCGCGAGCGACCCGTGAAGGTCTGGGACGTGCCGACGCGCCTGTTTCACTGGACACTCGCGCTGGCGGTTCTGGCCGCCTACCTCGCCCACGATTTCGCCACGATCCAGCGCCACATGCAGCTCGGCTACGTCGTGCTGACGCTGGTGGCGTTCCGGCTGCTGTGGGGGGTCGTCGGTTCCGAGACCAGCCGCTTTTGGAACTTCGTCCCGACGCCGGGCCGGACCGCCGGCTACGTCCGAGGGCTCCTGCGCGGGCGGCCGCCCAAGACCGTGGGCCACACCCCGCTCGGCTCGATCCTGATCTACGTCATGTTGGTGCTGGTGGCGTTTCAGGCCGGCACCGGGCTGTTCGCCAACGACGCCATCTTCAGCGAGGGCCCACTCGCCAAGCTGGTGAGCGACGACACCTCCGACCTCTTGACCGACTGGCACGAGCAGAGCTTTTGGATCCTGGTGGGGTGCATCGCCGTGCACGTCACCGCCAACACCCTCTACGAGCTCGTCCTCCGCCAGCCGCTGATCCGGGCGATGATCAGCGGCAAGAAGCCGCTGCCCGCCGATACGCCGGCGCCTCGCCTGCGTCCGGCGTGGTGGGCGTTGCCGGCCTTGGCGGTGGCCGGCGGCGTAGTCTGGTACGTCGTCACGCAGGTGTAGTCGCCGTCGGATCGCGCGCGTGCCGGTCGCGCTCGACCGCGGCGTCTGCTAGGGGACGCTCGGCGGTGGTCGCCGTGGCGACGATCCCCTGCCGCCGTCCCGTCCGCCAGCGGAGCGCCCATGTTTCAGATCCGGCTCAACACCGTGTTCGTCGCCGCGCTCGCGATCTGCTTTCCGATCGGGGCCTGGGGCGTGCTGGCGCCGCTCGACATGGCGGCGGCGGTGTTGGGCTTCACCACCTACGTCATGACCGGGGCGAGCTGGTGGTGGCTGTTGCTGTGCACCAGCTTCGTCGTCTTCGCGGCGTTCTTGGGCCTCGGCCCCTACGGCCGGATCAAGCTCGGCGGCGACGACGAGGTCCCGGAATTCTCGACCGCGTCGTGGATCGCCATGCTGTTCGCGGGCGGCATGGGTGCCGGGCTGTTGTTCTGGGGCGTGGCCGAACCGGTGACCCACTTCGAGAGCCCACCGGGCATGCTCGGCGGCACCGCGCCGGCGGCGCGCGAGGCCATGGTCATCACCAACCTGCACTGGGGCTTCCACGCCTGGTCGATCTACGGCGTGTGCGCCCTGGTGATCGCCTATTTCACCTTCCGGCTCAAACGGCCGCCGTTGATCTCGACCCCGCTGAACGCGGTGTTCGCCGGGCGCTCGCGCCGGGCGGCGGCGACGGTGGCGGACGTGCTCGGCGTCGTCGCCGTCGTCTTCGGCATCGCCGGCTCGCTCGCCATGGGCGCACTGCAGGTGCGCTCCGGCCTCGGCACCCTGTTCGACGTTCCCCAGACGCATCTGGCCTCGCTGTTGGTGCTGTTGGTGCTCTATGCCGCCTATATGATCTCGACGCTCACCGGCGTCGACAAGGGCATGCGCATCCTCTCCAACATCAACATGGTGATCGCCCTGGCGATCATGCTCTTCATCGTCATCGCCGGCCCGACCAGCTTCATCTTCGAAAGTTTCATCGACACCACCGGCGCCTACGCCTCCCGCCTCTTGCAGATGTCGTTCCGGCTGTTTCCCTATGAGGGCCTCACCGACTGGTCGGCGAGCTGGACGTTGACCTATCTGATCTGGTGGCTGGCGTGGGGTCCCTTCGTCGGCATCTTCATCGCCCGGATCTCGCGGGGGCGTACCATTCGCGAGTTCTGCGCCGGTGTGATCCTCCTGCCGACGGTGTTCTCGATCCTGTGGTTCGCCGTGTTCGGCGGCGCCGGCATCTACATCGAGTTGTTCGGTCCCGGCGGTCTTTCCGCGCTGGTCGCCGAGAACGTCTCCGAGGCGCTGTTCGCCTTTTTGAACTACTTCCCGCTCGGCGCGCTCCTCGGTTATCTGGCGATCGTGCTGATCTTCATCTTCTTGGTGACCTCGGCCGACAGCGGGACCTTCGTGTTGTCGATGATGACCACCGAAGGCGACCTCAACCCGCCGGCACCCTCCAAGATCGTCTGGGGCTCGCTCGTCGCCGTCATCACCGCCGCCACCCTGCTCGCCGGCTCGGTCGACGTCGCCCGCGCCATGGCGACCCTCGGCGCGATCCCGTTCTCGGCCATCCTGATCCTGCAGATCGTGGGCTTTTTGCGGGCGCTCGCCCGCGAGGACGTCGGCTGGCGGCGGCCGGTCGCGGAGCCGGCGGAATGAGGCGCCTCGTCGCGCTCGCCGCGGTCGCGCTGCTCGCCGCCTGTGCCGAGGCGCCGGTGGTGGTCGGCTCGAAGGAGCCGACCCAGGACCGCATCCTGGGCGAGATGTTCGCGCTCCTTTTGGAGGATGCCGATATCCGGGTGGAGCGGCGCATCGGGCTCGGCGACAGCGGCGAGAACTTCGAAGCGCTGCGCCAGGAGGCGATCGATCTCTACCCCGAATACCTCGGCAACGCGGTCAACCTGGTCGGTGCGCCGCCGACGACCGACCCCGACGCCGCGCTCGCCTCGGTCCGCGCGGCCTTCGCCGAGCTCGGCCTGGTGTTCCTGGAGCCGCTCGGCTTCGAGTCGGACTACGCCGTGGTCGTTCGCCGGGAACTCGTCGCCGACGACGGCGTCGACGGCGTGTCCGATCTGCGCCCCCTCGCGCCGGGGTTGACCTTGGGCGTCACCCAGAACTTCGCCGCGCGGCCGGCGGACGGTCTCGACGTCGCGCTCGACCGCTACGGTCTGGATTTCGACGAGGTCGTGGTCACCGAAGGCAGCGACCGCGTGCCGCTCTACGAGGCGCTGATCGGTGGTGAGATCGACGTCATGGTCGGCTACTCCAGCGACCCCGAGATCGTCGATTTCGGCTTCGCCGAGTTGCGCTTCGATCTGCCGATCGCGACCAGCTACGAGGCGGTGCCGCTGACCTCGAGCGCGGTGCTCGACCGCGAGCCCCGCCTCCGCGACGCGCTCGCGCCGCTGGCGGGTCGGCTGGACACGCCGCGGATGCGCGCGCTCACCCGCCAGGTCCAGATCGGCGGCCGCTCGCCGCGCGGCGCCGCTGCCGCGGGGCTCGCCGAACTCGGTCTGTTGGAGCGGACCGTGGCGGAGCCTAACGTGCGGCTCCTGATCGCGGCCAACCCGCTCGAGGTCGGCAGCCGCACCGCCAGCCGGGTGCTGCGCGCGGTGCGCGAGGCGATGCCCGGGCGCAACGTCGCCTATCTCGGGTCGCCGCGGCCGCTCGCCGAGATCCCCGCCCGCAACGCCCGGCTCGCGCTGGCCCCGGCGATCGCCCATTTCGACGTCACGCCCGACGGCGTCGTGCGTGACGATCGCGTCGAAGCGGTGGCGGCGGTGGGCTCCACGCTGCTCCATGCCATCGCCAGGGTCGACGGCCCCGACCGCCTCGGCGCGGCGACGGCGATCGCCACCGGACCCGAGGGGTCGGCCTCGCACAAGCTCATCAGTGTGGTCGCCGCCAATCGGACGCCCGCCCCGAAGATCGTGCCGCTCGACGACCCGTCGGAGGAAGCCGTAATCGCGACGCTGCGCCGGGGTGCCGCCGACGTCGCCGTCCTTCTCGCCGCCCGCGAGCGCCCGGAGGTCGTCCCCGACCGCGAAGCCGCCGAAGACCTGCGGTTCATCGACGCGGCCGACTGGTGGGAAGGAGCGGCGCGTCTGGAACTGCCGTTCCTGAGGCTGGCGTCGCTGGCGTCACCGGGGCCGGCCGGCGGCGAGGAGCAGGTGCGCACCGTGGCGATGCAGACCACCCTGGTCGGCCCGTCGCCGCCGCCGGTCTCCGTCCTCGGCCGGCAGGGGCCGGGCTCGATCAGCACCGTGCTCTATCCGCTGACCGACGCCAACGTGCTGGCGATCAACGAGGCGCTGGGGCCGCATCCCGACGTCGTCCCGCACCTGCGCCGGGCGGCCGCGCTCACCCCGGAGATCCGGCCGGCGCCCACCGCCACCAACCCGCGGCCGGGCGACGCCGCGCTCCTGATCGTCATCGTCGGCTTTCTCGGCTTCGCCGGCTGGCTGCTGGTGCGCCCGCGGCCGGCGGGTCGCGACCCCGCCGAGTGACGGCCGATCCGCCGCGGCGTCGCCGGCGCGGGGCTACGCCGCGTGCGATCGCGCCACCACCGCTCTCTCGACGTCGCCGGCGCCCTCGAGCGCCTCGGCGTATTTGAGCCAGCTGCCGTGGCTGTGCGGGCGCAGCGTCACGCGCTCGCCGGCGAGCGCGCGGGCGAGGTCGAAGCGGCCGGAGCGCAGGGCGGCTTCGAGGAGCATGAGATGGAAGACGTCGCGCTGGGCGTGGCTGCCGCCGATCGGCGCCAGGTCGTCCTTGCGCGGGCAGAGCAGCTCGACCGTGGTGGCGAAGTCGCCGCGGTAGAAGGCGTCGACGGCGTGGCAGACCGGCAGGACGTGCTCGCGCGCGCGCCGTGCGTTGTCGTCGCCCGTGCCGGCGAAGGCCTCGAGCGAGGCCAGGTGGCGCGCCGCCTCGGGCCGGCGCTCGCGGGCGAGCGGCATGATGGTGTGGACGTCGGTGAAGGCCATCAGGTGGTTGTCGACCCAGCCCGCGGCGCGGTCGGCGAGCGCGGCCCAGCGCTCGCCCACACGGCCGCCCATCAGCTCGACCCGCGCGAGCAACGACGCGCAGTTCTGCATGTCGATGTAGAAGAAGTCCTCGCCGGGATCGATCACCTCGTCGTAGAGCGCCAGCACCGCGTCGAGCTCGAAGCGCTCGAAGTGGAACAGCGCTTTGTGCCACCAGAGGTGGGTGCGCATCCCGGCGCGGTCGGCCCAGCGTTCGGGGGCGTAGTCGAGCCAGCGCACGCCTTCGTGGTGGCGGTCCTGCATCTCCATGACGTGGGCGACGGCGTGGATCGACCACATGTCCTCGGGGTTGAGCTCGACGGCCCGGCGGCCGAGCCGTTCGGCGGTGGCGTAGTCGCCCAGCTCCTCGTGACCGAAGGCGGCCATGCCCAGGACGTCGCCGTAGCGTGGCACGCTCGCGTCCCAGGCCGGCAGGGCGCGGACCACGACGTTGCGCATGCGCCGGTGCGTGCCGAGCCAGAAGCTTTGGAAATGCGCCAGCCTGAGCGCCAAGAGATCGCGCGGCCAGGCGACGAGGATCTCCTCCCAGAGCCGACAGGCCTTGAAGCCGTCGCCCTCGGTCCAGGCGCGCAGGGCCGCGAGGTGGCGGCGCTCGCGCTCGGTGAGGTGGTCGCCGGCGAGCGCCTCGGCCTTGGCCAGCGCCGTCCTGGCGTCCGCGCGCCCTTCGGGCGTGCCGCGCGCCACCATAAGGTAGCCGACGAGCACGCGGCCGAGGCAGAACGCCGGATCGGCGGCGAACATCGCCTTGATCGCCCCGCCGATCCGCAAGCGGTATTCGAGATAGCAGGTGACGACGTCGTCGAAGGCGCGCGCCGCCTCGACGCTGGTCGTGGTCAGCGCGAGGCCGCGTTCGTCGGTGATCATGGCCGTCCTTTGTCGAAGCCGCGTTGTCCCCGGCTGTGCCACGCCGCGTGCGCACGCGCAGCCCACGACCGCGTGACGGTGACCCCGTGACGCCCGCCGCGTGCTGGTCTAAGCGCGGCCGCGAGTTTGGACGGGAACGCTCATGGGCTTCAACTGCGGCATCGTCGGCCTGCCGAACGTCGGCAAGTCGACGCTCTTCAACGCGCTCACCAACACCGCGGCGGCGGCCGCGGCGAACTATCCGTTCTGCACCATCGAGGCGAACGTCGGCCGGGTGCCGGTCCCGGACCCGCGGCTCGAGCAGCTGGCGCGGCTCGCCAAGTCGGCGCGGGTCATCCCGACCCAGCTCGAGATCAAGGACATCGCCGGGCTGGTGCGCGGCGCGTCCAAGGGGGAGGGGCTCGGCAACCAGTTCCTGGGTGCGGTGCGCGAGGTCGACGCCATCCTGCACGTGCTGCGCTGCTTCGAGGACGACGACGTCGCCCACGTCGAGGGCGGCGTCGATCCGATCCGCGACGCCGAGCTGATCGAGACCGAGCTGTTGCTCGCCGACATCGAGAGCCTCGAGCGCCAGAAGGAGGGGCTCGTCAAGCGCGTGCGCGGCCAGGACAAGCGGGCCAAGGCGCGGCTCGATCTCCTCGAGCGCATCCTGCCGACGATGCAGGAGGGGGTGCCGGCGCGCCGGCTCGACCTCACGACGGACGAGCACGCCCTGCTCGACGGCTTCAACATGCTCACCGACAAGCCGGTGCTCTACGTCTGCAACGTCGAAGAGGAGGCGGCCGCCACCGGCAACGCCTGGAGCGAACGGGTGCAGGGCTTCGCCGAGGAACAGGGCGCGCGCACCGTCACCGTCGCCGCCGGGATCGAAGCCGAGGTGGCGAGCCTCGACGGCGAGGAGGAGAAGCGCGAGTACCTGGCGTCGATGGGCCTGGAGGAGCCCGGGCTCAACCGCGTCATCCGTGCCGGCTACCGGCTGTTGGGCCTGGTCACCTTCTTCACCGCCGGGCCCAAGGAGGCGCGCGCCTGGACCGTGCCCGAAGGCGCGACGGCCGCCGAGGCGGCGGGCACGATCCACTCCGACATGCAAAAGGGCTTCATCGCCGCCGAGACCATCACCTTCGAGGACTACGTCGCCTGCGGTGGCGAGGCGCCGGCCAAGGAGGCCGGCAAGATGCGCCTCGAGGGGCGCGACTACCGCGTCAAGGACGGCGACGTCCTGCTGTTCCGGTTCAACGTGTGACACGGGCGGGCCGCCCTGACGTCGAGCGAGCGGGCGCCGCCGCGGTCAGCCGAACAGGCCCACGAGCAGCATCACCAGGGTGGCGAGGAAGCCGACGGTCCAGATCACCGAGCGCCACGGGTTCCAGCCGAAGGCGTAGGCCGGAACGTAGACGATCCGCGCCGCCAGGTAGGTCCAGGCGCAGATCGCCGTCGCGGGGTTGGCCTTGGCGCCGAGCGCCACCAACAGCACCGCGATGGTGAACAGCGGCAGGCCCTCGGTGTGGTTGTCGAGGGCGCGTTTGAGCCGGGCCGGGCGGCCGGTGAGCTGGCGACCCTCGTCGCGCGGGCCCAGCATGTAGGCGGGGCCGATCTGGAGGTTGCCCGCCACCGCCGCCACGCCGAGCTGGACCACCCACAACAGGGCCGCCAGCCCCAGGACCTGCAGTTCCACGATCAACGCCGTCTCCTCCGTGTCGTCGCCGGTTCAGCCTTGGACCTCGCGCAAGCCGGTGGCGAGCGCGGCGGCGGCCGCCGCCATCCCCGCCAGTAGCCCGAGCACGACGGCCGGCCCGAAGGCCTCGGCCACCAGCCCGAAGCCCCCGCCCGCCAACAACAGCACGCCGGTGGCGGTGTTGGCGATGGCGGTGTAGGCGGCGCGCTCCGACCGCGGCGCCATGTCGACCAGTTGCGTCTTGCGGGCGAGCCGGAGCCCCTGGTGCGCCACGAGCAAGACGAACAGCAGGCCCGGCAGCACCACCGCCGGCGCCAGCGCCGCCAGCGCGAGGGCGACCGCGCCCGCCAGCCCGGCGCCGATCACGACGCGCCGGCTGGAGGCGTCGGCGGCGCGCCCCCAGATCGCGCTGCTCGCCATCGTCGCGACCGCGGCGGCGACCACGAACAGCCCCAGCTCACCGAGCTCGCGGCCGCCGTCGAGGCCGGCGCGCGCCAGAAGGAAGGGCGGGGCCAGCGCGGTGGCGAGGCCCAGCCCGCGCACCAGCACGAAGCGGCGCAACTCGCCGTCGCGGGCGAGCAGACCGAGCTGGCCGGCCATGGCGTCGACGCCGTCGGCGCCGCCTCCCGTCGCGCCCGGCTCCTCGACGAGCAGCAGAAAGGCCGCCGCCGCGGCGAGCCAGAACAGGCCCGCCACCACCAGCGCCCAGGCCACGGCGGTGACGGTGAGCGGGATCGCGCCGACGGCGAGCGCGGCGCCGAAAGCGAGCACCGCGGCGGCTCCCAGCGTACCGGCGAGGCCGGTGGCGCTGCCGCGGCGCTGCTTGTCGACGGTCTTGGCGAGGACGTCCTTCTGGCTCACCGAGGCGGCGCTGCGGGCGAGCGCGAACAACGCCAGCAGCCCCACGACGCTCCAGCCGGCGGCGGCGCCGTCGAGGACCACTACCGCCGCCGCCATCGCCGCCACGGCGACCCCCTGGGCGGCGCTCGCCCCGGCCCAGACCGTCTTGCGCACGGCCAGGGCACGGATCCGCGCCGAGATCGCGAGCTGCGGCAACAGCGCCAGGGCCTCGCGCACCGGCACCAGGAGACCGACGGTGGTCGCCGGCGCGCCCACCGCGGCCAACAGCCACGGCAGGACGAGGCGGGCGTCGGCGAGCCCGTCGCCGGCCTTGGTGAGCGTCAGGCTGGCGACGTGAATGAAGAAGTTGCCGGCGCGGTGGCGGCAGGCGCGATCGGGGATGTCGCGGCAGGCACGACCCGCCTCGTCGCCGGTCAGGACGTCGTACAGCGTTTCGCCGAAGTCGCGCGCCACGGCCGAGCCTCCTCGGGATGAGCGAGCCCCGGCAACGCCGCGGCGGCGACGACGTTCCGCCGCCGCCGGCCGGCGTTCTCAGGTGCCCACGACCCGGCGGTAGACGTGCCAGGTGGCGTGACCGAGGATCGGCAGTACCACCGGCAGGCCCAACAGCAGCGGCAGCGAGCCCAGGATCAGCCCGCCGGCGAGGATCGCCGCCCACAGCGCCATCGGCCCCGGGTTGCTCACCACCGCGCGGACCGAGGTCGCCACCGCCCCCCGCAGGCCGAGGTCGGTGTCGACGAGCAGCGGAAACGACACCGCCGAGACCGCGAAGGCGACCAGGGCGAAGACGAAGCCGACGGCGTTGCCGACGAGCATCAGCGTCCAGCCCTGCGGGGTGGTGAGGATGCCGGCGAGGAACGCGCCCAGCGTGCTCGGTGCCGGGCCCATGACGGCGGCGTAGAGCTGGGCGGCGGTGGCGAGCCAGAGCACGAACCACAGCGCCAACAGGAGGTCGAGGACGAGGATCGGGCCGGCGGCGGCGTGGCGGCGGACCCCGAAGATGTGCCACCAGCGCGCCTCGTGGCCCTGCTCGCGCCGGCGGCTGAGCTCGAACAGGCCGACCGAAAGGGTGGGCGCGATCAGGGCGAAGCCCGCCACCAGCGGAAACATCAACGGCAAGAGGGCGGCGTCGAAGGCCGCGCGCACCAGGATCAGCCCGGCGACGGCGTAAACCAGCCCGTAGAGCAGGTAGTGGGTGGGCACGGCGCGGAAGTCGTCGAGGCCGCGACGGAGCGAGTCGACGATCTCGGCGGTGGTGATCCGCCGGACGGCGGGCCGCTCGCCGGCGCCGACGGGGCGCGCTTCGACGTCGGAGCGTGCGGTCATGCTCGGGCCTCCCCCAAAGCCGTTGTGGTCCGACCTTAGCAGGCGCGGCTGCCGGCCGGAACGGCCGTCGACGCGCGTGGCGTGCACGAGGGCGTGTTCAGCGCCCGCGCCAGACCGGCCGGCGCTTGGCGAGAAAGGCCTCGATGCCCTCCTTGAAGTCGGCGCTGGTGTAGCACCCGGCCACGAGGTCGCGGTCGTCGATCGTGTCCGCCGTCTCCAGCCGCCGCAGACCCTCCTTGGTCGCGCGCATGGTGAGCGGGGCGTGGGTGGCGAGCTCGCCGGCGAGTTCGAGGGCGCGCGCGGCGAGCGTGTCGGCGTCCTCGACCACCTCGCGCACGAGGCCGATGGCGGCGGCTTCCTCGGCCTCCACCAGCCGCGCGGTCAACAACAGGTCGCGGGCCCGCACCGCGCCGAGGACCCGCACCAGGCGGGCGAGGTTGGCGGCGGACAGGCAGTTGCCGAGGGTGCGGGCGATCGGCACGCCGAACTTGAGCCGGCGGGTGGCGAGGCGGAGGTCGCAGGCGGCGGCGATGGTCGCACCGCCGCCGGTGCAGGCGCCGTCGATGGCGGCGATGGTCGGCACCGGACAGCGCTCGATGGCCTGGAAGACCGCCTCCATGCGCTCCTCGTAGGCCCAGGCGTCCTCGGGCGTCGCGAACGAGCGAAAGAGCGCCATGTCGGTGCCGGCGGCGAAGGAGCCGCCGGAACCGGTGATCACCAGCACCCGCACCGAGCCGTCGGTGGGCACCTCGCGGCAGACGTCGCGCACGCCCTCGTACATCTCGTAGGTGAGCGCGTTGCGCGCCTCCGGCCGCTCGAAGGCGAACCGGCCGATCCCGTCCTCGACCGCGTAGCTGAACGCCGCCATGACCATCCTCGCCTCTGTGTCCTGGCGCGACCGGGTAAGCCAGGCGCGGCGCGGCGACAAGTCGCGAGCGCGAAGCGGTCAGGCGCGGCGGAGATAGGCCACCAGGATGTCGCGCGCCGCGGCGAGGTCGCGGGTGTCGATCATCTCGGTGACGGTGTGGATGTAGCGGGTGCCCACGACGATGCCGACGGCCCGTGCCCCGGCGGCGGCCTGCTGGGCGGCGGCGCCGTCCTGCCCACCGGCGCGCAGCATGGTGCGCTGGTAGGGGATCTCCAACTCCTGCGCGAGCGCCTCGACCTCGCCGACCAGGCCCTTGTCGGCGATGAAGGAGCCGTCGCGGATATGGAGGCCGAAGCCCTCGCCCTGCACCGTCGTGCGGTCCTGCTCCGGCACGCCGGGGGTGTCGCAGGCGAGCGTGGTGTCGATGCCGATGCCGATGTCCGGGCGCACGGCGTAGGCGGCGGTGCGCGCGCCGCGGAGCCCGACCTCCTCCTGGGCGGTGAAGGCGACGTGGATCTCGGCGCCGTGGTCGGCGTCGACGACGCCCCGGATCGCCTCGATGCCGAGCCAGCAGGCGATGCGGTTGTCGAGCGCCTTGGAGACCACCTTGTCGCCCATCGCCACGAACGGCTCGTCCATCACCACCATGTCGCCGATCTTGACGACGTCCTTCGCCGCCGCGCCGAGGCCGAGGTCGACGAAGAACTCGGTGGGCTCGGGCACCTTCTTCTTGTCCTCGGCGGAGGCGATGTGGAGCGGTCGGCCGCCCGGGTTCATCACCCCCTTGTGGTCGCCCTGCTCGGTGCAGACCAGCACCCGCCGCGAGAACAGGTTGCGAGGATCGAAACCGCCCACCGGCTGGAGGTAGAGAAAGCCCTTGTCGGTGACGTGGCTGACCAGAAAGCCGATCTCGTCCATGTGACAGAGCAGCATGATGCGGCTCGGCCGCTCGCCGCCGCCGCGGGCGTCGCGGCGGCACAGGAGCGAGCCCATCGGGTCGATCTCGATGGCGTCGAACAGCCCCTCGACCTCGCCGCGGACGAGCGCGCGGACGCGATCCTCGTGGCCGGGCACGCCGGGGGTCTCGCAAAGGGCCCGCAACAGGTCGAGGTCGAGTTCCGCCAAGGTACGCGCTCCGATCGGTCTGGTGATCGGCGCGAGCATGGCGTCGCCCGACCGCCCGGCGCAACCGCGACCCGTCGCTCCAGCCCCTGCCCGGGGCGAACCCGCGCGGCGGCGCTACGACCGCCGGGCGCCCACGAGCGTGACCGCCGCGTCCCCCGCGCTGCGGGAGGCGCGCCCGTCGCGGGAAAGGTCGCTCACGCGGAAGTCCCCGCGCGTCGGCGCCGCCATGGTGGCGCCGTGCCGGTCGTCCGCGCCGGCCGGGGGAGCGACGGGGGCTCGGATGTTCCTCTCCACCTTCGACCTGTTCAAGATCGGTATCGGACCGTCGTCCTCGCACACCATGGGGCCGATGACGGCGGCCGCCCGCTTCGTCGAGGACTGGCGGGCGACGCGCCCGGATCCGCCGGCGCGGGTGCGGGTGACGCTCTACGGCTCGCTCGCCCACACCGGCAAAGGCCACGGCACCGACCGCGCGGTGATCCTCGGGCTCGCCGGCATGGCGCCGGACCGGGTCGATCCCGAGGCGGCGGACGCGCTCGAGGCCGCGGTCCGCGCCACCGGCCGGGTCGAACGCGGCGCCGAAGGCGGCTTCGCGTTCGATCCCGCGGTCGATCTCGTCTTCGACCTCGGCCCGCCGCTCGAGGGCCATCCCAACGGGCTCGTCGTCAAGGCGTTCGACGCCGACGGTGCGGTGGCGGCGGCGGAGACCTACTTCTCGGTCGGCGGCGGCTTCGTCGAGACCGCGGCCGAGCTGGCCGCGCGTCAGGCGCAGGACGGAGCGGTCGCCGACGGCGCGCCCTTGATCCCGCACCCCTTCGCGACCGCGGCGGAACTCCTCGCCGTCGGTGAGCGCAAAGGCCTCTCGATCCCCCGCCTCCAGTGGGCCAACGAATGCGCCGTGCGCGGCGCGCAGGCGGTCGACACCGGCCTCGCGCGGATCTGGGAAGTGATGGACGGCTGCATCGACCGCGGCCTCGCCCAGGGCGGCACCCTGCCGGGCGGGCTGGGCGTCCAGCGCCGCGCCGGCGCCATCCGCCGCCGTCTGGAGGAAGGGGCGGGGCGCAACGACCATCAGCCGCACGCCGCGACCGACTGGCTCTGGGTCTACGCCATGGCGGTCAACGAGGAGAACGCCGCCGGCGGCCGCGTCGTCACCGCCCCGACCAACGGTGCCGCCGGCGTCGTCCCCGCGGTGGCGCGCTACTACCGCGACCACTGCGTCGGCGCGCGCCCCGACGGCGTCGCCGACTACCTGCTCACCGCCGCCGCCATCGGCGGCATCATCAAGCGCAACGCCTCGATCTCCGGGGCGGAGGTCGGCTGTCAGGGCGAGGTCGGCTCGGCGGCGGCGATGGCGGCGGCGGGCCTGTGCGCGGTCCTGGGCGGCACCAACGCCCAGATCGAGAACGCCGCCGAGATCGCCCTCGAGCACCATCTGGGCATGACCTGCGATCCGGCGGGCGGGCTGGTCCAGGTGCCCTGCATCGAGCGCAACGGCCTCGGCGCCATCAAGGCGGTGGCGGCGGCCTCGCTGGCGCTGCGCGGCGACGGCCGGCACTTCATGCCGCTCGACAACTGCATCGAGACCATGCGTCAGACCGGCCTCGACATGTCGGTCAAGTACAAGGAGACCTCGACCGGCGGCCTCGCGGTCAACCTGCCCGAGTGCTGAGGCCGCGCCGTCGCCGCCACCCGCCGCCGCCGACGCCGACGCCGGTAGCGGCGAGCGGGCGGGCGGGGCGATCTCGCCGCGGGCTCGCGCCGGAGCTTCGGCTCCGCCCCCGCATTTTCGGCCAACCCGTTGGCGAGCCCGCACGAATCCGTCCTCCCGGTTCGTTTCGCAGGCGCGCCCGCAAGGCCCCACGCCGCCCGCCGACGGTCCCGCTGCCGGACCGTCACCCGCCCACGGCTATCAGAAATAGGTCGAAAAGCCTATCACCCCTTCGGTCCGCCGTCCGACCGACGCCGAGCCCGCCCGAACCGACCGCAGCGTCCGCCTGCGGTCGGGAAGAGTCATCCTTGCCCCTTCGGTCAAAAGGCGTTTTAGACGGGAGGCGATACAAGCGGCGGGCTACCGTTAAGCGTTAAGCTCGGCATGGAGCGGACTTGCCGCGAGCGCTGATTATCCGCGTGTAGAGGTAGGTATCGGCTGCGTCGCCGATATGTTCGCGCGAGTGAGCTGATCGGCGGGGTCGCGAGCTCAGCGCGCGAGACGGATATAGCCAAAGCCGGCCCGCATAGAGCAACGACTGGACATCGACCGCACTCGGCTGCACACTCCGAGTTTATATCTTGGGCGGTAGCGTGTCTTTGGTTGGAGCGCATCGTCGAGACAGTGCGTAGCAAAGCAAATCGTCGGAAGGCAAAAGGATGAGGCGGCTTTCACTGTACATTATCCAAGCGGTAGCGGTTTTAATACTTTTCGGGTCGTCGGCGCTTGCTTCAAAAATTGATCCTGACGCTTTGCGACTGGTGAGCAGTATGTGCGGAAGCGGACTCTCCGCCGAACTTCAAGGAGAGTTTGATACAAGAATTCTTAGCGTACTCGGACGTGGGAGCGGTAGTGGAGAAGCATCTGTGGATGTGGGTAATGCAATGGAGTTACTTCAAAATTTCCACAGCGATGAGGCAAAGTCACATGCCTTCCGCTCCTATTTGCAATGTGTCACTCAAGTGGTTGGCGCGCTCGGCGGGACGACAGAAAATTCGGAGATTGCGGTGGACAACCTCTTAGTCCCAGATACTCTTTCCGTCATTAAATCCAACAAACGTTTCGCAGCTAGTTCCGGCCAAAGCCGTGCGCTCTCGGACGACAAGCAGATATTTTTTGTAGATAGAATAAAGGACGATTACGTGCGATACCGCCTAACAGATCTTCTGAGCGGCGAGAATGCCACAGGTTATGTAAGTATTGGTGAGTCTTTAAGAGATTTTCGTGATTGCTCTTTGAGTCTTTATTCGATCGCGTCAGACAAAGAGCGCGCATCATTCACATACTTCTGTGCCTAGTGCATGGACGCATTCGGTTGATCCAGCTTGTCGAGGATCGAGGTGGGTGTTGCGGTCCAGGTGAAGGCTCTGGCATCGGCGTTGTGCTCGTCGAGGTAGCGGTTGATGGCGGCCCGCAGGTCGACCAGCGAGCGGAAGACGCCGCGGCGGAGACGTCATCGGGTCATCGCCGAGAAGAACCTTTGGATGGCGTTCAGCCATCGATCGTCAGCAAGACGATCGATCGAACCGCGAAAGCGGCGGCCGTCAGGAGACGGCCGCGGGGGAGCAAGAGTTCTGCGTGAGGTGGAAAGTCCAGGGCGGCTGCCGCGCCAGCCACCGCTGCACCTTGGGATGTTTGTGGGTGGCGTAGTTGTCGACGATGGCGTGGACGACTTTCCCAGCCGGCACCTTGGCCTCGACGGCGTTAAGGAAGCGGATGAACTCTTGATGCCGGTAACGCTGCATGATGAATCAACACGTAGCGTCGCTTGGTTCAACCCAACGCAAGCTCAATTCCACAACCTGACGGAACGGCTCGGTTCCGGGGCGCGGCGGGCGTCGGGCGCGTGCGCCCCCCGGCTGCCGCTCAGTACAGCCCACCCCCCGAGACGCCGACGCTGGTGCCGGTGTCGACGTTGGGCTCCTGGAGGGTGCTGCGGTCCTGGACGTAGCCGCCGGCGAAGGCGTAGCCGGAGCCGGGC
>JAAAPF010000142.1 GCA_009908425.1 Alphaproteobacteria bacterium
CCGAAGAACGCGCTCTCCTCCTCGAGGTGGGTGCGGCGCCGACGGGCCTCGGCCTCGTCGACGAGCCCGGCGGAGAGGTCGGCGTCGATCGCCATCTGCTTGCCGGGCATGGCGTCGAGGGAGAACCGGGCGGCGACCTCGGCGATGCGCCCGGAGCCCTTGGTGATCACCACGAAGTTCACGATCACCAGGATGACGAAGACGATCATCCCGATGACGAAGTTGCCCTGCATCACCATGCCGCCGAAGGCCTCGATGACGTGGCCGGCGGCGTCCGGGCCCTCGTGACCGTTGGCGAGGATCAGCCGGGTCGAGGCCAGGTTGAGCGCCAAGCGGAGCATGGTCGCGAGCAACAGCACGGTCGGAAAGCTGGAGAAGTCCAGCGGCTCCTCGATGAACAGCGAGGTGAACAGCACCATCACCGCGAAGCCGATCGAGACCGCGAGCAGCATGTCGAGCACGAAGCTCGGCATCGGCAGGATCAACACGATCAGGATGCCGATGACGCCGAGCGCCAAGAGGATGTCGCGCTGACCGCCTAAGCGGGCGAGCCAGGCCTTCGGTCCGGTCTCGGCGGCGGTGGCGGCGACCACGGCGCTCACCTCCCCGCCGTGCCGGCGTCGGCGTCGGCGGCGCCCTCGCCCGCGTAGTCGTGCAGGCGATTTCTGAGGGTGCGGATCGAGATGCCGAGGATGGCGGCGGCCTGCGTGCGGTTGCCGCGGGTGTGGTCGAGAGTGTCGAGGATCAGCCGGCGCTCGACGTCGGCGACGGTGCGGCCGACGAGGGCGCCGCCGTCGCCCGAACTCGCGCTCGCCGGCTGGGGCAGGCGGATCGCGTCGGCGTCGACGAGGGCGCCGCCGGCGAGCAGCACGGCGCGGTGCAGGCAGTTCTCCAGCTCGCGGACATTGCCCGGCCAAGCATGAGCCTCGAGCCGCCGCAGCGCGGCCTTGGCGAGCTTGACCTCGCCGAGCCCGTTCATCTTGGCGTATTTGGCGGCGAAGTGCCGGGCGAGCCCCTCGATGTCGGCGGGCCGGGCGCGCAACGGCGGCACCTCCAGCGGCACGACGTTCAAGCGGAACATCAGGTCCTCGCGGAACGTGCCGGCGCGCACCGCCTCTTCGAGGTCGCGGTTGGTCGTCGCCAGTACCCGGATGTCGACCGGCACCGGCTTGGTGCCGCCGACCCGGTCGATCTCGCGCTCCTGCAGCGCGCGCAACAGCTTGGCCTGCAGCCGCGGGTCCATCTCGCTGACCTCGTCGAGGAGCAGCGTGCCGCCGTTGGCCTCTTCGAACTTGCCGATGCGGCGGGCGGCGGCGCCGGTGAACGCCCCCTTCTCGTGGCCGAACAGCTCGCTCTCCAAGAGCGCTTCGGGGATGGCGGCGCAGTTCAAGGAGACGAACGGCCCGTCCTTGCGGCTGCTGTGGGTGTGGACGTAGCGCGCCACCACCTCCTTGCCGACGCCGCTCTCGCCGGTGATCAGGACGCTGGCCTCCGCCGGCGCCACCCGGCGGGCGAGATCGAGGAGCTCGCGCATGGCGGGATCGTCGGCGACCAGACCCGGCGCGCCGCCGCTCGCCGCCTCGACGATGGCGGCGATGAGCGCCTCCTCCGGCGGCAGGGGCAGGAACTCGACCGCGCCGCCGCGGATCGCCGCCACCGCGGTGCGGGCGTCGGTACCGATGCCGTAGGCGACGACGGGGACGTGGATGCGCTCGGCGCGGAGCTGACGCACGAAGCCGGCGACGTCGGCGTCGGCGGACACCCAGAGCTGCTCGGCGCCGCGGCCCGAGCGCAAATCGGCGAGTGCGGCCTTGGTCGTCGGCACGACGCGGGCGCGCGCCCCCTTCTTGCGGGCGATCTCGACGGCGCGCGCGACCAGCGGCGCGTCCTCGCTCTGGATCAACAGGCGCATCGTGCCGGTCCCGTTCAGCTGGTCTGCTCGCTCTTGATGATCTCGGTCATCGTCACCGACAGGTGACCGTCGTCGATGATGACCTCGCCGCGTGCGACCAGCCGGTTGTTGACGTAGATGTCGATCGGCTCGCCGACCTTGCGGTCGAGTTCGACCACCGCGCCCCGGCCGAGGCGCAAAAGCTGGCTCACCGGCATCGAGGTGCGGCCGAGCACGGCGGAGAGCTGGACGGGGACGTCGTAGACCGCGCCCAGGTCGGCGGGCGCGTCCGTGCCCGCCGCTTGGCCGGGCGAACCGCCGGCCTCGGTGGTCTCCAGCGCGCCGTCCTCAGTGCTCATCGGATCCCTCCCTGGTCGTCGTGGTCGCCGCCGCGTCGCCGCCGGCGCTGGTGACGCGCTCGCCGCGCTCGCCGAGCCAGCCGGCGCAGAGGCGGGTCGCCTCCTCGATCCGGGCGTCGACGCGGCGGGCGGCCTCGCCGGCCGGCCAGCGCACGACGGCGTCGCCGAGGGCGAGGCCGTCGTCGCCGTCGACCGCGAGCGTGCCGGTGAAGCCGGCGGCGGCGGTGACCTCGTCGAGGCGCGCCGCCAGCGCCGGCTGAAGCTCGGGGTGGACCGCGACGGTGACCCGCTCCCGGCCCTCCAGGCGGGCGAGCAACGCCGGGAGCTCGGCCTCGAGATCGTCGAGCGGGGCCGCGGCCACGGCCCGGGGCACGACGTGGGCGGCGATGGTGCCTACCAGCGCCGCGATCAGTTCGGCGTCGTGGGCGTGGCCGTGGGCCCGCGCCGCCAGGTCGCGGGCGAGCGCGTCCGCCAGCGTCGCCTCCGCCCGGGCCAGACGCTGCGCCGCCGCGGTCTCGGCCGCCGCCCGGGCCTCGGTGCCTCT
>JAAAPF010000208.1 GCA_009908425.1 Alphaproteobacteria bacterium
GGAGGGCTGGATCAGCAGGGTCTCGACGTGCCGGCGCCCGGTCGCCTCGCGCCGGTCCTCCGGCACGTGCGCCAGCATCCGGTTGAGTCGCTCGAGCCGGGCCAGGTCGTTGGCCAGGTAGTCCATGAAGATCACGTCGAGCAGGTAGCCGCCGATGTCGCCCAGCGACGGGTAGGCCGCGTCGCGCACGGGCTCGGCGTCGGGGCGGGCGTCGCGCGTACCGATGATCAGGATCCGTTCGGCGCCCATGCGGATGGGCGCGCTCAGCGGCGTGGTCTGGCGCATGCCGCCGTCGCCGTAGTATTCGTGGCCGACGCGGCAGGCGGGAAACAGCAGCGGCAGCGCCGCGCTGGCCAGCAGGTGGCAGGCCTCGATGCGCGTGCGCTGCCCCGCACGCTTGCCCTGCGACCACTCGGCCACGGATTCGGCCGCCTGGAAGAACGTCACCGCCCGCGCGGTCGTGTAACCCGACGCGGTCACCATCAGGGCCTTGAGCCGTCCCTCTTCCACCGATCGCTCGATGCCGTCGACGTCGAGCTCGCGCTCGAGCAGCCGGCCGAGCGGGGCGTTGTCGAGCAGGGAGCGCGGATTGGCCACCCCCAGGCCGCCGAGCGTCATCGCCGCCAGCCAGTGCAGGCCGCGGCCGAGGTTGTGCCCCCAGCCGGTGCGGTAGATGTGGTGGCAGCGGAAGCGGCTCCAGAAATGCTCGAGCCGGGCGGCGCCGCGGGCGAAGTCGTCGGCGTGGCTGGCCACCACCGCGGCGTTGATCGCCCCGGCCGAGGTGCCGGCGATGATCGGGAAGGGCGTGTCGCGGCCGTCGAGCAATTCGGCGACGGCCTTGAGCACGCCGACCTGATAGGCACCGCGTGCGCCACCGCCGGGCAGCACCAGGGCCGCCGGGGGCGTCGGCTCAGTCATGGGCTCGCCCCGTGCGCACGCTCGATCAGCCTCCCCGCAGGATCATCGCCTCGAAGCCGTTCTCGAGCAGTCGGCGGCGGGCGCCGTCGGCCGCTCGCGCGCTGTCGTAGGGACCGACCCGAACGCGGTGCCAGGTGACGTCGTCGACGGTCACCGTCTGCACGGTGGCCTCGAGCCCGAGCAGGGTCACTTCGGCGCGCAGCGAATCGGCGTCGGCGCCGGAGCGGAAGGATCCGACCTGGAGCAGGTAGGGGCCCTGATCGGCGACGGCGCTGTCGCGCTCGCGGGCGCGTTCCTCGATTTCCTCGCGCGGCACGACCACCTCGTGCTCGGGCAGGACGGTGAAGAAGTCGTACTGGCGCCCGCGATCGCCGGCCGCCTCGTCGGCGATCGGCGGCTCGTCGCGGCCGCTCGGAACGGCGGGCTCGGGCTCGGCCTGGCGGCCGGGCAGGTAGCCGCCCAGCCAGGCCAGGGTGGCGAGCACCAGCCCGCAGACCAGCCCGGCGCCGAAACTCAGGGCGCTACCGGAAACCGAGGAGCCGCCTCGCTTGGCCTGACGGCGCCCCACTACATTTCCTTCGGCGCGGACACGCCGATCAGGCCCAGGCCGTTGCGCAGCACCTGGCCGATGGCGGCCACCAGGTTGAGGCGGGCATTGCGGACATTCTCGTCGTCGACCAGGAACGGCGTCGCGTTGTACCAGGAGTGGAAGGCCGAGGCGAGCTCGTGCAGGTAGTGCGCGACCATGTGGGCCGTGCGCTGCCGGGCGGCCGACTCGATCATCTCGGGAAAGCGGCCGACCATCCGCAGCAGCTGTTGCTCGTGTTCGGTGTCGAGCTGCTCGACCGAGGCCTCGCCGATGGCCTGGTTGTGCCGCAGCCCGCGGCTCTCGAGCTCGCGGAACACGCTCTCGATGCGGGCGTGCGCGTACTGGATGTAGTAGACCGGGTTCTCGTTGGCCCGCGACTTGGCCAGGTCGAGGTCGAAATCGAGGTGCTGGTCGTGCGAGCGCATGACGTAGAAGTAGCGGGCGGCGTCGTTGCCTACCTCGGCGCGCAGCTCGCGCAGGGTGACGAAGCTGCCCGAGCGCGTCGACATCTGCACCTTGCGGCCGCCGCGGTAGAGCACGGCGAACTGGACGAGCTGGAACTCCAGGCGCTCGGCTTCCTCGCCGAGGCCGCGCGCGGCCGCCTTCAGGCGCGGCACGTAGCCGTGGTGATCGGCGCCGAAGATGTAGAGCGAGCGGCCCTTGCAGCGGTCCAGCTTGTCGAGCAGGTAGGCCACGTCCGAGGCGAAATAGGTCGTGCGCCCGTTTTCCCGCACGACCACGCGGTCCTTGTCGTCGCCGAGCTCGGTCGCCCTGAACCAGGTCGCGCCGTCCTGGCGGTACAGCCAGCCCTGGGCATCGAGCCGGTCGAGCGCACGCTTGAGCGCACCGCTGTGCTCGAGTTCGCGCTCCGAGAACCAGCGCTCGAAGGCCACGCCGAAGCCGGCCAGGTCATCGCGGATGTCGGCGACCATCGACTCCAGTGCCGCGTTGAAGCAGGCTTCGTAGCCGGACTCGCCGAGCAGCTCCCGGGCCCGGTCGATGAGCGCGTCGACGTGACGCTCGGCGTCGCCCTCGGGCGCATCCTCGGGCAGGCCCTCGGCCACTGCCATGCCCGAATGGCGCAGGTCGTCGCCGTGACGCTTGCGCACCTCGCGGGCGATGTCGTAGATGTAGTCACCGCGGTAGCCGTTGGACGGGAAACCGACGCGTTCGCCGCTGAGCTCGAGGTAGCGCAGCCACACCGACACGGCCAGGATGTCCATCTGGCGGCCGTGGTCGTTGACGTAGTACTCGCGGTGGACCCGATGGCCCGCGGCG
>JAAAPF010000188.1 GCA_009908425.1 Alphaproteobacteria bacterium
GCGTCGCCGCCGAGCTCGCCGCCATCGGTCCGGCCGCGGCCCGCTTCTACCGGCGCATGTTGGCCGATGCCGACCACCCCCTGCAGGCGGCGCGCCAGGGGCGCGGGCTGTTGCGCCTCGCCGCGCTGCACGGCGGCGCCCGCCTCGAAGCCACCTGCCAGGCCGCGCTCGAGGCCAATGTCGGCGCCTACGCCTATGTCCGCCGCACCATCGAGCGTGTGGACGCGGCGCCGGCCGAACCCGGCGGCGCCGGTGCGCACGCCAACCTGCGCGGCCCGAGCTACTACCACTGATCCGAGGAAGCCCGATGCGTCATCCCAACATCGACCGGCTGCGCCAGCTGCGCCTCTACGGCATGGCCAAGGCGCTGGAGGAACGCGACCACCAGCCCGACCGCGAGGGCCTGTCGCTCGACGAGCTGGTGGCGCTGCTGATCGAGCGCGAGGCCGAGGAGCGCGCCAATACGGCGTTCGCCGCGCGGCTGAAGCGGGCCCGTTTGCGCCAGCAGGCCTGCCTGGAAGATCTCGACACCCGCCCGGGTCGCGGCCTCGACCGCGCGCGGGTGCGCGAGCTGGCGCGCTGCCGCTGGATCCGCGACCACCGCCCGGTGGTGATCGTCGGCGCCACCGGCACCGGCAAGACCTGGCTCGCCTGCGCGCTCGGCCATCAGGCCGCGCGCGAGGGCTACGGCGTGCAGTACACCCGCTTGACCCGGCTGTTGGACGAGCTCGCCACCGCCCGCCTCGACGGCAAGCTCGCCCGCGAGCTCCGCCGGCTCGCCCGTCTCGATCTGTTGATCATCGACGACTGGGGCATGACCGAGCTCACCGCCGCACAGCGCCACGACCTGATGGAGGTCATCGACGACCGCCACGATCGCCGCGCCACGCTGTTGGCCTCGCAGATCCCGATCGACCACTGGCACCGCGTCATCGGCGATGCGACCTACGCCGACGCCATCCTCGATCGGCTCGTACACAACGCCGAGCGCATCGAGCTCACCGGCGAGTCCTTGCGCAAGCGCCACCGCGGCGCCGAACCGGAGGCGGCGGCGTGACCCCGCTCGCCCAGGTGCGCCCACCCCACGGCGCGGACCGCGCGCTGCGCTTCGAGGCGCGCGCGGACCGCTTGGGCGTGGACGACCTGGACGAGCCCGCTGCCGCCGGTGCTTGCGGCGGCCACGCCTGCACGCTTAGATTGAACCCCGAGGTCGAACGACGGCGCGCGCCTACCACCCCGCCCGGGCGGTCCGACAGCGCCGCAACGGCTGGGCGCTTTGAAGCGAAACAGCCGGGCGAAAACACCGAAATACGCAGTCGGCCCTGGTCACCCCCACATCCGGGCCATGAGGCCTCTTTCCTCGGCGCCGACGGCGTCGGCGTAGATCGCGGTCGTGCTGAGCTGCGCGTGGCCGAGCCAGCGCTGGACCAGGTTGAGCGGCACGCCGCTCGAGACGGCCTGCACGCCGAACCCGTGCCGCAATCCCTTGGGGCTCGACTGCGGCCCCGCGATCCCGGCCGCATCCAGGACCTCCGCCATCCGGCGCCACGCCGTCGTCCGCGAGACCGGCCAGAGCCGGACGTCGCGGCCGCGGCCGCGCTTGCGCTGGAGCTCACGGACGCCGTGGACGAGGTCGAGGGCCTCGAGCACGTGGGCCGGCACCGGCACGCCGCGATAGACCCCGGTCCGCCGCTTCTTGAGCGTTTCGATGATCAAGAGGCCCGCGTCGAGATCGACGCGGTCGGCGGTGAGCCCGAGTGCTTCCGACAGCCGACAGCCGCTGTAGGCGAGCATCAGGCACAGCGTGCGCACCTGCCGCGGTGACCGCTCGGCCGCCGCCAAAAAGGCCGCCCGCTCCTCCGCGGTGACGTACTTCCTGGCGCCGGTGGCGTCGTAGAGCTGGAGACCCTCGGGCTTCTTCGAGACGGTCGGCGCGGTCGCCGCGCGGGTTTCGGCCCCCTGCCCCAGCCGGGTCCGCCGCCGCGGTGCGCCGCGTCCGGTGGTCGGCCGCCGGCTCATCGCTCGGCCGCTGCCGGTGCGGCCGCGTCGTCGTCGGCGCGACGCCGGTTCGACCGCGGGCGATAGCCGCGCCGATGGCGCCGGACGAGCGCGCGCGCGAGTGCCGTCGCCGCCTCGGCTTCGGTCGCCAGAGTCCGAACCCGCACGGTGCCGGGCCGGCCGATCCGGCCCCACTCCCGCACTAGGCTGCAACCGCCGAACAGGTCGGGCTGCAGGAACAGCCGATAGGCCCGGAATCGCCCGGCTTCGGCGTCGATCCGAACGAGGTCGATCGGGCCCGGCTGGGGCCGTTGAGCGGAATGTCCCGACATCTGTTTCAGAATGCCCGGTCGGGGATCGGCCGCCCAGCCCGCTCTTGGTACCGGCGCCCGCGCGGCGCCGCGGGATCCGGCGCTTCGGTCCGGGTTATGCCCCCTGCCCTCACCGCCGTCGCCGGCGCGGCGGTGAAACTCTATGGCCAATAGTGTTTCAGAGATCCCGAGCTCGGGGTGAGCGGCGATCTCACGGTGTCGCGCGGGACCGACATCGCCGCCGGAGCTCGAGACGTCGGTGCGCGGTGAGACGATCGAGCATGGCGCGCTCGGCCGCGAGCATCGGAGCGTCGCGTGAGCCGGCGCCACCCGACACGCCCCCGCCCGCACCGGCGTCGCGGCGGATGACGTGCCCGGTCCAAGCGCCGCACGCAGTGCTGCGCCGTCGACCTCGTCGGCCCTACGCCGGCGGAACATGCGCGCGGGCCAATGGCGGGCGCGGACGCCACCGGCG
>JAAAPF010000081.1 GCA_009908425.1 Alphaproteobacteria bacterium
GAAGCGCTCCAGCCGATCCGCCGGCGCGTGCGCGAACAGCTGGCGAAACAGGTGCGGGCCGGCCTCCGGCCACCGCCGCAGCACCTTGAGAAAGAGCGCGTCCATGCCGCGGGTGACCGGCCCGTCGAGCGCCGGCGGCGGCGGCGGCGTCGCGCCGCGCGCGCGCAGCGCGGCGGCGAGCAGCTCGCTCTGACGCTGGATGCGTTGAAAAGCGTAGCCGGTGCTCGGCCGCGCCGCCCCACCGGCGACGCCGGCGCGCAGCCAGCGCGGCTCGCCGGTCGTGGCCGCCCGGCGGGCGTCGCCGGCGCGCATCGGGATGAAGCCGGCTTCGCGCCGGACGCACTCGACGGGGCGTCCGCCGGTGCACGCGGTAACGGCGTCGTCCAGCTGCGCCTGCAACACCGCGCGCGGCGGCGGCGCCGGGGCGAAACTGGTGGCCTCGACGAGCGCGCGGTCGGGGGCGAAGGGCAGGACGTAGAGGAAGTCGATGCGGTCGGTGCGCGGTTCGCCGAACGCCATCAGCTCGACGGTGCGGTCGTCGAACGCCGCGCCGTCCACCGCCACCTCGTGGCCGACGAAGTACTGCCCGAAGCCGGGCGGGCCGGCGGGCGGGCGGGTGTCGACGACCACGCCGGCGCGCAGCTCACCGGCGGCGGTGGCGACCACCAGATCGTCGCCGGCGGCCCTGGGCTCGCCCTCGACCGCGGTCGCCAACCGGACCTCGACGTTGGCGGCGTCGTGGCAGCGCCCGAGCGCGCGGTCGTAGACGGCGCGCGCACTCAGCGTCTGATAGCGCAGGACCGGCGAGCCGCGCACCACACGCTCGCCGTCGGCCGAGACCGCCCAGCGGTCCCAGCTCGCGCGCACGCAATCGACGAAGGGATCGGCGGCCGTGCGCCAGAACGACCAAGTCCGGTCCTCCTCGTAGGACGCGCGCGGCTCGACCACGGTCACGCGCAGGTCCGCGCCGGCGAGGCGCATCGCCAGGCTCAGCCCGGCGCAGCCCCCGCCCACGATCGCGACGTCGGTGTCCCGGCTCATGCTCCCTCCAAGGCGCGATCTCGTGCTACCGGCGCCGGCACCGGCCGGCTCGTCGCGGCGCGCCACGCGGCCTTGACGCCGACCGCCCAGCGCCGCCGCCGCGGCACCACCACCCGACCCAGCCAGTAGGCGCCGCCGCGGGCGCGGAGCTCCTCGCCGATGGCGCGGTAGACCGCGCCGGCGACGGCGACGGCGACGCGCGCCCGCGGCGGCAGGTGGACGAGGCCCTCGAAGCCGGAGGCGTAGTAGCGCTCCGCCAGGTCGAGGAGGCGCAGCACCGCCGGGGCGGCGGCCGCGCGCGTCGCCGGCGTGGCCCGGGCGAGCTCGCCCGGCGCCAGGTCGAGCCAGCTCGCCGGCAGGTAGCGCCGGTCGGCGCGGGCATCGTCGAGGACGTCGCGGGCGATGTTGGTGAGCTGCATCGCGATGCCGAGATCGACGGCGTGGCGCCGCGCCCGCGGCCCGTGGGCGCCCAGCAACGGCGCCATCATCTCGCCGACGGTGCCGGCGACGCGGTAGGCGTAGCTCTCCAGCGCGCCGCGGTCGGCGAGCCGCACCGGGCCGAGATCCGACAGCAGCCCGTCGATCAGGGCCAGCGCCGGCGCGAGCGGAAAGCCGCCGGCGGCGGCGAGGGAAGTGAGTTCGACCGCCAGCGGGTCGTTCGGCGCGCCGCACGCGAGCTCCGCGCGGATGCGCCGCAGCCGGCGCCCGGCGAACTCGGGTTCGGCGTCGTCGGCGAGATCGTCGAGGGCGCGGCAGACGGCGTAGAGCCGCGCCACCAGCGCGCCGCTGGCGGGATCGAGGCAGCGCGCGGCGAGCGCGAAGGTGCTGCCGTGGCGCTCCAGGCTGGCGCGGCCGCCGTCGCGGTTCATGCCGGCACCGGGGCGACGAGGTGGTCGAGGACGCGCGCCGACAGCAGCACGCCGGGCATGCCGGCGCCCGGATGGGTGCCGGCGCCGACGTGGTAGAGCCCGTCGACGCCCTCGCCCTTGTTGTGGAAGCGGAACCAGGCCGACTGGGTGAACTTGGGCGCGATCGAAAAGCCCGCGCCCCGCCAGCTGGCGTAGTCGGAGCGGAAATCCTCCGGCGTCATCCAGAACTCGGTGGCGATGCTGGCGGCGAGGCCCGGCAGGACGGTGCGGTCGAGCGCGGCGACGATGCGGTCGCGCAGGCGCGGGCCCTCCACGGCCCAGTCGAGCCCCGAGGCCTCCAGGTTGGGCACCGGGCACAGCACGTAGAAGCCGTCGCAGCCCGCCGGCGCCAGGTCGGGATCGCTCGCCGTCGGCCGGTGCAGATAGAGCGAGAAGTCGTCCGCGAGCACCTTGCGCTCGAAGATGTCCGTCAGGAGCTCGCGGTGACGCTCGCCGAACCAGATGGTGTGGTGCGCGACCTCCGGCCATTGCCGCGTCGTGCCGACGAACAGCACGAACAGGCCCATCGACAGCGAGGCGCGGTCGAGCCGCCAGCGCGCCAGGCGCGTCGTGGCTTCCCGCGGCAGCAGCTCGCGGTAGACGTGCATCGGATCGCCGTTCGAGACGACGACGTCCGCCGGCAGCCCCTCGCCGTCGCCGAGACGCACACCCCGGACCCGCCGCCCCGCCAACTCGATGCGAGTGACGGGGGTATTCAACGCCACCTCGACCCCGGCGTCGCGCAGGAGCCGACCCAGCGCGTCCACCAGTGCGCCGGTACCACCCTTGGGAAACCAGACGCCGTAGGCCCGCTCCAGGTGGTTGATCAGGGTGTAGATGCTGGTGGTGGTGAACGGGTTGCCGCCGAGCAGCAGCGGCTGGATCGAGAAGGCGCGGCGCACGCGATCGTCCTCGAAGAAGCGCCCGGCGCAGTCCCACACCGAATCGAACGCCCGCAGGCGCACGAACGCCGGGACTTGGCGCAAGAGCGTGCGGGGATCGTGGAACGGCCGATCCGCCAGCCCGTCGAAGGCCAGCTGGTAGATCGCCCGGGCGTGGTCGCCGAAGCGCCGCCAGCCCGCGACGTCGCGCGGGCTCAGCCGGCCGATCTCGTCCTCGGTGGTGGCGTCGTCGGGCCCGTAGTCGAAACCGGTGCCGTCGGCGAAGGCGAAGCGGTACCACGGCGCCAGCGGCAAGAGGTCGACCTCGTCGGCGAGCCGCCGGTCGAACAGCGCGAACAGTTCCTCGAACAAGAAGGGCGCGGTGAGCACGGTCGGGCCGGCGTCGAAGCGATAGCCGTCGCGCTCGAACACCTGCGCGCGGCCGCCCAGCCGGGGGCACTTGTCGACCAGCGTGACGCCGTAGCCCCGGGCCCTCAGCCGCAGGGCCGCGGCGATGCCGCCGAAGCCGCCGCCGATCACCACGGCGCGCCCCGGAAGCGGGGCCGAGGGTACGCTCATGTCCACGAGGTGTCTCTCCTGCAGGCGGTTGGCGCACGTCCGAACGGCGTAACGTCCACGGGGGCATCGCCGCTCGGAAGTGCGCCCGCCGGCACCCGGCGGGCACATCGGGAGAGGGGGTGGCGGCGACCGCGCGCCACCACCCCGTTGCCGTTCGGGTATTCAGGCGGTCGCCGCCGCCGGCTGCGCGCCCAAGTCGTGCTGCGACTTCCGCACCGCGATCATGTAGATGAGGATGCCGAAGCCGGCCTTCGCGACGATGTCGGCCACCGTGTAACCGACCTGCACGACCGTCTCCGACACGCCGCCGCCCAGTCCGAAGAAAATGCCGGCGAAGTAGACGACGGGGTAGAACGCCCAGGCCAGGACGGTGACCCAGCGCGCCGTGTCGACGAGGCCGCGGACGTCGCTGGGCTGCTTGGCGATCGAGTCCTTCAGGCCGACGAACAGCTCGTAGACGATCCAGAGGAACGGGATCATCGAGAGTGCGCCCCAAAGGAAGCTGGCCCCGAGGCCGTCGCTGATCTCGCCCGGATAGCCGAGCACGATCATCAGCGCGGCGAGGCCGCCGAGCCGCACGCCCTTCGAGACGGTCTCACGACGCGGCAAGTTCATCACGAGAATGAGCTCGACGAGCAGCAAAGGTACGGTCAACAGCCAGTCGACGTAGCGATAGGCGTCGTTGAACGGCACGGCCGTCGCCTGGACACCACCATCGACGACGTCGAAGGCCGCATCCCAACTTTGGCCGATCCGGACGTAATGATAGGCTGCAATGAATGTGACCAGCCCGGTAATCGTCAGAGCGGTCTTGTACGCCGGCGCGACCTGGCTGCGGCCGAGCCAGAAAAACAGCGTCGCGGCGCCCATGGTTGCGATGGTAAACGAAAAGGCGTTGGCGATCAGCTCGTACTGACCCAGCGTCAGTTCCAAGGTGAGCCCCCTTCGGTTGGTTCGCGCACATCACTCGATGTGTACGGGCCGAACGCGCCGGCAAGCGAAAGGCTTCGTCGTCAGACGGTCGCGCGATCGAACGCCGCAGCCCCCCGGCGGGCGCGATCGCACCGAGATTTGCACCCCGTCGACGAGGGTCGCCGGCTTGAACCGCCCCCCGGATAGGTCGACAACGACGCCACCGCGTCGCCGTCACGGCGCGACGACAGGCAGCGAGGTCGACATGTGCCAGCCCGCCACCATCCGCACGCCCGGCGTGCGCCACGGCAGCGTGGCCGGGCGCGGGCGCGCGCGGTCGGTGGGCGTCACACTGACGCGGGCGGTCGCGGCCGCGCTGCTCGCAGCGGCGGCCGCCGCACCCGCGGTCGCCGACGTCGTCGCCCGCGGCGAGCGCTTGGTGCGGGTGCATTGCGGCGGCTGCCACGCCGTCGGACGCGCTGACGACAGTCCGTTGACCGACGCCCCACCGCTGCGCGCGATGTTCGGCGCCTACCCGCCGGCGCATCTCGCCGAGGCGCTCGCGGAGGGCATCGTCACCGGCCATCCCGGCATGCCGGAGTTCCGCTTCGCGCCCGCCGAGATCGACGCCGTCGTCGCCTATCTCGAACAGTTGAGCCGGCCGGCGGCGCGCCGCCGGCCGGCCGAGTAGGGACGAGGGCGACCACCAACGCCGGGACCGGCGCGCGCGTGCAACGGCAGGCCTGCCGGTGGGAGGCGCAGGGCGTCGAGATGGGCCGGCTCGTCGACGGCGGTCGCGCCCCCCTCGGCGCGAGGCGGGCCGCCCGCGCGCGGCCGAGGCTTCGTTACCGAGCCGTTGACCCGCCGAGATCTCAGCTTAGGGTTGATTTGGCTCGGAAGGACGGCGGATGGCCAAGAAGCGCCTCAAATTTCTCGCGCGACACGACCCGGTGACCGGGGCGTACAATCGTTACTTCGTCGTCGATAAGTTGAGGCGGTGGCTCAAGCGCCGCAAACCGTTGACCGTGCTCCTGATCGACCTCGACGATCTCAAACTGGTCAATGATTCACTGGGTCACGCCGCCGGCGACGCGGTGATTCAGGAAGTCGTCGACCGCTGCCGAGAGCAGGTCAGGGTGAACGAGATCTTCGGCCGCGTGGGTGGTGACGAGTTCGTGTTGGCCTCGCGGCGGTTCACCGACAAGGCGGCGGCGGCGGTCTGGGCCCGCGAGGTCATGGCGGCGTTGGTGCCGCCGTTGGTCTACCGCGAGCGCAGGTTGCGGGTCTCGGCGGCGGCCGGACTGGCCCAATCCCCCGAGGACGGCGACACCGTCGACGATCTCTTGGCGGCAGCCGACCTCGCGATGTACGCGAGCAAGAGCGGCGGGGGCCGGGTCGTGAACGTCGCCGAGCCCGCGCTGCGCGCCCGCGCCGCGCGGCACGAAGTCGTGCGCCGCGACCTTCGCCGCGGGCTCGACGCCGCCGAAATCGAGCTGTTCTACCAACCCAAGGTGCGGCTCGCCGATCGCGCCGTCGTGGGGTTCGAGGCCCTGGTCCGGTGGTGGCATCCGGGGCGCGGCCTGCTCCGACCGAGCGCGTTCCTGCCGGCCATCCAGCACCACGCCTTGGCGCTCGATCTGGCGACCCGGGTGGTCGAGCTCGCCGCCGAGCAAGCGCTGGCGTGGCGCGCGGCCGGCCTGGTGAGCGGGCCGATCGGGGTCAACATCGACGACCCGACATTCCTCGATACCGAGCTCGACGGCCCCGTGCTCGCCGCCCTGCTCGCCGAGGGCGCCGGCGAGCTGCTGCAGATCGAACTGACCGAACGGATCACCCTGCGGCAGAGCTCGCGCCAGCTCGGTACCGTCCTGCAAGGGCTGCGTCGCCACGGCCTGCAGGTGGCCCTCGACGACTTCGGAACGGGCTTCGCCTCGCTCACCCACCTGCAACAGCTGCCCTTCGACACCCTCAAGATCGACCGCGGGTTCATCGCGCAGATCCACACCCATCGCGAGCGCGCCGCGATCGTCCAGGCGTTGGTCACGCTGGCCGGCCAGCTCGGCAAGGAGGTCGTCGCCGAGGGGATCGAGACCTGGCCCGAATACGCCTGGCTGAACGCCTGCGGCTGCGACACCGGCCAGGGTTACCTGTTCGCGCGACCGCTGTGCGCCACCATGGCGACCCGGTTGCTCCGCGGCGAACGCCGGCTGGGCGATCGGGACGTCTGCGCCCCGGAGGAGACCCAGGTCGCGGCCGCCGCTCGCGCGCTCGACGGTAGCCACCGGCGGGCGCTGGCCGGCGGCGAGGGCCCTTCCCGCTCCGCGATGCCGGCCGTGCACCGGCTGAGCGCGAGCTGAGCGGCGGTCCCGGCGTCGCGCGCCGGCCCGCTCAGGCCTCCGGTTCGAGCCGGACCAGCCGGCCGGCGCCGTGGGGGTGCTCGCGGGCGAGATGGAACCCCGCGGGCGCGGTGAAGGCGTCGTCGCGGCCGAGCTCCACCAGCACGACGGCGTCCGGCGCGAGCCAGCCGCCGTCGCGCAGGCGCACGAGCGCGCGCTCGGCGAGGCCGCGGCCGTAGGGCGGATCGAGGAAGACGGCGTCGACGGGCGCGCCCGTTCCGGCCAGCCGGGTGGCGTCGTTCTGCAGCACCCGCGCCCGGTCGGCGAGACCCAGGCTGTCGAGGTTGCGGCGGATCAGGCGCGCCGCCGCCGGGTCGTTCTCGACGAAGATCACGCGTGCCGCGCCGCGCGACAGCGCCTCGACGCCGACCGCGCCGGTGCCGGCGAAGAGATCGGCCAGCGTCACCGCGGCGAGGTCGCCGAGCTGCGCCGTCAGGATGTCGAAGACCGCCGCCCGCCGCCGTGCCGAGGTCGGCCGCAGTGCGCCCGTACCCGACGGCGTCGCGAGCGCGCGCCCGCGCCGGGCCCCGGCGAGGATCCGCAGGCTCATCCGCTCAACCGCGCGCCGATCTGCTCGCGCAGCACCTTGCCGGTGACCTCGTCGGTTGCACCCCGGCCGAGCGCGCCGAGCTGGAAGGGACCGTAGGCGGTGCGGATCAGCCGGTTCACGCTGAGGCCCAGATGCTCCATCACGCGGCGGACCTCGCGGTTCTTGCCCTCGCGCAGGCGGATGGTGAGCCAGGCGTTGTCGCCCTGGCGGCGATCCAGCGTCGCCTCGATGCGGCCGTAGCGCACCCCGTCCACGACCGCGCCGTCCTTCAGCGCCGCGAGCGCCTTCTCGTCGACGCGACCGAAGACGCGCACCCGATAGCGCCGCGCCCAGCCGGTGGTCGGGAGCTCCAGATGACGCTTGAGCCCGCCGTCGTTGGTCAACAGCAGCAGGCCTTCGGAGTTCAGGTCGAGGCGCCCGACCGGCATCATGTGGTCGAGGTCGCGGGGCAGCTGGTCGTAGATGGTGGAGCGCCCGCCGGGATCGCGCCGCGCGGTCAGCACCCCCGCCGGCTTGTGAAAGCGCACCAGCCGCATCGGCTCGAGATCCGGCAGCGGCGCCTCGTCGACCTCGACCCGGGCCTCGGGGCTCACCACCAGCGCCGGGCTCTGCAGCACCGTGCCGTCGACGCGCACCCGGCGCTCGTCGATCAGCTTTTCGGCGTCGCGGCGCGAACACAGCCCGGAGCGGGCGATCCGCTTGGCGATGCGTTCGCCGCCGGCCGGCACCGGGCGCACCGTCTCACGGCGCACGGGCGGCCTCCACGAAAGCCCGCAGGATCAGCGGATCGGCGGGGCTGACGGCGTATTCGGGGTGCCACTGAACGCCGAGGGCGAAGCGGTGCCCCGGCGCCTCGATCGCCTCGATCACGCCGTCGGACGCCCGCGCGCTGACCACCACGCCGGCGGGCACCCGGTCGGCGGCCTGGTGGTGCGCGCTGTTGACCTCGAGGCGCGGCGCGCCGGCGATGGCGTGGAGCCGGGTGCCGGTGGCGACCTCGACGGTGTGTCCCGGCTCGGTGCGCGGGTTGGGTTGCTCATGGGCGAGCGCGTCGGGCACCGTGTCGGGGATGTGCTGGATCAACGTGCCGCCGAGCACGACGTGCAGCAGCTGCTGGCCCCCGCAGATGCCGAGGACGGCGAGATCGCGGTCGAGCGCGCCGCGGGTGACCGCGAACTCGAAGGCGGTCCGGCGCTGCTTGGTGGTCGTGGCTTGGTGGCGGGCGCCGCCGCCGTACCAGCTCGGGTCGACGTCGAAGGCGCCGCCGGTCACCACCAGGCCGTCGAGTTCGTCGAGATAGGCCGCCGCCAGCTCGGGCTCGTGCGGCAGCGCCACCGGCAGGCCGCCCGCGGCGGCGATCGCGGCGAAGTAGTTCTCGCGCGCGGCGTACCACGGCATGCCGCTGTAGCCGCCGCCCTCCTCGCGATCGAGGGTGACGCCGATGCGGGGGCGGCTACGCGCGGAACTTTCGGACATGGATTAGAGCTAAGCGCTCGCCGCGCTCGCCACAAGGTCGAGCCGCCAGCACCAGCGCCGCCGGCCCGCAGCAAATCTTCGTTAACCTTCGGGTCGCAGCATCGCCGTGTTCACGCCCGCACGCCGCGCGCCCACGCGCGGGGGAGAGCAACGCGCGATGTCGCCCCGTTTCGCTTCGACGCTCGTGACGCTGGCCACCGTGCTCGCCCTCGTCGGTGGGCCACCGGCGCTCGGCCGATCGGCCGTCGACGCGCGGCCGCCGGAGGGCACCCTCGCCCTCGGGCGGCTCGCCCTGGAGCTGCCATCCAACTTCGCCCTCGACCCCGAGGCGTCGGATGCCGCGACGGCGACGCCGTCGCGCCCGCCCGCCGCGCGCGTCCGGGCCGAGCGGACCACCACCGCCGCCGCGCGGGGCCTCGCCGCGCTGCTGCCGGATTTCGTCCGCGACCTGCCCGTCGACCTCGACGGCGGCGAGGCGGTCTTCGCGCCGGCCGGCTGGAGCTTGCGGGTCGGTCGCGGCGCGACGGCGTCGCGCCGCGCGGCGCGGGCCGACCTCTCGCTGACCCGACCGGCGAGCTCCGCCGCCGTCGCGGCCGCCGCCGGCGACGTCGAGCTCGTCGACGGGGGCGGGGCGCGGGTGAAGAGCGTTTTCGACCGCTTCGACGGGCTGGGCAATCGTCCGCGGGCCAGGCTCGACGTCGCGTTGCCCGCGGCGAGCGGTGCCGAGCTCGCCGCCTCGGTCGCCGCCGACGGCGACGCCGACGTCGCCCTCGTGCACGCCCGCCGCTGGCGCGGTCTGGATCTGAACGCGCGGGCGGCGGCGCTGGTCGACCGCGACGACGGCGAGGCGGCGTGGCGCGCCGAGGCCTCGGCCGCCTTGCGCGATCGGCGCTCGGGCTGGAACCTCACCCTCGCCGGCAGCGGGGGCGAAGCCGCCGGCCGCGCCGATACCACCGCCACGGTCTACGCCAAACTCGCGCGCGGCGGCCCCCGCGACGTGGCGTCGGTCGGCGCCTGGTCGCTCGACGCCGCCTACGGCCACGCCGTCGGCGCCCCGGGTGATCGCGCTTGGCTCGCCGGGGTGACGGTGCTGGAGCGGATCGAGGGTGTCGGCCGGATGCATCTGCGCTACCGCTACCAGCGCCTCGACGGCCGCGGCGGTCGCGACGGCGGCGCCCACAGCGTGCTCCTCGGCGCTCGCCTCAAGCTCTGAGGGACCGCCCGCCCGCCAGCCGCTCGCGCACCGGCGCGAAGCTGCGGCGGTGGTGGGCGGTGACCCCGAAGCGGTCCAGCCCGGCGCGGTGCTCGGGCGTGCCGTAGCCGACGTTGGTCGACCAGCCGTAATGCGGGTGGCGCCCGGCGAGCTTCGCCATCAGCGCGTCGCGGTGGACCTTGGCGATGATCGAGGCGGCGGCGATCGCGGCGATCTTGCCGTCGCCACCGCGGACGGCGCCGGTGGGCACGCCCAGATCCGGCGCGTCGCGGCCGTCGACCAGCGCCCGCACCGGCCGCACCGCGAGCCGCGCCAGCGCCCGCCGCATGGCGAGGAAGGTGGCCTGGCGGATGTTGAGCCGGTCGATCTCGGCGACGGACGCCACCCCCAGCGCCCAGTCGGCGACGCCCTTGGCCTCGAGCCGGGCGGCCAGCGTCTCGCGCTTGAGCTTGGCAAGCGTCTTGCTGTCGGCGACGCCGTCGATCTCGCGGTGGAGCACGACGGCACAGGCGAGGACCGGCCCGGCCCAAGGACCGCGGCCGACCTCGTCGATCCCGGCCACCGGCGCCCCGCGCACCGCCTAGACCTCGCAGATCCGGCCCAACAGCGCCGGGCGCGACGCCCCGGTCGCCGACGGCAGGTTGGCCGGCACCCGGTGCCACCGGCAGGCGGCGAGGATGGCGAAGGCGACCGCCTCCTTGGCGTCGACCGGCAGGCCGTAGGCGTCGGTGCGCTCGAGGATGACGTCGTGGGCGAGGCGGTGGGCCAGCGCCGCCATCAAGGCCGGGTTGTGCACCCCGCCGCCGGCGATCAGCAGGCGCTTCGTCGTGGGGGCGTAGGCCGCGAGGTCGCGGGCGATCGCGGCGGCGGTCCAGGCGGTGGCGGTGGCCAGCCGATCGCACCACTCGGCCTCGCTGCCGGCCGGCCGCTCGGCCAGCCAGGCGTCGACGAAGGCCGGACCGAACTGCTCGCGGCCGCAGGACTTGGGGGGCGCGGTCAACAAGAACGGATGGCGGAGCAGGCGCTCGACCTCGCGCTCGTCGACCCGGCCGCGCGCCGCCAGAGCGCCGTCCTCGTCGCGGCTGGTCGCGCCGCCGGTGGCGCGCCGCGCCAGCTCGTCGATCATCATGTTGCCGGGGCCGACGTCGAAGCCTTTGGGGGCGCCGTCGCGCGGCAACACCGTCAGGTTGGCGATGCCGCCGAGGTTGAGCGCGGCGCGGTCCTCCTTGGGCGAGCGCAACAGCGCCCAGTCGACGAACGGCACCAGGGGCGCGCCGGCGCCGCCCACGGCGATGTCGCCCTGGCGAAAGCCGTGGACCACCGGACAGCCGAGCGCGGCGGCGAGGAAGCTCGGCTCGCCGAACTGCCAGCTGACCTCGCCGTGGTCGTGGTAGACGGTCTGGCCGTGGCTGCCCACGAGCTCGGGGGTGAAGCCGTGGGCGCGGCAGCGCTCGGCCACGGCGTCCGCCTGCCAGCGCCCGAGATCGACGTCCAGCGCGGCCAGCTCCGCGAGATCGAGATGGTCGAGCGTGGCCATCCGCGTGGCCAGCGCCGGCGGGAAGGGCACCGTCTCGAAATGGTCGAGCGCCGCCGCGATCGCCGCGGTGTGGGCGGGGCCGTCGACCGTGACCCGGCCCAGCGCCACGTCGAGGCCGTCCATCGAGGTTCCGCTCAAAAGTCCCGCGACCCGCATGGCCTCACAACGTCCCCGGATAGGCGCCGCCGTCGATCAAGAGGTTCTGACCGGTGACGAAACCCGCCTGCGCCGAGCAGATGAAGGCGCAGTACTCGCCGAACTCGTGGGGCTGGCCGTAGCGCTTGGCGGGGTTCAGCTGCTTGCGCTCCTCGTAGACCTCGTCGAAGGACTTGCCGGTCTTGGCCGCGGTCGCCTTGGTCGTGCCCTCGAGCCGGGCGGTCTCGAACGGGCCCGGCAGCAGGCCGTTGATGGTGACGTTCTTGGCGACGGTCTTGCGCGCGATGCCGGCGACGAAGCCGGTGAGCCCGGCGCGCGCCCCGTTGGAGAGCCCGAGCACGTCGATCGGCGCCTTCACCGCCGCCGAGGTGATGTTGACGATGCGGCCGAACTCCCGCGCCATCATGCCGTCGACGGTGGCTTTGATGAGCTCGATCGGCGTCAGCATGTTGGCGTCCAGCGCCTTGATCCAGTCGTCGCGGTCCCAGTCGCGGAAGTCCCCGGGCGGCGGGCCGCCGGCGTTGTTGATCAGGATGTCCGGCTCGGGGCAGGCGTGGAGCGCGGCGGCGCGGCCGGCCTCGGTGGTGATGTCGCCGGCGACGGTGATCACGGCCCGCCCGCTCGCCGCCTCGATCTCGGCCTGGGCGGCGGCGAGCTTTTCGGGCGTGCGGCCGGTGATGGCGACGTCGACCCCGTTGGAAGCCAGCGACAGGGCGCAGGCCTTGCCGAGCCCTTCGCTCGCCGCGCAGACCAGCGCCCTGCGCCCGGTGATGCCGAGATCCAACCTCCGCTCTCCCCTCGCCGTCCTGGCGCGGCCGGTCAGCGCGCGCGCTTCTCGTCGATCTTGGCCCGGCTTTGAGCCAGCACGTCCGCCGGGTCAATGTCCAGCGCCCGGCACAACCGCACCCAGCTCCAGAGCACGTCGCCGAGTTCGTCGGCGACCCGCTCGGTGTCCAGCGAGCGCCCGGGACGCAGGCTCTTCTTCAAGACCTCGCACACCTCGCCGGCCTCGCCCGTCAGCGCCAGGGCGAGGTAGAGCACGCCGTCGTGGCCGTCGTCGGGTACCGGCACCGAAGCCGCCCAGCGGGCGTAGTCGTCGAAGGTCATGCGCTCTCTCCCTCCAGCCGGGCCAGCACCTCGCGGGCGAGGGCGGTGGTGATCGCACGCCCGCTGGCGAGGGCGTGATGATCGACCAGGTCGACGACCCGACGGCAGGCGGCGAAGGAGCGCTCCATGCGCGCCGTCAGGTAATGCACGACCGCCGGCGGCACGCGCAATTGCCGGTCGGCGAACTGCTTGACCAGCACCGCGCCCAGAAGGTCGTCGTCCGGAGCGGCGATCGCCACGGTCGGGGCCGCCAGCAGCCGCGAGCGCAGATCGGCGAGCGCCGGACGCCAGATGCTCACCTCGAAGCGGGTCGCCACGATCAGACCCTGACCACGGGCGCGGGCGACGTTGACCAGGTGGAACAGCAACGCCTCGTCGCCCAGCCGCTCGGCGTCGTCGACCACCCAGGGACCGGCGTCGAGCAGGCTCGCCGGCGCCTCGGCGGCGACGGTAGGAGTGACCCAGCGCGCGCCCACCCGTTCCCGCCAGATGCGGGCGAGGTGCGTCTTGCCGCAGGCGGGCGGGCCGGTGAGCACCAGCACCGGGTCGGCGCCCGCGGGCCAGCCCTCGACGACCTCGCGGGCGAGCCGGTTGCAGGGTGCAGTAAGGAAGTCCTCCGGCCGCATGCGGTCGTCGAGCGGCAGCGCCAGGGGCAGCTGCTCGACGCTCACCGGCGGCGGCGGGGGAAACAGCTCGCCCGTGGGCCGGGGCGCGCTCACCGCCGCAACCGCTCCGCGTACGCCGCCAGCGACAGCAGCGCGGTGACGGTGACCGCGACCGCGAGGAGGTCGACCAGGGGCGGTGGCGCCAGACCGCCCGCCGCCGCCACCGCCGCCACCAGCAGCAAAAAGGCGGCGGCGGTGTGCACCTTGCCGACCACCAGGGGGCGCATCGGCCGGCTCGGCGCGAAGGCGGCGAGCGCGCCCGCCGCCACCAGCGCCTCGCGCCCCACCAGCACGGCGGTGATCCAGCCGTCCAGTCCGCCGCTCCACCACAGCGCCGCGACGACGGCGGCGATCAGCAGGCGGTCGGCGGTGACGTCCAGCCAGCTGCCGAGCAGCGAGGTGCCGAAGCGCCGTGCCAGCCAGCCGTCGACGGCGTCGGTGGCGACCGCCGCGGCGAGCAACAGGAGCGCGCTGAGCGCGCGCTCGTCGAGGATGGCCCAGGCGATCGGGACCACCAACAACAGGCGCGCCACCGTGGCCAGGTTGGCGAGCGCCCGCGTCAGACCGCGCGCGACCACGGCCCCGCTCAGAGCGTCGAGCTCCCGGCGCCGGTGCCGCCGCGCTCGAGCAAGAGGCGGTCGTCCTCGCGCGCGGTCAGCCGCCAGCCGGCGCGGCCGAGGCTCTGCTCCAGCCGCTCGCGCCCGCCGGCGACGCGCAGCTCGAGCGTCGCCTCGCTTTGGGAGAAGCGCCGCACCTCCGTGCGCTCGACCTCGGCGAGGTCGTCGAGCAGGCGCAGCAAGCGCCCCCAACCGTCGGCGCCACCGACCGCGGTGGTGACCACCAGCGCTTCGGTCGGCGCCGCCTCGACGGTCCGCCGTTCGCGAAAGCGCGCGTCGAAGGCGGCCTGCATCTCGGTGACCGCGCGCTCGAGGCTCGCGGCGAGCGGCTCGTCCGGCCGGCGGCGCACGACCGCGCGGTAGGGCTGGTCGGCGGCGTCGCCGGCGCGCCGGGCGGTGACCTCGAGCCGCGTGCCGGGCTCGCCCGAGCCCTCGAGGCGGGCGATCACCGCGGCCTCGGTGCCGTAGCGCTCGGCGAGCGCGGCGAGGGCGGCGGCGTCGCCGCGGGCGGCCTGATCGGGGTTGACCAGCGCCAGGTCCTGGAGATCACCCAACGGCACCACGAACGGCACCAGCGCGTCGGCGTCCAGCGCGCGATCCCAGGCGGCCTTCCACGCGTTGTCCGAGCCCCAGAGCCGCAGGCCCGTGCCGGTCTGCCACAGCGGCACCACCACCACCGGCTCGGCGGCGACGTCGGCGTAGGCGATGCCGCGGTCGTCGAGCAGCTCCTCGACGGCGGCGCGGTCGAACGCGACCTCGAGGGTGGCGGCGTAGCTGGTCGGGCCGACCGTCTCCTCCAGCACCTCGTAGCTGGAAACCAGCTCGTCGATCGGCAGCTGGGCGACGTCGGTGCCGACCGCGCCGTCGGCGGTGAGGCGCCCCAGCAGCTGTTCGAGGGCTCGGCGCTGGCCCTGCTCGATGGCGAGCGTGCGGGCGGCGACGGCGTCCTGGGCGGTGGCCTCGACCTGCACGTCGCGCACCCGATAGCTGGTGTCGATCTCCTGAGCGGTCGTCGGACCGAGGGCGAGGACGAGCGCCAGGGCGAGCAGGATCGCGCCGGCGCGGGGCGCGACACCTCGACGACCGAACGGCGAACGGACGCGGGCCATGACGGGGCGATCTCGGGTGGTTGATGGACAAGCGGCGAGGCCGGCCTTACCAGACGGCGGACGGTGCGACCCCGTCGCGTCGATGAACTTACCCGGGTGGTCGGCCATGACACAAGCGCCCCCCGCACGGGGTTCGGAGCGGGACGCCTACAAGGACTCCGGCGTCGACGTCGATGCCGGCAACGCTTTCGTCGACGCCATCGCCCCCGCCGCCGAGCGCACGCGGCGACCGGGCGTTCTCGCTGGCCTCGGCGGCTTCGGCGGGCTGTTCGACCTGGCGGCGGCGGGCTGGCGCGCGCCGGTGCTGGTGGCAGCCACCGACGGCGTCGGCACCAAGCTGCTGCTGGCGGCGAGCACCGGGGCCTACCGCGGGCTCGGGGTCGACCTGGTGGCGATGTGCGTCAACGACGTCGCGGTGCAGGGTGCGGAGCCACTGTTCTTTCTGGACTACTACGCCAGCGGCCGGCTGGAGGCGACGATCGCGCGCGCCGTCGTCGAAGGTGTGGCCGACGGCTGCGTCGCGGCCGGCTGCGCGCTGTTGGGCGGCGAGACCGCGGAGATGCCCGGCGTCTACCCGGCCGGCGCCTTCGACCTCGCCGGCTTCGCCGTCGGCGCCGCCGAGCGCGACCGCCTGCTGCCGCGCACCGACGCCGTCCGCGCCGGCGACGCCCTGGTGGCGGTGGCGAGCTCCGGGCTGCACAGCAACGGCTTCTCGCTGGTGCGCCGCATCGTCACCACCGCCGGCGCCGACCTCGCCGCGCCCGCGCCGTTCGATGCGACCGTGACCCTCGGCGAGGCGCTGATGCGGCCGACCCGGATCTACGTCGCCGCCTGCGGCGCCTTCGCCGACGCCGGCGCGCGGGCGCTGGCCCACGTCACCGGCGGTGGGCTGGTCGACAACATCCCGCGGGTGCTGCCGCGCGGGCTGCGCGCCGTCGTCGATCTCGAGAGCTACACCACGCCGCCGCTGTTCGGCTGGCTCGCCGAGGCCGGCGGGCTCGACCGCACCACCCTGGCGCGCACCTTCAACCTCGGCATCGGCCTCGTCGGCGTGGTGCCGGCGGCCGAGGCCGCGCAGGTCGTCGACGCCCTGGTCGAGGCCGGCGAGGACGCCTGGGTCGCGGGGCGGGTCGAGGAGAGCGCGGGCGCGCCGCTGGTCACCCTGGAGGGCGGGCCGCGATGGCCGCGCCCGTAGCCGTCCTCGTCTCCGGCGGCGGCACCAACCTGCAGGCGCTGATCGACGCCGCCG
>JAAAPF010000313.1 GCA_009908425.1 Alphaproteobacteria bacterium
GCGCGGCGCGGCGGCGCCGTTGCCGCCGCGCGCGGCGGCGGGGGCCTCCGCCGGCGCGCCGGCCTGCTCTTGCGGCGCCGCCGCGGGCGCGTCGCCCTCCTCCATAAAGCCCAGGAGCGCGCCGACCTCGACCTCGTTGCCCTCGGCCACGGTGATTTCGGCGACGGTACCGCTGACCGGGGCGTTGACCTCCACCGTGACCTTGTCCGTTTCGAGCTCGACGAGCGGCTCGTCGGCGGCGACGGCCTCGCCCTGGGCTTTGAACCACTTGGCGACCGTGGCCTCGGTCACCGATTCGCCCAAGGTGGGCACCTTGATCTCGACGCTCATCTGTTGTCGTTCCTCGAGACGGCGGGACGAAGGGGGAGGTTCACCGGCCGAGCGTCAGCGCCTCGTCAATCAGACGCTCCTGCTCACGGTGATGCTGCGCGGTGAACCCGCTGGCGGGCGACGCCGCCGGCGGCCGCCCGACATAGATCGGCCGGGGATCGGTGAAGCCGTGGTTCTCCAGCATGTTGGCGAGCCGGGGCTGGACGAAGAACCACGCCCCCATGTTGCGCGGCTCCTCCTGACACCAGACCACCGATACCGATTTCGGATAGCGCGCCAGCTGCTCGGCCAACACCGTCTCGGGGAACGGCGCCAACTCCTCCAGCCGCAGGAACGCCAGCCGGTCGTCGACCCCGCGCTTCTCCGCCTCCGCCTTCAGGTCGTAGTAGACCTTGCCGGTGCAGACCACCACCCGCTCCACGTGGCGGTCGGCCTCGCTCGGGAACTTGTCGAACAACACCCGGTGGAAGCTGGAGCCCTCGGCGAAGTCGGCGAGGGCCGACTGACAGCGCTTGAGCCGCAGCAGCGACTTCGGAGTCATGACGACCAGTGGCTTGCGGAAATTGCGGTGCAACTGCCGCCGCAGCACGTGGAAGTAGCTCGCCGGCGTCGACGGGTAGACGATCTGAAGGTTGTACTCGGCGAAGAGTTGCAAAAAGCGCTCAAGCCGGGCCGAGCTGTGCTCGGGGCCCTGGCCCTCGTAGCCGTGGGGCAGCAGCAGGACGAGCCCGGACATCCGCAGCCACTTACTCTCACCGGACGAGATGAACTGGTCGATATAGACCTGCGCGCCGTTGGCGAAGTCGCCGAACTGGGCTTCCCACAGGGTCAGGCCGTGGGGCTCGGCCAGCGAATAGCCGTACTCGAAGCCGAGCACCCCCTCCTCGGAGAGAAAGCTGTTGATGACCTCGATCGGGGCTTGGCCCTCCTCCAGATGAGCGAGGGGGACGTAGTGCTCCTCGGTCTCCTGGTCGACGACGATGGCGTGGCGCTGCGAGAAGGTGCCGCGGCCGGCGTCCTGGCCGGAGAGACGCACCGGGAAGCCCTCGACCAGAAGCGAGCCGAAGGCGAGATGCTCGGCGGTGGCCCAGTCCAGCCCCTCGCCGCTCTCGATCGCTTGGCGCCGCTGACCCAGGACGCGGCTCAACCGACGGTGGACGTTGAGATGCTCGGGCAACGCCGTCATCTTGAGCCCGATGGCCTTGAGCCGCTCCAGCGGGGCCGCGGTCTCGCCGCGGACGTACTCGATCGGCGCGCGCGCGAGCCCGGCCCAGGCCCCTTCCAGCCAGTCCGCCTTGTTGGTGCGGTAGTTCGCCGAGGCCTGGTGCTCTTCCTCCATCCGCTGCTGGAAGTCGCGATGCACCGCCTCCGCCTGATCGCGCGACAGCACGCCCTCCTTGACCAGCCGGTCGGCGAACAGCTGGCGGCAGGTCGGGTGCTGGGCGATGCGGCGGTACATCAACGGTTGGGTGAAGCTCGGCTCGTCGCCCTCGTTGTGGCCGTGACGGCGGTAGCACCACAGATCGATGACGACGTCGCCCTTGAAGCGCTGGCGGAACTCCGTCGCCAGCCGGGCGACGTGGGCGACCGCCACCGGGTCGTCGCCGTTGACGTGGAAGATCGGCGCCTGCACGCCGCGGGCGACGTCCGAGCAGTAGGGCGAGCTGCGCGAGTAGGTCGGACTGGTGGTGAAGCCGATCTGGTTGTTGACGATGATGTGGATCGTCCCGCCGGTGCGATAGCCCTTGAGCTCCGACATCTCGAAGCCCTCGTGGACCACGCCCTGGCCGGCGAAGGCGGCGTCGCCGTGGAACAGCACGCCCATGATGCGGGCGCGGTCGAGGTCGCCCCGCTGGCGCTGTTTGGCGCGGACCTTGCCGAAGACCACCGGGTTCACCGCCTCGAGGTGTGACGGGTTGGCGGTGAGGCTGAGATGCACCTGCCGCCCGCCGACCTCGCGGTCGGTGGAGGTTCCGAGATGGTACTTGACGTCGCCGGAACCGAGCACCTCGTCCTGGACCGCCCCGCCCTGGAACTCCGAGAAGATCGCGGCGTAGGGCTTACCCATGACGTTGGCGAGCACGTTGAGACGGCCGCGGTGCGGCATGCCGAGGACGAGTTCCTCGACGCCGAGCGGCACCGCCGTGCGGATGACCGTCTCGAGCGCGCAGATGGCGCTCTCGCCGCCGTCGAGCCCGAAGCGCTTGGTCCCGGGATATTTGACGTGGAGAAAGCTCTCGAAGCCCTCCGCCCGGGTCATCTGGTCCAGGACCTCGCGCTTCTCGGCGTCGTTGGTCTCGAAGATGCCGCGCAGGCCCTCGATCCGCGCCTGCAGCCACGCCTTCTGATCGGGCTCCTGGATGTGCAGGAACTCGATGCCGACGGTCGAGCTGTAGGTCTTGCGCAGGACCTCGACGATGGTCTGCAGCGTGGCCTTCTCGAGGCCGAGGACGTGGTCGAGGTAGAACTCGCGATGCAGGTCGTCGTCGGTGAAGCCGTAGCTGCGGTAGTCGAGCTCGGGGTGGTAGCCGCCGTCGACGATGCCGAGCGGGTCGAGCTTGGCGGCGAGATGGCCGCGCACGCGGTAGGCGCGGATCAGCATGATCACCCGGAGGTGATCGCGGATGATCCGCTTGGCGCGCTCGTCGTCGAGCTGGACGATGTTGGCGGCGGCGGAGCCCGGCGGCGGTGCCGCCGGCGGGGTTGACGGGGGCGCCGCCGGCTCACGGTCGGCGAACTGCGGCAGCACCGCCGGCTTCGGCTGGGCGGCGACCGCCCGCTGGGACTGGCGGAAGAGCGCCTTGGTCTCGGCCCCGAGGTCGTCGAAATAGGCGCGCCAGCTCGGATCGACGGCGTCCGGATCCTCCAGGTAGCGCTCGTAGAGCCCTTCGATGTACCCGGAATTGCCCCCGTAGAGAAACGCCGTCTGCTCGATCTCCCGCCGCGTCGCCATCCGTGTCGCCGCTCCTACGTCGCGCGGCACCGAAGCGTAAGGCCCGCGGGCCGCGTGTCTTTCCTGCGTTCGATCCACAGCCGGGCCGCGCGCGACCCGGGCCGGACCCGATCGGCGATGGGGGCGCTAGCCGCCCATCGCCTGCACCATCGCGGCGCCGATCTCCGCCGGGCTGTCGGCCACCCGGATACCGGCGTCGCGCATGACCTCGATCTTGTCGTCGGCGCCGCCCTTGCCGCCCGAGATGATCGCGCCCGCGTGGCCCATGCGACGCCCCGGCGGCGCGGTGCGCCCGGCGATGAAACCCACCACCGGCTTGGTGTTGCCCACCGACTTCAGATACGCCGCCCCGGCCTCCTCGGCGTCGCCGCCGATCTCGCCGATCATGACGATGCCCTCGGTCTCCGGGTCCTCGACGAACAGCGACAGCGCGTCGACGAAGTTGGTGCCGTTCACCGGATCGCCGCCGATGCCGATGCAGGTGCTCTGGCCGAGGCCGGTCACGGTGGTCTGCGCCACCGCCTCGTAGGTCAGCGTGCCCGAGCGCGACACGATGCCGATCTTGCCGCGCATGTGGATGTGGCCCGGCATGATCCCGATCTTGCACGCTCCGGGCGTGATGATCCCGGGGCAATTCGGCCCGATCAGACGCGAGCCCGAGCCCTGCATGGCGCGCTTGACCCGCACCATGTCCATCACCGGGATGCCCTCGGTGATGCAGACGATCAGCCGGATGCCGGCGTCGACAGCCTCCAGGATGGCGTCGGCGGCGAAGGGCGGCGGGACGTAGATGACCGTCGCCTCGGCCCCGCTGCCGTCGACGGCGTCGGCGACGGTGTCGAAGATCGGCAGGCCGAGATGGCTCTCGCCACCCTTGCCGGGGGTCACGCCACCCACCATGCGGGTGCCGTAGGCGATCGCCTGCTCGGAGTGAAAGGTGCCTTGGGCGCCCGTGAAGCCCTGGCAGATGACCTTGGTTTCGGCGTCGACGAGAACCGACATCACGCAGCCTTCCGGACGGCGTCGACGATCTTCTGCGCGGCGTCCGCGAGATCGTCGGCGGGAATGATGGTCAGGCCGGATTCGGCCAGGATTTGCTTGCCCAACTCGACGTTGGTGCCCTCCAGGCGGACCACCAGCGGCACCGCCAGGTTGGTCTCGCGCGCCGCCGCGACGACACCCTCGGCGATGATGTCGCAGCGCATGATGCCGCCGAAGATGTTGACCAGCACCCCTTCGACATGGGGATCCGACAGCAACAGCTTGAAGGCCGCCGTCACCTTCTCCTTCGACGCGCCGCCGCCGACGTCCAGGAAGTTGGCCGGCTCGGCGCCGTAGAGCTTGATGATGTCCATCGTCGCCATGGCCAGACCGGCGCCGTTGACCATGCAGCCGATGGAGCCGTCGAGCTTGATGTAGTTGAGCTCATGCCGACTCGCCTCGACCTCGGCGGGGTCCTCCTCGTCGAGGTCGCGCAGCTCGACGATCTTCGGCTGGCGATAGAGGGCGTTGCTGTCGAAGTTCATCTTGGCGTCGAGGGCGATGAGCTCACCCGGCTTGGTCACCACCAGCGGGTTGATCTCCACCTGGCTGGCGTCGCGCTCGACGCAGCAGGTGTACAGCGCCTGCATGAACTGCACCGCCTTCTTCAGCACCTGGCCGCGCAGGCCGAGACCGAAGGCGAGCTTGCGACCGTGGAAGGGCTGAAAGCCGGTCACCGGATCGATCGCGACCTTGATGATCTTCTCGGGATGTTTGGCCGCGACCTCCTCGATCTCGACCCCGCCCTCGCTCGACGCCACGAAGGTGAGCATCGAGGTGGTCCGGTCGAGCAGCACGCTCAGATAGAGCTCGCGCTCGATGTCGCAGCCGTCCTCGATGTAGATGCGCTTTACCACCCGGCCCTCGGGCCCGGTCTGGTGGGTCACCAGCGTCATGCCGAGCATGTCGTTGGCGAGCTGGCGGACCTCTTCGAGCGACTTGGCGAGCTTGACGCCGCCGCCCTTGCCTCGACCACCGGCGTGGATCTGGGCCTTGACCACCCAGATCGGTCCGCCGAGCTCACGCGCGGCGCTCTCCGCCTCCTCCGGGGTGTAGGCGACGTGCCCGTTCAGCACGCTGACGCCGTACTCGTCGAGAACGGCTTTCGCTTGGTACTCGTGAATGTTCATGCCGGCGCCGCCTCAGAGGGTGATGCCGTCGCAGAGCCCGCGTACGGCCTGGACGGAATGGTTGAACATCGCCTGCTCCTCGGGGTTGAGCTCGATCTCGACGACGCGCTCGGCGCCGTCGGCGCCGATCACCACCGGTACCCCGACATAGTAGCCGTCGACACCGTATTCGCCGCTGAGCCGCGCCGCGCAGGGCAGGACCCGCTTCTTGTCCTTGAGGTAGCTCTCCGCCATCGCCACCGCCGACGCCGCCGGCGCGTAGAACGCCGAGCCGGACTTCAACAGGCCGACGATCTCAGCCCCGCCGTTGCGGGTGCGGTCGACGATCGCGTCGAGCTTCTCCTGGGTGGTCCAGCCCATCTGGACCAGATCGGGCAAGGGGATTCCCGCCACCGTGGAATAGCGCACCAGCGGCACCATAGTGTCGCCGTGGCCGCCGAGCACGAAGGCGGTGACGTCCTCCACCGAGACCCGGAACTCCTCGGCGAGGAAGTGCCGGAATCTCGCGCTGTCGAGCACGCCCGCCATCCCGACGACCTTGTTCGCCGGCAGTCCGCTGGCCTGCTGCATCACCCACACCATGGCGTCGAGCGGGTTGGTGATGACGATGACGAAGGCGCCGGGGCAGTACTGCTTGATCCCGTCGGCGACCTGCTTGGTGATGCCGGTGTTGGTGTTCACCAGATCGTCGCGGCTCATGCCCGGTTTGCGGGGGACACCGGCGGTGACGATGACCACGTCGGCGCCGGCGAGATCGGCGTAGCTGTTGGTGCCGACCATGTGGGAGTCGAAACCGTCGACCGGGCTGCTCTGGACCAGGTCGAGGGCTTTGCCGGCGGGCATGCCTTCCACGACGTCGAACAGCACGACGTCCCCGAGTTCCTTCAGCCCGATCAGGTGAGCCAACGTGCCCCCGATCTGACCAGCGCCGACGAGTGCGATCTTTTTGCGAGCCATGGGTGTCCCTGAACCGCGAGCTTCGAGAGGTTCGGAGGTTCTACAGGGGCGCCCTGCCAGCGACAAGGCGTGGCGCTCCCGCCCCACCTGCCACCTTCGACCGCCGCAGCGGCGCGCCGCCGTCAGCGACCCTCGACCAAGGTTACGCTCGTTAACCCCGGCTTAAAGCTTTCATGGTCGTATCAGCGTATGTAGGGAACCGGGAGCGTGGAGCGTGTTGATGGAGCCCACCATGATCCGCAAGACGATGCGCGTCGGCGAGGTGCGCACCTCCATCAAGCTGGAGCCGGAATTCTGGGAGTACCTGCGGGAGATCGCCGACCACCGCCGGATGCGGCTGAGCGCGCTCGTCAACGAGGTGGCGGCGGCGGCGGTGGACCGCAACAACCTGGCGTCGACGCTACGGACCTACGCCATCCTCCACGCCCGCAACAGCTCGAGCGACCTCAAGGGCCAGGTCGAGATGCTCACGCTGATCGGCAGCTCCGACGACCTCAACCGGGTCTTCGACGCCTGTCCCCTGCCGGCCCTCATCCTCGACGACAGCCGCGGCGTGCGCGAGGTCAATCGCGCGTTCGCGCTGTGGCTCAACCTCGATCGCGACGCCACCATCGGCCACAAGCTCGACCACCTGATGATCCTGCGCGGCCAATCCCTGCCCGAGCGCTGGCAGGCGTTGTACGACGGCCGCGTCAGCCGGGTCCATTTCAACGCCACCTACATCTCGCCCGGCAAAGTCCGTACCTCGCAGGCCGTGGCGGTCCCCCTCGCCGCCGCCGACCCCGAGAAGGTCAACGGCACCTTGGTGATGTTCGAAACCCTCGCCGGCCGCGAGTGACCCGCCGGGGCGGCAAGCCCGGCGTTACTCGCGCGGCGCGCGCTTGTTCAAGATGCGTTGCAGCGTGCGCCGGTGCATGTTGAGCCGGCGGGCGGTCTCGGAGACGTTGCGGTTGCACTGCTCGAAAACCCGCTGGATGTGCTCCCAGCGCACCCGATCCGGCGACATCGGCTGCTCCGGCGGCGGCGGCAGTGACTCGCGTCCGGGGGCCAGCAAGGCGTGGGCGATCTCGTCGCCGTCGACCGGCTTGGCGAGGTAGTCGAGCGCGCCCGACTTCACCGCCGCCACCGCCGAGGCGATGTTGCCGTAGCCGGTGACCACCGCAACGCGGGTCTCCGGCGCCTGGTCCAGCAGATCGCGGATGAACCCGAGGGCGTGGCCGTCCTCCAGTCGCAGGTCGACGACCGCGAAACCGAAGCGACGGACGGCGGCCAACTCGCGGGCTTCGGCGAGGCTGCCGGCCGGGTGCACCGCAAAGCCGCGCCGCTCGAGCGCGCGCGTCCAGGTCCGGCGTAGCGGCGCGTCGTCGTCCAGCAGCAAGAGATCGGCCGTCCCCGCGACGTCGCGGGGCTCGGGGACCTCCTGGGAGGTCGGCGTCGCGCCGGGCCGCTGCATCTGGTTCAAGTCGTCCATCACCCGTTCCCCTCGAAGCGACTGCTCGGCCACGACACCGTGACCGTGGCTCCGTGCTCCTCGTTGGTGAAACTTAGTTCGGCCGCCGCGCGCGTCAAAAAGGTGCACGCGATGAAAAGACCCAGGCCGTGGGTGGCGCCGTCGCCGCGCGTGCTCACGAACGGTTCGCCCATATGATGCAGGATGTCCGCAGGAAATCCAGGGCCGTCGTCGGCGATGCGGATCGCAGTGAGGTGCTTGTCGACCCGAAGGCTCACCGTCACCTGCGAACGGGCGTAGGTGACCGCATTGTCGAGCAGATTGGCGAGGCCGTGGCGGACCTCCCCGGCCGGCGGAAAGGCCGGCTCGACCGCGTCGCGCGCGACCGACGTGCGCAGATGGACGTCGACCGGCCGGCCCTCGTGCTCCGCGCCGAGCCGCTCGAGCATCAGCGACAGCGGCACGTTCGAGCCGCCGACCTCCGCACGCGCCGGAGCTTCGCGGGTGAACCGCGCCAAAATGTCGCGGCACCGCCGGGCCTGGTCGCGCAACAGGCGGGCGTCCTCGGCGGCCCGCGAGTCGCTCGGCACGTCCTCCAGCATCTCGCCCGCGAGCGCCGCGATCGTCGACAGCGGCGTGCCGAGGTCGTGCGCCGCGGCGGTGGCGAGGCCGTCCAGGTGGGACAGCCGCTGCTCGCGCTCGAGCGCGAGCTGGGTCGCCGCCAGCGCGCGGCTCATGCGCCGCCCCTCCTCGGCGATCCGCCACGCGTAGATCGCGATCAGCACCGTCCCCACCACCAGCGCGGTCCACGCCCCGGCGATGTAGAGCCCGGGCAGCCGCAGCGCCTGGCTGCTCCACAGCGCCGGCGCCGGCACGAAGGCGAGCAAGCTCGCCACCGCCACGACTATCGCGCACACCACCGTGCACCACCGCCGCCCCAGCGTCGTCGCCCCCAGGATGGCGGGAAACAGCAAGAACAGGGCGAAGGGGTTGGCGAGCGCCCCGGTGAGCGCGAGCATCGCGCCGATCTGCGCGGCGTCGAGCAGGAGCACGCTGCCGAGCTGCATCTCGTCGAGCCGATGCGGCGGGGTCAGCTGGCGGGTCGCCCAGAGCGTGCTCGCCGCGCCGATCGCCACCAGCGTCAGCAGCGCCGTCAGCGGCAGGTCGATGCCGAGCGCGGCATGGACGACCAGCACGGTCGCGAGCTGGCCGACAACCTGGGTCCAGCGGATGACAGCGAGCGTGCGGGGGCTGAGGCCGAACTCCCACGGTCCCGCCGAGGTGGACGCCCCGACGACGCGGGTGCCGCCCACCCGCGCGGCCGTCGGTACCGTCGCGGGAGTACTAGTCGCCACGGTCACAGCCGCCGCCGCCGGCGCCGGCCGAGCGGTGCCTTCGCCGCGGAGCGATCCCGGGCTCAGCCCGGCACGCGAATTGCCGCCAGTTGTACGCCGTAGCCGACCTCGTTGCGTTGTTTACTGCCTCTGTGACTAAAGTAGGTAGTGTCGTTTTGTAGCGTATCCAGAGCGAGGTCGTCGATCCGAAACGCGCCGGCGGCGCGCAAAAGCGCCGCCACATGGCCCGCGAGGTCGAATTGCCAGCGGTCGCCACACAACCCAGGCGCGAATCGCGCCGCCGCGTTCGGCATCGCCGCGACCACGGCGTCGCGCACCGGCGCGTCGACTTCGTAGCTCTCCTGGCGGATGCAGGGTCCGATCGCCGCCGTCACCCGTGCGGGCTCGGCGCCCAGCGCCGCCATCGCCTCGACCGCGGCCGCCACGACACCCGCGACGGCGCCGCGCCAGCCGGCGTGCACCGCCGCGGCCACGCCGGCGTCGGGATCCAGCGCCAGCACCGGGACGCAATCGGCGGTGGTCACCGCCAGCAACAGCCCGGGCGTCCGGCTCACCAGCGCGTCGCCCTCGCGCACCGCCTGCTCGGGGGCGGCAACGATACGGGCGGTGCGGCCGTGGACCTGGCGCAGGCTGCAGAGCGCCGCCGGATCGGCCCCGATGGTGCGCGCGAAGCGGCGGCGGTTCTCGCGCACCGCGGCCGGCTCGTCGCCGCCGAAGCCGGCATTGGCGCGGGCGTAGACCCCGACGCTGACGCCGTCGCGGCGGTCGCCGAAGCCGTGGGCGACGCCGCGCTCGGCGAGGAGCGCGCTGCGCTTCATCCGGTCGCGCCCGCGGGCTCGGCGGCGAGGGCCAAGCCGGCGGGCGACGGCGCCCCCGGCGGGGCGAGCGCGAAGGCCTTGAAGGCCTCGCCCATGGTGCGCGGATCCACCAGGCGGTGAGCGCCGGCGACGATCGCCTCCCGGGCCTCGCCGCGCCTCGTCCGGGCGAGCGCGGCGGCGCGCAGCTCGATCCCGAGCTCGCGCAGGAACGTCGCCTGCGGCACCGGCCCGAAGACCGCACACCCCGCGGCGCGCCCCGCCTCGATCAACGGCGTGAAGTCGACCGCGGTGGTGAGATCGGCCGCGCCCGGATGCGCCAGCGGGTCGACCCGGCGGTGGCGGCGCACCGCCTGCAGGGTATCCACCGGCTCGCTCACGACGCCGCCGTAGTCGACCACGAGCGCGAGCCCGCCGGCGGTCGCCACCCGCTCGGCCAGGGTCGCCACCACCGCTGTGCGCGCCGGCGCGAGTTCGGCGACCGCACCGGGCGCGGCGTGCGCGAAGCGCCGCCCCGCCTCCGCGGCGAGCGCCGCCGGCGCCGGCGCGTCGACCCAGACCGGGGCGCCGGCGGCGTCCAGCCCGATCCGACGCTCGCGCCAGCCGTCGGCGCGTCGGATCAGCTGGTGCACCGGCAGGGCGTCGAGGAACTCGTTGGCCACCAGGAAGAGCGGCCCCTGCGGCAGGGCGTCGACGTCGGCGTGAAAGCGCGGCGCCGGCGCGTCGTCGAGGGCGCGGCGTTGGCGCTCGCGCAGGCGCTCGCTGCGCTCGACGAGGTGCAGGCGGGCGGCGTCGCGAAACCCGTCGACGATGCCGACGGCGCGCCAGAGATCGGCCATCAGTGCGCCGGTGCCGGGGCCGAGCTCGGCCAGCACGAACGGCGCGGGCGCCCCCTGTCGCCGCCAGGCGTCGGCGAGGGCGAGCCCCACCAGTTCGCCGAAAATCTGCGAGATCTCGGGCGCGGTGACGAAGTCGCCGGCGGCGCCGAAGACTTCCTGGCGGGCGTAATAGCCCCCGGGCCCGCCCGCGCCCTCGAACACGGTGGCGAGGTCGAGCGGACCTTCGCGCTGGAGCCGCGCCAGAAGCTCGGGATCAGCCGCCATGGAGGACCGCTTTGCCGGCGGTACGGGCGATGAGCCAGGCGCCCAGCGCGATCATCGGCAGACTGAGGAGTTGGCCCATGGTGACGAGGCCGAACAGCAGGCCGAGTTGGGGATCGGGCTGGCGCACGAACTCGACCGCGAAGCGCGCCAGCCCGTAGCCTACGAGAAAGACCCCGGCGAGACGGCCGCGCCGGTCCGGGTCGTAGCCGCCGCGGGCGAGCCAGGCCATCACCGCGAAGAGCACCAGGCCCTCGAGCGCGGCCTCGTAGAGCTGGCTCGGGTGGCGCGGCAACGGCCCACCCGCGGGGAACACCATCGCCCAGGGCAGGTCGCTCGGCCGGCCGTAGAGCTCGCCGTTGATGAAGTTGGCGAGGCGGCCGAAGAAGAGCCCGATGGGGGCGGCCACCGCGGCGGCGTCGCCCAGCTCCAAGGGCGCGACGCCGTGCTTGCGGGCGGTGTACCACGCCCCGACGGCGACCCCGATCAGCCCGCCGTGGAACGCCATGCCGCCCTGCCACACGGCGACGATCTCCAGCGGATGGGCGAGGAAGTAGCCCGAATGGTAGAAGGCCACGTAGCCCAGCCGGCCGCCGACGACGACGCCGAGTGTGGCGTAGAACAGAAAGTCGTCGACGATCTCGGGCGTCGCCGCCCAGCCCGGCCGCCGCACCAACCGACGAAGATAAAGCCAGCCCAGCACCAGCCCGGCGATGTAGGCCAGCGCGTACCAGCGGATCGCCAAGGGGCCGAGGTCGATCAGCACGGGATCGATCGTCGGAAACGGCAGCGTCAGCACGAGCGACCTCCGAGCGCCGGTCGCGGGCTGATTAGGAGGAGCCGCCGGCCGCCGCAAGCCGTCGTGGTTGCGCCGGCGCCACCGCCGGCCATATCCTCGCTCCATGACAGCCGATGGAGTGGCCATGCAATCGCGAAACCCCTTCTTCGACGACCTCGCCCGGGTGGCCAGCGGTGCGGCGACGACCCTGGGCGGCGTGCGCGAGGAGGTCGAGAACCGTGTCCGCGAGCGCATGGAGCGCGTCGCCGCGGATCTGGAGCTGGTGACCCGCGAGGAGCACGAGGCGGTGCGGGCGATGGCCCAAAAGGCCCGTGAGGAACAGGAAGGGCTCGCCGAGCGCGTCGAGAAACTGGAAGCCCGGCTGGCCGAGCTGGAGGCGGCGTCCGCGCCCGCCAAGACCGGCGCGACCCGCAAGGGCAAGGGCGGCGGCAAGACCGCGAGCGACGGCGGCGCCGGGCCTCGGGAGGACGACGCCGACGGGGGCGACGGCGAGGGCTGACAGGCGTCGGCGGGGCCGGTTGCACCCCGCGCGGCGCCCTGGCACGCTTTCGGCCGCCGCGGCGCGCCGTCCGTCGACCTTCGCCGAGGAGAGCATGTCCTCGCTTCGAACCGAGATCTCCGACAGTGCGGTCAACCCACTCGACGTCGTCGAGCAGATCGCCATCGCCAACGACTGGGCCTACGAGCGCCACGGCGAGGACGAGCTCGCCGCCGAGCTCGGCGCCCAGTGGTGCAACTACCGGCTGTGGTTCAGCTGGCACGCCGAGATGGGCGTGCTGCATCTCGCCTGTGCGCTCGACATCAAGGTCCCGGCGAAGAAGCGCAGCGGCCTCTACCAGCTGTTGGCGCTCGCCAACGAGAAGCTCTGGCTCGGACATTTCGATTTCTGGTCGGAGGAAGGTGTTCCGGTGTTTCGCCACGCCACTCTGGTGCGCGACGGCAGCACCCTCGGCCTCGAGCTCTTGGAGGACCTGACCGAGATCGCGCTCGGCGAGTGCGAACGCTTCTACCCGGCGTTCCAGTTTCATCTGTGGGGCGGTAAGCCGGCGCAGGAGGCGCTGACCGCCGCGCTGCTCGAGACCGAAGGCGAGGCATGACCGCCGCCCTCACCGGCCCGTTGTGGCTCGTCGGCGGCGGCAAGATGGGCTCGGCGCTGGCCCAGGGCTGGTTGGCGGCGGGTCTACCCGCCCCCAGCCTCACGGTGGTCGAGCCCGCGCCGCAATCGCGCGAGGCCTGGGCGGCCAAAGGCGCGGCCACCTGCGGCGGGATCGACGAGCTGGCGGCCCCCGACCGGCCCGCGGAGGTGCCCCGGGCCCTCGTCCTCGCGGTCAAGCCGCAGCAGATGAGCGACGTCCTCGCCGCCTTGGACGGCCGGGTGCCACCGGCGACGGCCGTCATCTCCATCGCCGCTGGGGTGCCGATCGCCAGCTTCGCGCGCGCGCTGGGGGCGGAGCGTCCGATCGTGCGGGCGATGCCCAACACCCCCGCCGCCGTCGGTCGCGGCATTACCGCGCTGGTGGCCAACACGGCCGCCGACGACGCGGTCCTCGCGCTGGCCACCCGCCTGATGACCGCGGTGGGCGAGACGGTGTGGCTCGCGGACGAGGGCCAGATGCACGCGGTGACGGCGCTGTCGGGGGGCGGTCCGGCCTACGTCTTCTGGCTGATCGAGACGATGACGGCGGCGGGGGTGGCGCAGGGCCTCGACGGCGACGTGGCGGCGCGGCTGGCGCTCGCCACCGTCGCCGGCGCCGGCGAGCTCGCCCGGCGTGGCGACGCGCCGCCGGACGAGCTGCGGCGCAACGTGACCAGCCCCGGCGGCACCACCGCCGAGGCGCTCGCGGTGCTGATGGCGGACGACGGTCTCGCGCCGTTGGTGGACCGAGCGTTGCGGGCGGCGGCGACGCGCTCGCGCGTGCTCGCCGGCGAGGACGCGACGGCATGACGCGGAGCGACGACCACGCCCCCGTCGACCTGCTGGAAGCCGCGCTCGGGCTGGTCGAGCGCGAGGGCTGGCAGGCCTACGGCCCCTTGCGGCTCGCGCGCGAGACCGGTGCCGGCCTCGCCGAGATCGTCACCCAGCTCGGTGACCGGGCGGAGATCCTGGCGGCGATGGGGCGACGCGCGGACATGGCGATGATCGACGTCGCAGTCGAGGACCTCGCCGACATGTCGCCCAAGGAGCGGGTGTTCGAGCTGATGATGCGGCGCTTCGAGAGCCTGCGGCCGGCGCGGTCGGCACTCGGGCGGCTGCGGCGCGAGGCGGCGCCGGAGGTCTGGCTGGAGGGGCTGGGCAACCTGCGCCGGGCGATGAAGCTGATCGTCGAGGCCTCCGATCTCGTCGGCCACGGTCCGCGTCGCGCCGCCGTCGCGGCCGCCCTGGCGAGCGCCTATCTGCGCACCGGGCGGATCTGGCTCGACGACGACAGCGAAGACCTCGCCCGCACCCTTGCCGAGCTCGACCGGCAGCTCGACCGCATCGGGGGCGTTCTTAAGTCGCAACGGGGTGGAATCCGCGCGTCGGAGAGTTGACGGCGGCTCCGCCGCGCGCGTATAGCCGGTTCATGTTGCATTGCAGCATAACCCTTGCAGCGTAATGTGTCGCCGAGCGACGGCGTGCGGTTGCGCCGGATGCGGCACGGGAGGACGAGATGGCCAGCGACAACCCTTTCCAGAGCCCCGACTTCACCAAGCTCTTCGAGCGCATGAGCATGCCCGGCATGGACATGAGCGCCCTGATGGCGCTCCAGCAGAAGAACATGGAAGCCCTTCAACTCGCCAACAAGACGATGCTCGACGGCTTCCAGACCGTGATGAAGCGCGAACTTGAGATCGTTCAGGGCAGCGTCGACGAGGCGATGAAGTCCCTGCAGGACCTCATGAAGGAAACCGACCCGAAGAACCACACGCAGATGCGCTTCGACGTCGCCAAAGAGACGCTTGAGAAGGCGATGGGCAATCTGAAGGAACTCTCCGAGCTGACGCAGAAGTCGAACGAGGAAGCCTTCACCATCCTCAACAAGCGGGCATTGGAGAGCTTCGACGAGGTGAAGGACGCGCTCAACAAGATCAACAACACCGCCGGCAAGAGCTGAGGCGGGCGACGACGCTCAGGGTGCCTTCGGCGCGGCGGCGATCTCCAGCGTGACCCGGCGCCGGGCGGAAATTCCGTCGCGGTGCCAGGTGGCGACGGCGGTGTAGCGTCCGGATGGCCAACCGCCCTCCGGACGGGGCGCACCGGCGTAATAGCTGCCGCGGGCGTGGCCGCGTTCGAGCGTGGTGCGGTGATCGACCATGAGCGTGCCGTCCGGGTCGCGCAGGCGGAAGGTCAGCACGTCGCCGGCGCGGGTGCCGTAACCCTGCAGCCAGACGACCAGTGCCGGCGAAGTGGGCGGCAAACGCGCGTCGCGGTGCCAGCCGCGCAACAGGTCGGCGTCTTCTGGCGGCCTCGGGGCCACCCCGGCGCCGACCAGCGGCAAGGCGACGTAGTCGGGCGCGTTCGCGAACAGCGGAGCCACCTCGCCGCAATCCGCCCCGTCGGCGACCGCGGCGCCGTCCATGACGTCGATCAGGCGGCCGGCGCGCTCGAAGCCGACGTGCAGGTGCGGAAAGCTGGTCTCGCCGGAGAGGCCGACCCGGCCGAGGAGAGCACCGGCCGCGACCCGGTCGCCCGGGCGCACCGCCACGCTGCCGCGGCGCAGGTGGCAGAGCTGGCTGACCCAGCCGTCGCCGTGGTCGAGCCGGACGCCGTTGCCGCAGTTGCGTCCGTCCAGCGCCGGCGCGCCCGCCGCCCCGGTCGAGATGTCGGGCATGCCGTCACGGGCGCCGACGACGCGGCCGGCGGCTGGGGCCACGACGGCGACGCCGCGCGCGAGCGCCGACAGGTCCGCCAGCGCGATGTCGGTGCCGCGGTGGCCGTCGCCGCCGAGGCTACCGCAGGCGACGTCGCGCACCCCGGGACCGGGGTCGCGATCGACATGGCGCACGATCCAGCAGTCCTCGCCGTGGGTGCAGTCCACCGGCCACACGAAGGGCGGCGCCGCTCCCGCCCGCAATGGGGCGAGCACGATGGCTGCCGCCAAGGCGGCGACGCGACGAAGGCCAACCGCTCTCCGCATGGGCTCTCTCCCGGCCGCGGACGTGACGGTACCTCCTAAGCCCGCAGGCGAGCCCGCCGCCACCCCTGCTCGCCCTCACCGGCGCGCGACGAACCACACGCTCATGGGATCGTGGGCGAGGCTGTGCCGCGCGACCGCAGCGAAGCCGGCCTCGCGCAACATCGCTTCCGCCGTCTCCCATCCCCACATCGTGCCGAGCCCCGCTGTAGCGCGACAAGCGGGATGACCGGTTCGCGTCAGGTCGGGTGACCGGTCGTGAGGACAGCGATGATGTCGCCAGGCGCGTGCGGAGGCAAGCGCG
>JAAAPF010000021.1 GCA_009908425.1 Alphaproteobacteria bacterium
GCGTCAACCCTCGTCGGAGCGGTCGTGGACGTAGCGGCCCGGCGCGTCGTCGAGCGGCGTCAGCGGGCCGGCCGCGGGGTCGCGCGCGGCCACCTTCTCGCCCGAATGCCGCGCCAGCCAGGACGCCCAATCCGGCCACCACGAGCCTTCGTGGAACTCGGTGTGCTCGAACCACGTGTCGGGGTCGGGCGCCGGCGCGTCGTTGATCCAGTAGCCGTATTTGTGGCTCGACGCCGGGTTCATGATACCGGCGATGTGGCCCGAACCGCCGAGGCAGAACCGCACCGGCCCCTGGAACTGGTGCTTGATCGGAAAGCACGCCTTCCACGGCGCCAGATGGTCCTCGCGGGTCGCGACGGCGTAGGACGGCGTCGTCACCTTGGTGGTGTCGATCGGGGTGCCGAGGATCTCCAGCGTGCCCGGCCGCGCCAGGGCGTTCTGCAAATAGAAGCCGCGGGCGTAGTCCGACAGCATCCGCGCCGGCAGGCGGGTGGAATCGGCGTTCCAGTACAAGAGGTCGAACGCCGCCGGCTCACGCCCGAGCAGGTAGTTGTTGACCACGAACGACCAGATCAGGTCGTTCTCGCGCAGCATCGAGAAGGTGTTGGCCATGTGCCGGCCCTCGAGGAAGCCGGTGCGGGCGGTGTGCTCCTCCATGGCGTCGAGGTGGTGGACGTCGACGAACATGCCGAGCTCGCCGACGTCCTCCTCGAAGTCGAACAGGGTGGCGAAGAAGGTGGCGCTCTTGATGCGGTCGTCGCCCTTGGCCGCCATGTGGGCGAGGCCGGTGGCCAAGAGGATGCCGCCGATGCAGAAGCCGAGCGCGGAGACCTCGCGCATCCCGGTCTGCCGCTCGATGGCGTCGAGGGCGGTCAGCACGCCGTCGCCGAGATAGTCCTCGAAGCGCTTGTGGGCCAGCTCCTGGGTCGGATTGGCCCAGGAGATCAAGAAGACGGTGAAGCCCTGGTCCACCGCCCACTTCACGAAGCTGTTCTTGGGCTGGAGGTCCAGGATGTAGAACTTGTTGATCCAGGCCGGGATGACCAGGAGCGGGCGGGCGTGCACGGTCTCGGTGGTGGGGGTGTACTGGATGAGCTCCATCAGCTCGTTCTTGTACACCACCTTGCCGGGGGTGAGCGCGAGGTTCTTGCCGAGCCCGAAGGCCTGCTCGTCGGTCATCTGGATGCGGAGATGACCGCCGCCGCGCTCGAGGTCGTCCAAAAAGTGCTCGAGCCCGTCGAGCAGGCTTTTGCCGCCGGTGTCCTGGGCGTGCTTGAGGACCTGCGGGTTGGTCAGCGGGTAGTTCGAGGGCGCGATGGCGTTGAGGTACTGGCGGGTGAAGAACTTGACGCGCTGGTGGGCGTGGGGGTCGAGCCCCTCGGCCTCGTCGACCAGCTCCTGCAGCCAGTTGGCGAACACCAGATAGCTCTGCTGCAGCATGGCGAAGCCGGGGTTCTCCGACCAGCCCGGGTCCTTGAAGCGGCGGTCGGTCTTGGGCGGATCGACCAGCGGCTGCAGCCGGCCGCTGGGCGCCCCCTCCAAGAAGCGCTGCCAGAGCGTGAAGCTGTCGCGCCAGAGCTGGGCGTTGGCCTCCATCATCCGCGCCGGGTCGGTCAGGAGCTTCATACCGAACTCCTGAAAGCTCCGGCTCACCGCCTGGCCGTCGATCATGGTGAACTCGTTGCCCATCAGCTCCTCGAGCTGACGCGCGAAGCTGTGGCTCAACAGCTGCGAAGCGCGCGTGCTCAGGCGAAGCAGCCGCTGCTGGTCGGCCGGGTCGAGGTTGGTAACTTGCGGTTGCGTCGTCATCCGTCACGCCTCCCCGTTCGCGCTACACGATCAAGCTCCGCGTCACCCCGCAACTGGCCCTTTGGCGACCGTTGCAACAGCACCCGGAGATGTCGTCGACATGTCCGCTCGCTCATGTTGTTCCCCCTCGTCGATGGCCGGCGGCCCGCCCGCCGCGGCGCGCGGCCCGCCCGCGTCGCGGTAGCGAAAACCGCTTGCTGTTCCCGTAGTCGACGTCGCCGCCGTCGCCAAGCGGCGAGACCGCCGCGGCGGCAGCGGGCCCGCGCTCTTGATCTTTGCCGGCGCGCGGGCTTCAACGGCGGCGGTGGCACGACGCCTCTCGCGGGGCCGAGGAGGAAAGACGCATGCGGATTGCGGTTTTGGGGGGTGACGGCTTCATCGGTTGGCCGACGGCGCTGCATCTGTCCGCGCGCGGCCACGAGGTCGTCATCGTCGACAGCCTGGTGCGGCGTCAGATCGACGGCGAGCTCGACGTCCAGTCGCTGACGCCGATCACCAGCCCGAAGGAGCGCCGCGACGCCTGGAAGGAGGTCACCGGCGCCTGGATCGAGCTCGTCCGCCTCGACCTCGCCACCGAGTACGAGCAGCTCAAGTGGTTTTTGGAGGAGTGGCGGCCGGACGCCCTGGTCCACCTGGCGGAGCAGCGGGCGGCGCCGTACTCGATGAAGACGGCCCGGCACAAGCGCTACACCGTCGACAACAACACCGGCGCCACCCACAACCTGCTGTGCGCGCTGGTCGAGCTCGGCCTCGACGCCCATCTGGTGCACATCGGGACCATGGGGGTCTACGGCTACTCCAGCGTCGGCGCCCCCATACCGGAAGGCTATTTGCCGGTTTCGATCGCGCTGCCGGACGGCGAGCACGCCGAGCAGCAGATCCTCTACCCGGCGAACCCCGGCAGCATCTACCACATGACCAAATGCCTGGATCAGATCCTCTTCGCCTACTACGCGAAGAACGATCGGCTCCGGATCACCGATCTGCATCAGGGCATCGTCTGGGGCACCAACACCCCGGAGACCTTGCGCGACGAGCGTCTGGTCAACCGTTTCGACTACGACGGCGACTACGGCACGGTGCTGAACCGGCTGTTGATGCAGGCCGCGATCGGCTATCCGCTCACCGTGCACGGCACCGGCGGGCAGACCCGCGCCTTCATCCACATCCGCGATTCGGTGCGCTGCGTCGAGCTGGCGCTGATGAACCCCCCGGCGCGCGGGGATCGCGTCAAGATCTTCAACCAGATGACCGAGACCCACCGGGTGCGCGACCTCGCCGAGCTGGTCGCGCAGATGACGGGGGCCGAGATCGCCCACGTCACCAATCCGCGCAACGAGGCCGCCGAGAACGAGCTCGTCGTCAAGAACGACCAGTTCCTCGCCCTCGGCCTGGAGCCGACGACCCTGTCCGAGGGGCTGCTGGCGGAGATCCTCGAGGTCTCCAAGCGCTGGGCGCACCGCGTCGATCCGCGCCACATCCCCTGCGACTCGGCCTGGACCAAGGAGATCGCCCGCGAGCTCGAGCGCGAGCAGCGCCCCAACCTCAAGGTCGTGGGCGGGGCGGACTGAGCCGGCCGCCTTGCGCTGCGCCTACGCCACGCTGGTCACCAACGCCGACTACGCCCTGGGCGCGCTGGCGCTGGCCCGCTCGCTCGCGGCGGTCGGCGCCGCGGCGCCGCTGGTGGTGCTGGCCAAGCGCGGCGCCCCCGGGCTCGAAGCCCTCGCCCGCGCGGGCGCGGTGATCCGCGAGTTGCCGCCGCTGCCGCTGTCGGACGCGTTCCGGGCGCGCCATTCCCGCGCCGCCCAGCACCAAGCCGCCCCCTTCACCAAAGGGGTCAAGCCGGACTTCCACGACCCGCTCGACAATTTCCAGAAGCTGCGCCTGTGGGAGCTGGACGGTTACGACCGGCTGGTCTTCCTCGACGCCGACACCGTGGTGGTGAAGCCGATCGACCGGCTCTTCGGCTATCCCGACTTCGCCGCCGCGCCCAACCTCTACGAGACGCTGGCCGACTTCCACCGCCTCAACTCCGGCGTCTTCACCGTGGAACCCGCCCCGGCCCGCTTCGCCGCGATGTTGGCGGCGCTCGATCGCCCCGACGCCTGGTGGCGCCGGACCGATCAGACCTTTCTGGAGTATTGGTATCCCGACTGGCACGGTCTACCCTACACCTACAACACGCTGCAGTACGTCTTCTTCAACCTACCGCAACTGTGGGACTGGCGGCGGATCAAGGTGGTGCACTACCAGTACGAGAAGCCCTGGCAGGACGACCATCCCAAGGCCGACCGACTGCAGCCGCTGATCGAGCTGTGGTGGCGGCTCTACGACGGCGGCGCGCCGCCCGACGACTTGCCGGCGTCGTCGGCGGGCTGAGGTGCTGGTCGCCGTCACCGGCGCCACCGGTTACGTCGGCCGCTTCGTCGTCGACGACCTGACCGCGCACGGCCACGCGGTGCGCGCCTGGACCCGCGCCACCAGCGACCGCCGCGGCTTCGCCGGCCCGGTCGACTGGCGGCTCGGCGGGCTCGACCGGCCCGGCAGCGAGGACGCCCTCTTGGACGGCGCCGACGCGCTGGTCCACGCCGCCTTCGAGCACGTCCAGGGGCGTTACCGCGGCGGCGAGGGCGCCGACAGCGACGCCTTTCTGGCGACCAACCTGGAGGGGTCGCTGCGGCTGGTGCGCGCGGCGCGGCGGGCCGGCGTCGAGCGCGTCGTCTTTCTCTCCTCGCGCGCGGTCTACGGCCAACGCCTGTGGGACCGCCCGCTCGACGAACGCCACCCGGTGCGGCCGACCACCCATTACGGCGCCTACAAGGCGGCGGTGGAGGTGGTGCTCGCCGGTTACGGCCGGGCCGAGGGTTGGCCGGCGGCGAGCCTGCGCGCCACCGGCGTCTACGGCCTCGCCCACGGCCCGGCGCGCGCCAAGTGGCTCGACGTCGTGCGGGCGAGCCGCGCCGGGACACCGCCGCGCCCGCGCATCGGCACCGAGGTCCACGGCGCCGATCTCGCCGCCGCGGTGCGGCTGTTGTTGACCGCGCCCGCCGGTTCGGTCTCCGGCCAGGCCTTCAACCTCTCCGACGTCGTGGTCAGCCATCGCGCCGTCACCCGCCTCGCCGGCGGCGCGCTGGCGCCGGCGTCGCCGCCGCCGGGCGGGGTGATGGCGACCGACAAGCTGCAGGCGCTGGGGTGGCGGCCGCGCGGCTGGCCCGGCGTGGTCGAAGCGGTGGGCCAGCTGGTCGACGCCGTCGGGTGAAAAATCGACGAATGAGGGGTCGCCCGCTCCGGGCCGCGGTGCGCTAGACTGCGGCATCGACGACACGGGGGAGGTGCGCGTGAGCGAGACGACGGGCAGAACGCCCACGACGATCACGGCTTGGCTGTTCGACCTCGACGGGGTGGTGACCGACACCGCCTCGATCCACGGTCGCGCCTGGAAGCGGCTGTTCGACGGCTATCTGGAGCGGCGCGCCGGCGGCGGCGCCTTCGAGCCGTTGAAGCTGCCCGAGGACTATCTGGCCCACATCGACGGCAAGCCGCGCTACGAGGGCGTGCGCGACTTCCTCGCCTCGCGCGGCATCGAGCTGCCGCTGGGCTCCCCCGACGACCCGCCCGGCGACGACACCGTCTGCGCCCTCGGCAACGCCAAGAACGACTGGTTCAACGAGGTCCTGGCCAAGGAGGGCGTGCCCGTCTTCGACAAGTGCGTGGCGCTGATCGACCGCCTGCGCGCCCACGGCCACAAGACGGCGTGCGTGTCGTCGTCGAAGAACTGCCGGCCGGTGTTGCGGACGGCGGGGCTGTTCGAGCACTTCGACGCCATCGTCGACGGCACCGACCTCGAGCGCGAGGGCATGCGCGGCAAGCCCGAGCCCGACACCTACGTCCGCGCGGCCGAGCAGGTGGGGGCGACGCCGGCCGAGGCCGCCGTCTTCGAGGACGCGCTCTCGGGCGTCGAGGCGGGGCGGCGCGGCGAGTTCGGGCTCGTGGTCGGGGTCGACCGCGGCGCCGGGGCCGAGGCGCTCAGGGCGAACGGCGCCGACCGCGTCGTCGCCGACGCCGGCGATCTCATCGACGATCCGTTGGTGACGGGGACGGCCTGAGATGGTGCTGCGCACACGCCTCCAGCTGCCCGAGGACCTCTTTCCGGTCGATCCCTGGGGCATCGAGAGCCGGGTCTACACCGGCGAGTTCATCCAGGAAGCCGAGACCATCTTCGCGCTCGCCAACGGCTATCTCGGCGTGCGCGGCAGTCACGAGGAGGGCCATCCGGCGGTCGAGGCCGGCACCTATCTGAACGGGTTCTACGAGCTCCGGCCGATCACCTACGGCGAGAAGGCCTACGGCTTTCCCGACACCGGGCAGACCATGCTCAACTGCCCGGACGGCAAGATCCTCAAGCTCTATGTCGACGACGAGCCCTTCGACGTCGACACCCGCGAGACCGCGGACTACCAGCGCCGGCTCGACCTTGCGCGCGGCCTCAAGGTCCGCGAGCTCACCTGGTTGCACCCCAACGGCAAGCGCATCCGCTACCGCACCACCCGACTGGTCTCCTTCACCAACCGCCATCTCGCGGCGATCCACGCCGAGATCACCATCGAGGGCGACGGCGCGTCGGTGATCGTCGCCTCCGAGCTCGGCCGCACCGCGCCGATGACGGACAGCCAGGATCCCGAGGACCCCCGTCTCGGGCCGCGCCTCGCCGAGCACGCGCTGCGCCCGCTCGGGATGGGCGAGGGCGACGACTGCCGGGCCGTCTTGAGCTTCGGCACCGAGCTCAGCGGTGCCCGCATGGCCTGCGGCATGGACCACGCCGTCGAGTGCGAGGACGCCTGGGACGTCGGCATCGAGCGGCGCGAGCAGGGCGCGCAGGCGGTCTTCCGCATCGACGCCCAGGCCGGCCACACCCTGCGCCTCACCAAGTTCCTGGCTTACCACCACAGCCGCCACCGCGGCGCCGACGAGCTGCGCCGTCAGGTCGGCTGGACGCTCGACTCGGCCAAGTCCTGCGGCTTCGGGGATCTCTGCGCGCGGCAGGAGCGTGCCGTCACCGACTTCTGGCAGCGCAGCGACATCAAGGTCTCGGACCACGACGACCGCACCCAACAGGTCATCCGCTGGAACCTCTACCAGCTGCTACAGGCGTCGGCCTGCGTCGACGGCGCCGGCATCGGGGCGCGGGGGCTGACCGGACAGACCTACGAGGGGCACTATTTCTGGGACACCGAGATCTACGTCCTGCCCTTCATCTGCTACACCAATCCCCGCATCGCCCGCTCGCTGTTGAAGTACCGCTACGACAAGCTCGACCGGGCGCGCCGGCGCGCCAAGGAGCTCGGTCATCGCGGCGCGCTCTTCCCGTGGCGGACGATCAACGGCGACGAGGCCTCGGCCTACTACGCCGCCAGCACCGCCCAGTACCACATCGACGCCGACATCGCCTACGCCCTGCGCAAATACGTCGACATCACCGGTGACGTCGCCTTCCTGCACGACTACGGCGTCGAGATCCTGGTGGAGACGGCCCGGCTCTATCTGTCGCTCGGCTATTACAACTTCCACCGCAACGCCCAGTTCTGCATCGCCGGGGTGACCGGGCCGGACGAATACACCGCGATCGTCAACAACAACTATTTCACCAACCTGATGGCGCGGGAGAACCTGCGCTACGCCGCCGCCAGCGTCCGGGCCGTCGCCCGCGACAGTCCGGCGGCCTTCGCCCGCCTGGTGCGCGCCACCGACCTCGACGAGGACGAACTGGAGGATTGGGAGCAGGCCGCCTCCCACATGTTCCTGCCCTACGACGACGACCTCGGCATCCACCTCCAGGACGACAGCTTCACCGACAAGCCGATCTGGGACTTCCTGCGCACCCCCTCCGATCACTATCCGCTTCTCTTGTATTATCATCCGCTCAACCTCTACCGCCATCAGGTGATCAAGCAGGCCGACATCATCCTGGCGATGTTCCTGTTGAGCCACGAGTTCTCGGTCGAGGAGAAGCGTCGCAATTTCGACTACTACGACCCGCTGACGACCCACGATTCGTCGCTGTCGGTGTGCATCCAGAGCATCATCGCCAACGAGATCGGCGAGTACGAGAAGGCGCTCGAATATTTCCACTTCGCGGCGACGATGGACCTCTCGGACGTCGGCGGCAACGTCAAGCACGGCGCCCACATCGCCTCGATCGGCGGGACCTGGCTGGCGCTGGTCTACGGCTTCGGCGGGTTGCGCGACCACGGCGGCCATCTGCGCTTCGATCCGAAGCTGCCGAAGATGTGGAGCGGGCTCACCTTCCATCTCGAGGTCCGCGGCAGCCGCCTGTGCGTCGAGGCCGGCCACGACCGCACCCGCTACACGCTCCTGCAGGGCCCCGCCGTCGACCTCACCCACCGCGGCCGGGAGGTCAGCCTGACGCCGCAGGAGCCGGTGGTCGAGCTCCCCGAGGCGGCGGAGGCGGCGGCCGAATGAGCGCCGCCGGCGCGGATCGAGCGGGCCCCGCCGGCGCACGGTCGGACGACCGCGGCGGAGCCGGCGGGGCGCCATCTGGTCGCCGTCCACGGGGCCGGCGTTGATCGACCGGGCGCGCTGGTCGAGACGCTCGCCGCCGAGCTGCCGGCGCGCGGCGACATCGGCGACGGCGACCGTCCGCGGCTGCGCGTCCGGGAGGTCGACTGGTCGGATCTCGAACCGGCGCCCCGGCGCGGCGGAGGTCACCGTGCTCGCCACGGCCAAGGCGCCCGGATCGCGGTCGACGCGCTGGCGTCGCGCCCGCCTGCGGGCGGCCACGGCGGCGCGTCGGGCGACGCCCGGGGCCAGGCGCCGCCGCGGCTGCGCCTGGTGACGGTGGGCGCGCCGTTGGACACGCTCTATGCCCACTTTCTCGCCCTCACCGCCCCACCGCCGGCCGGCGCCGAGTGGTGGAACTCCCATCGGTCGAGCGACTTCGTGGGCGGACCGATCGCCGCCGGGCCGGGCAACGCCCCGGCCGAGCAGCGCCGCGCCCGGGACGACCGTCGCGACCATTCCGGCTATTGGAGCGAAGGCGAGATCCCGGCGGCCGCGCTCGGGACCGAGACGTTGGACCGAGCCTCGGCCCGAGCGAGCGTCTTGGAGCCACGGTCGCGGCCGGGTTACGACGGGGTGACGTCGCACGGTCTTCGACGAGAGGGGGACGCATGGTTCGAGAACTGACGAACGGCGGCGCCGACGCGCTCGCCTGGTTCCGCGGCGGCGCTTGGCCGCGGCGGGTCTTCCTGGTGCTCGCCGGCACCGTGTTGCTCGCCGCCGGCGCCTGGATCGAGGTGCCGATGGTGCCGGTGCCGATGACGATGCAGACCTTCGCGGTGGTGCTGATCGGCGCGGTCTACGGCTGGCGCCTCGGCGGGGCCACGGTCGCCGCCTATCTCGCCCAGGGCGCCGTGGGCCTGCCGGTCTTCGCCGGCGGCGCCTTCGGGGCGGCGCATCTGATCGGCCCCACCGGCGGCTACCTCTTCGCCTTCGTCGCCGTCGCGGCGGCGGTCGGCTGGTGCGCCGAGCGCGGTCTCGCCAAGACCGCGGTCTCCGCCTTCGCCGTCATGCTGGCGGGCCACCTCGCCATCCTGGCGCTCGGCGTCTCCTGGCTGGCGACGCTCACCGGCATGGGGCTGGCACAGGCGGCGGCCGTCGGGGCCACGCCCTTCCTCTTCGGCATGGTCTTGAAGTCGGCGCTCGCCGCCGCCTGCCTGCGCCTGTTGGCGCGGCCGCGCCGGACGGGCTGAACGGGGCGCGTGTTGGCGGCGCCGGCACCCGTGCCGGCGCCGCGACAGCGCGCTGACGACGTCCGTCTTCGCGACGTCGTTCTCCCGCCTGACGCGTTCCCGAACGGCGCGCCGCTCCTCGGGCGTCCGGGCACTCTGCACCGGCGTGAGACGGAGGGCGGCGCCGCCGTCGGCACTCGCGACGACCTCGTCACCGGCCGTGGCGCATCGACCAGGTCGGCCAAGGTGTCCCTCGCCTCGCTCGCGGCGATCTTCGTCGACGTCGCCCATGGGCGGCGGCGCCTCTCACCGCTCGTAGACGGCCAACGTGCCGTTCTTCACGTCATCGCGGCGTCTAAGCGAGCCGACCCTCACACCCCCAACCCACCCCGCTCGCAGATGAAGCGCGCCACGTCCGCGACGCCGGCACCGGCGCGGATGTTGGTGAAGACGAAGGGCCGCTCGCCGCGCATCGTCCGCGAGTCGCGGTCCATCACCTCGAGCGAGGCGCCGACCAGGGGCGCGAGGTCGATCTTGTTGATGACCAGGAGGTCCGAGCGGGTGATGCCGGGGCCGCCCTTTCTGGGGATCTTGTCGCCGGCGGAGACGTCGATGACGTAGATGGTGAGGTCGGCGAGCTCGGGGCTGAAGGTGGCGGCGAGGTTGTCGCCGCCGCTTTCCACCAGGATCAGGTCGAGCTGCTGGTGGGCGCTCCTGAGCTCGGCGATGGCCTGCAGGTTGATCGAGGCGTCCTCGCGGATGGCGGTGTGGGGGCAGCCGCCGGTCTCGACGCCGCGGATGCGCTCCGGTGCGAGCGCGCCCGAGCGGGTGAGGAACTGGGCGTCCTCCTGGGTGTAGATGTCGTTGGTCACGACCGCCAGCTGGAACCGGTCCCTGAGGTGCTTGCAGAGCGCATCGGTGAGCGCGGTCTTGCCCGAGCCGACGGGGCCACCGATGCCGACGCGTAGAGGACCGTGGGGCGAGCTCATGAGCGGAACAGCCTCGTGTATTGGGTTTCGTGGCGCATCGAGCCGATCTCGGCGAGCCAGGCGCAGCCGCCGAGATCGTCGAGCGTCGCCGTCTCGGCCGCCTCGGCGAGCGCGTGGACCGGCGGCTCCAGGGCCGCGAGCGCGCGCTGGCCGGCGTTCTGGCCCAAGGGGATGAGTCGCACGCCGGCCGAGACCAGGTTGGCGGCGAAGGCGTGGAGATAGGCGTGGAGTGCGGAGCGCAGCGGCACACCGTGGGCCGCGGCGGTGACGCCCACGGCGACCGGATAGGCCAACGGCGCGTCCTCGCACAGGCGCTCGATCCCCGGCGCCGGCCAGGACCGCCGCACGGCGTCGCGAAAGGCACCGCCCTGCTGCAGGCTTTCGAGCTTCAGCTCCGCGGTGGCGTGGCAGACCGCGGCCAGCTCGCGCACCTCGGCGAAGCGCATCTCGTCCTCCGCACAGGCCGCCTGCCAGCCTGCGGTCAGGAAGATCGCGTCGTTGCGCGGGCTGCCGGCGACCAACAGGTCTTCGATCCAGGCGGCGAGCGTGTCGCCGTCGACGACGAGCCCGTCTTCGACGGCGGCCTCGAGACCGTGGCTGTAGGTGTAGGAGCCCACCGGGAAGCTCGGCGACAGCCACGACATCAGCCGGAACAGGGCGCGCTCACCCGTGCTCATGGCTCGCCCCCTGGCCGTGAGGGTGGTCGTAGGCGCCGGGTTCGGGATCGAAGGGAGCCGTCACGTGCCCCAGTCGCGCCCCCAAACCTTCCAGCATCGCCTCGCTGACGTGGTCGCGGCGGATCAAGAGGCGCGCGTCCGCGAACTGCACCGGCAGATGGCGGTTGCCCAGATGCCAGGCCAGCTTGACCAGCGGGCAGCTCGGGCCGGCCTCGACCGCGGTGAGCGGCTCCGGCTCGGCGACGACCCGCACGACCCGGCCGTCGGCGAGCACCAGCCCGTCGCCATCGGCGAGCGTCGGCGGCGCGGCGAGGTCGATCAGCACCTCCTCGCCCTCCGCGGCGCGCACGACGTGGCGGCGCTTGCGCCGGCCCTCGAGGTCGAGGGTGACGTGAAGCGCGACGGTGGCGTCGACCACCTCGGCTTCGGGGAGGGTCCGCGTCGCCCGTTGCATCGCCGCGCTCAGAAGAGGAAGTAGCGCTGCGCCATCGCCAGCTCCTTGGCGGGCTCGCAGACGAGCGGCGTGCCGTCGGCCTTCACCTCGTAGGTCTCGGGGTCGACCTCCATCGAGGGCGTGGCGTCGTTCAGGACCATCGAGGCCTTGGAGATGCCCGAGCGGGTGTCGTCGACGGCGAGGAGATCGCGCTCGAGCCCGAGCTGGGCGCCGAGGTCGCGGGCGAGCGCCGCCTTGGAGACGAAGCTCACCGCCGAGCGGGTGAGCGACTTGCCGAAGGCGGCGAACATCGGCCGGTAGTGCACCGGCTGCGGCGTCGGGATCGAGGCGTTGGGATCGCCCATCGGTGCCGCCGCGATCGAGCCCATCTTCAAGACCAGATCGGGCTTCACGCCGAAGAAGGCCGGGTTCCACAGGACCAGATCGGCGAGCTTGCCCACCTCGATCGAGCCGACGTGGTTGGCGATGCCGTGGGCGATCGCCGGGTTGATGGTGTATTTGGCGACGTAGCGCTTGATGCGGAGGTTGTCGGAGGTGCCCTCCTCGTCGGCGAGGGCGCCGCGCTGGCGCTTCATCTTGTCGGCGGTCTGCCAGGTGCGCACGATCACCTCGCCGACGCGGCCCATGGCCTGGCTGTCGGAGCCCATGATCGAGAAGGCGCCGAGGTCGTGGAGGATGTCCTCGGCGGCGATGGTCTCCTTGCGGATCCGGCTCTCGGCGAAGGCGACGTCCTCGGGGATGTTGGGGTCGAGATGGTGGCAGACCATGAGCATGTCCAAATGCTCGGCCACCGTGTTCACCGTGTAGGGCCGGGTCGGGTTGGTCGACGACGGCAGGACGTTGGCCTCGCCGCAGATCTTGATGATGTCCGGGGCGTGGCCGCCGCCGGCACCCTCGGTGTGGTAGGCGTGGATGGTGCGGCCCTTGAGCGCGTTGATCGTGGTCTCGACGAAGCCGCTCTCGTTGAGCGTGTCGGTGTGGATCATCACCTGCACGTCGAGGTCGTCGGCGACGGCGAGGCAGTTGTCGATCGCGCCCGGGGTCGTGCCCCAGTCCTCGTGCAGCTTCATCGCGCACGCCCCGGCCTGGATCTGCTCGACCAGGGCGTCGGGCGTGGCGGCGTTGCCCTTGGCGGCGAAGGCGAGGTTCATCGGAAAGGCCTCGGCCGCCTGCAGCATGCGGCCGATGTGCCAGGGTCCGGGCGTGCAGGTGGTGGCGTTGGTGCCGGTGGCGGGGCCGGTGCCGCCGCCGAGCATGGTCGTCACGCCCGAGCACAAGGCCTCCTCGATCTGCTGCGGGCAGATGAAGTGGATGTGGCTGTCGAAGCCACCGGCGGTCAGGATCTTGCCCTCGCCGGCGATGGCCTCGGTGCCGGGCCCCACCACGATGCTGACATAGGGCTGGGTGTCGGGGTTGCCGGCCTTGCCGATGCCGGCGATGCGGCCGTCCTTCAAGCCGACGTCGGCCTTGTAGATGCCGGTGGCGTCGACGATCAGCGCGTTGGTGACGACGGTGTCGACCGCCCCGGCGGCGCGGGTCGCCTGGCTCTGGCCCATGCCGTCGCGGATGACCTTGCCGCCGCCGAACTTGACCTCCTCGCCGTAGACGGTGTGGTCGCCCTCGACCTCGAGGAACAGCTCGGTGTCCGCGAGGCGCACCTTGTCGCCGGTCGTCGGCCCGTACATGTCGGCGTAGGCCGCGCGGCTGATCCGTCTGGGCATGGCGTCCTCCCCGGGGTGGGCTCAGTCGAGCGCGCCCATCACCTGTTGTCCAAAGCCGAACACCTTGCGGTCGCCGCGATAGGGCACGAGCGTGACCTCGCGCACCTGGCCGGGCTCGAAGCGGACCGCCGTGCCGGCCGGGATGTCGAGCCGCATGCCGCGGGCGCGGGCGCGGTCGAAGGCGAGGGCCGCGTTGGTCTCGAAGAAATGGTAGTGCGAACCGACCTGGATCGGCCGGTCGCCGGTGTTGGCGACCTCGAGCGTCACCGTCGGCTGGCCGGCGTTGAGCTCGATCTCGCCGTCGGCGGCGATCACCTCACCGGGGATCATGTCCCTGCCTCCCCATCGCGTTCCCCCTCACGTCGTACCGACGCGCCAGAAGCCGTAGCACGCCTCGTCGACCCCGCCCGCGGGGCAGGCGACCTCGACGACGCTGTTGGAGACGAGGCCCAACAGCGCCGGCCAGAAGGCGGCGGCGACGCCTGCGGCGACCGTCCAGCGGCGGCCCGCACCGAGACCGGTGCCGCGCAGGAGCCGGGCGAGGATCGCGAGCGCCGGCACCATGACCGCCACGGCCGCCAGCGGATGGACCACCGCGGCCGCGAACACCACCGCCGGCGCCGGCACCGCGACCGCCGCCGCCGGCCGCGCCGACGCCGGCAGGGCGAGCGCGGTCGCGACGAGCAGGGCCGCGAGCGTGGTCGTCGTCGCCTTCAGGTCGAACAGGAGGCCGAGGTTGAGGCCGGCCGCGATCCACAGGCCGGCGACGGCGGCGACGGGTACCGCCTCACGCATCGGCCGTCTCCCGCAGATCGCGCCAGAAGACGTGGGTGCCCTGCAGCTCGCCGGCGGGGCTGAGGCAGAAGAACGGGATGACCCCGACCGATCCCCAGCCGCGGTCGCGGTAGAAGTCGACGGCGCCGCTGTCGGCGTCGGTGTCGAGGATCAAGAGCCAACGGCCGGCCTCGCGCGCCCCGCGCTCCAGCGCCGCCATCAGGCGGGTGCCGAGCCCGCGGCCCCGGGCGGTCGCGGCGACGACGAGCTTTTGGACCTCCGCCCGGTGGGGGGCGTTCTGCTTGGTGGCGTGGGCGAGGTGGACCATGCCGGTCACGGCCCCGGCCGCGTCGTAGGCGAGCCAGACGCGGCGCGTGCCGGCCGCGACCTCGTCGACGCACGCCGAGAGCCAAGCCCGGGCGAGGCCGTCGTCGAGCGGGCCCAGAAAGCCGAGCGAGGCGCCGCTCGCCACGCCGTCGGCCAGAAGCGCGCGCACGGCCGCACCGGCGGCGGCGAGCTCGTCGGCACCGACCTCGCGGATGGCGTCATCGGATCGGTTCATGGACGGTGACGAGCTTGGTGCCGTCGGGGAAAGTGGCCTCCACCTGCACGTCGTGGATCATCTCGGCGACGCCCGCCATCACCTGCTCGCGGCCGACGACGTGGGCGCCGGCCTCCATCAGCTCGGCGACGCTCTTGCCGTCGCGCGCGCCCTCGACGACGAAGTCGGTGATCAGTGCGACGGCCTCCGGGTGGTTGAGCTTGACGCCGCGGGCGAGGCGCTTGCGCGCGACCTCCGCGGCCATCGCCACCAAGAGCTTGTCCTTCTCGCGCGGGGTCAGCTGCATCGCCTCGCCGGTCTCCTCCTCAGATGTGCCAGGCCCGCGGCAGCTGCGGCGGCCAGGCGCCGAGCGTGGCCCGCGCCCGCTCCAGGACCTCGATCAGGGCGCGGCGCAGCGCCGCCGGCGCCGGGTCGACCAGCCGCGCCACCACCACGGCGTCCAGCCGGCTGACGGCGGCGGTGACCGGTGCGGCGTCGACGATGGCCCGCAGCTCGCCCAGCCGGGCCGCGGCGTCCGAGCCGACATAGAGCACCGTCGCCACGGCGCGGGCGCCGTCGCCGAGCGCCGGCCGGTCCAACAGCGCGTCCACCGGCGGCACCAAGCGGTTGACGTCGAGCCAGACGCGGCGGCCGTCGACGCGGACGTCGAGCCGATCCGTCAGCCGGGCGTAGCGTACCCGCTCGCCCATGGCCAGCCGGCCGAAGACGACCGGTTCGACCGCGAGCAGCCGGCCGTCGCCCGCGACGTCGACGCGCAGCCGGCGGTCGAGGGCGGCGCCCTCGAACAGGATCGTCTCCTGCGGCAGCCACTCCGCCCAGGCCCCGGCACCGACGGCGAGCTCGGTGCGGATGCGGACGTCGCCGGCGGCGGCGCGGTAGATCTTCTCCGCCGCCTGGGTGGTCGCCCCGGCGGCGGTGCCGGCCGCCCATCCCAGCCGCTGGAAGAAAACGTCGCCGCCGGTGAGCCCGCCGGCGAGGTTGATCAGGGTGACGTCGCGCAGGCCGCGGGTGTCCTCGCGGGGCAGCCGCGCCCGCGCGGCGCCGCTCTGGTAGAGCCGCTCCACCACCGTCGCGCCGTCGCGCCGGCGAAAGCCGACCTCCAGCTCACCGGTGGTGCGCTGGGGCGGGGCTTCGCCGACGGAAGAGTCGAAGCGGTCGATGGCTGGCGCGTCCATGGTCACGTTGAAGTCGATCGGCCCGAGCGGAACCTCGCGCCCGAAGGTATGGCGCTTGGTGCAAGCGATATGCCAACCGGGCGACCCCGGCCGGGTGCCCGCCGCAGCGGCGTTGCGTCCAGGTTTTGAGCAGCGGGTGCCGCTTCGACGCGCACGCCGCTCACGAGGCGGCCGGGGCGAACGCCGCGGGGTCGGTCGCGGCGGCGAGGTCGGCGGCGCGGGCGAAGATCTCGACCGTGACCTCGCCGCTGCGGCCCCGCACCCCGACCGCGGCGGTGGTGCGGGGGCGCCGGCCGGCGCGCTCGAGCACGGCGGTGCTGGCGACGAGCTCGGCGGCGTGGGTCTTGGCGAGGGCTTCGAGCCGGCTCGCGACGTTGACGGTATCGCCCACCGCGGTGAGCTGCCGCG
>JAAAPF010000132.1 GCA_009908425.1 Alphaproteobacteria bacterium
GACGCTTCGGCTGACCCCGCCGCCATCGGCCTCGCCTTTCTCTGGACCTTCGCCGGCGGCGGCCTCTTGGGCGCGGCCATGGGCTGGCTCGCCGGCGCCGTGGTCGCGCGCCTGCGCAACTCGCCCGACGCCGCGCTGACCATCAGCCTGGCGCTGCCCTACCTCGCCTTCGTCGGTGCCGAACGCTATCTCGGCGCGTCGGGCGTCGTCGCCGTGGTGCTGAGCGGGCTGGTGCTGGGCCGGGCGCTGGACCTGCGGGTGCCGCCCGCGCTCGGCCGGCAGGTGCTGTTGCTGTGGGGCCAGCTCGCCAACTGGGCGGGCGCGCTGATCGTGGTCGGCGCCACGCTGCTGGTGCCGGTCACGCTGCGGCCCCAGGTCTTCGACCTCGCGGCCGTCGTCGTGGTCACCGTCGCCTGCCTCGGTGCCCGCGCCGTCGTCCTCTACGGCCTGATCCCCGGCCTCGCGGCCGCCCGGATCGCGAGTCCGGTGAGCCCCCGCTTTCGCCTCGCCATGCTGTGGGGCGGGCTCAGGGGCGCGGTCACCGTCGTCCTCGCCCTCACCGTCGCCGCCGACCCCGAGCTACCCCCCTTCCTGCGCGAGCGCGTCGGCGTGTTGGCCTGCGCCTTCGTGCTGGTGACGCTGTTCGTCCAGGCGCCCACGCTGCGTCCGCTTCTGCGCTCGCTCGGGCTCGGCGGCCTATCCCGGCTCGATCAGGTCATGCGCGAGCGCGCCGCCCGCGTCGTCGGCGCGCGGCTCGCCGACCGGCTGTCGGAGCTGCGGGTCGGCCTCGGCCTGGACGTGGCGGACGACCTGGTCGACGACATTCGCCCGGTGGTCCAGGAGCTGACGCCGCTCTCGGAGACGGCGCGGCGCGAGCGCATCGCCGCCGCCATCGCCGCGATCACCGAGCGCGAGGCCGAGCGCTACCGCGAGCTCTACGACGAGGGCATCGTCGGGCGCGAAGCCGCCGCCGCGCTGCTGCGCGGCCCGCGCGATCTCGGCGAGGCCCTGCGCTCGCACGGCCTCGCCGCCTACGCCGCCGCCGCCAAGCGCGAGCTCGCCTACGAGCGCAGCCTCCGGCTCTACCTGTGGCTCTACCGCAATCTCGGCTGGAGCCGGCCGCTCGCCCGCGCCCTCGCCCTGCGCTACGAGGTCATCCTGGTGCGCCGCGCCGTGCTCATCCGCCTGCGCCGGGACGTCTCCGGCGAGCTCGAGGGGTTCATGGGCGAGGAGGCGGCGCAGCGGGTCGACACCCTGTTGAGCGCCCGACTCGACGCCCACCAGAAGGCGGTCGACGGCCTGCGCCACCAGTACCCCGCCTACGCCCGCGAGCTGGAGACCCGCTTTCTACGCCGCGCCGGCCTCCGGCTGGAGGCCGAGGTCTACCGTGAGCTGCAGGAGGACGGCCTGTTGAGCGGCGCCGCCGGCCGGGCGCTCGCCCGTCAGGTGGCCGAGCGCCGGCGCCGGAGCGACCGCCTACCCGCCCTCGACCTGCGCCTCGATCCGACGACGCTGCTGGAGCGGGTGCCGCTGTTCGAGCAGCTCGACCGCCGCAGCCGCCGGCGCCTGCGCCGGGCGCTCAGGCCCGGCCTGGCGGTGCCGGGCGACCGCCTCATCCGCAAGGGCGACGTCGGCGAGGGCATGTACTTTTTGGTCGACGGCGCGGTGGCGGTGCAGTGGCCCAATGGCCGGCGCACGCTCGGCACCGGCGACGTCTTCGGCGAGACCGCGCTGATCACCGGCCAGCGCCGCAGCGCCGACGTCGTCGCGCTGACCTACGTCCAGTATCTGTGGCTCGGCCGCGACGACTACCGCCGGCTCACCGCCGGGCTCGATTCCTTCGGCGAGGAGATCGCGCGCCTCGCCCGCGCGCGCGAGGCCGACCGGGCGCAGGCCGATGTTTCACGTGAAACGGCGCCCGGCGATTGAGCGCCCGCCGCGCCGACCGCGACGGGAGGATCGCATGACCGACGACGCGACCGCGACCGCGCTGCCCGACGAGGACGAGCGCCGGGCCCGCGTCGACGCCGCCTTGGCGACCGCCACCAACCGCCACGTCGTACCGGCACCGGGGGGCTATATCGAGCTGCCGGTGACGACGATCGCCGAGGAAGTCCTGGTCTACCGCCCGGACAACGGCCGCATCCTCGCCGAGGTCGCCGCCGCCGCCGAGCAGCGCGGCGAGGCCGTCGCGCAGCTGCGCGCCCGCGCCGCCGACGGCGACGTCCAGGCGCTGCTGCACCGCCTCTTGATCGCGGCCGCCCGCGATCCCCGCGCCCCGATCTTCGACGAGCTCGCCGAGCACGGCCGGCAGACCGAGCCACTCTTGATCACCCGCTCCGGCGTCGTCGTCAACGGCAACCGCCGCCTCGCCGCGATGCGCGAGCTGCGCGCCGCCGAGCCCGCCCGCTTCGTCGGCTTCGCGGCGGTGGAAGCGGCGGTGTTGCCGCCCGACACCGCCGCCGCGGAGGTCGAGTTCATCGAGGCGGCGCTCCAGATGGCGCCGTCGCTGCGGCTCGAATACGGCTGGATCAACCGCCGGCTCAAGCTGCGCCAGCACGCCCGCGACCTCGACCGCGACGCGATCGTCGCCGCCTACGGGTTCGAGGGCCCCGCCGCCGTCGACGCCGAGCTGGCGGAGCTCGACCTCGCCGAGCGCTACCTCGCCTGGATCGGCGAGCCCGACCACTACGCCCGCGTCGCCGACGACGAGGCCGCCTTCATGGCGCTACGTCGTCAGCTC
>JAAAPF010000172.1 GCA_009908425.1 Alphaproteobacteria bacterium
CATGGACAGCCTGCCGGACTTCGTGAAGCTGGCGGAATCCTTCGGGGCGGTGGGGCTCAGGGCGACCACGCCGGACGAGCTCGACGACGTCATCCGGGAGATGATCGCCGTCGACAAGCCGGTGGTCGCCGACATCGTCGTCGACCGCGCCGAGAACGTCTATCCGATGATCCCCGGCGGTGCCGCCCACAACGAGATCATGCTCGCGCCCGAGGACCCCGATGCGACGGTCGAGGGATCCGACGACGGCATGCCGCTCGTCTGAGCCCGAAAGACCGGACGCGTGCTCTACGAACAACGCACCAAGGCGGACGCCATCCGCCGCCACACCGTCGCCGTCCTGGTCGACAACGAGCCCGGCGTGCTGGCCCGCGTCATCGGCCTGTTCTCGGGCCGCGGCTACAACATCGACAGTCTGACGGTGGCCGAGGTCGACCGCGCCGAGCACCTCTCGCGCATCACCATCGTGACCTCCGGCACCGAGCAGATCATCGAGCAGATCAAGGCGCTCTTGGCCAAGCAGGTGCCGGTGCGCCAGCTCGCCGATCTCACCGTCGAAGGCGAGGTGGTCGAGCGCGAGCTGGCGCTCGCCAAGGTGACCGGCGACCGCCCGCGGCTGATCGATGCGCTGCGGGTGGCCGACTTCATGGGGGCGCGGCTGATCGACCGGACGCTCGACACGTTGACCTTCGAGGTCACCGGCTCGAGCGAGGACATCGACAGCTTCCTGCGGCTGCTCGAGCCCGCCGAGGTCAGCCGCGCCGGGGTGGTCGCCATGGCCCGCGGCCTGCGCACGCTGTCGCCGCAGAGCTGAGAGCGCGAACCGAGCGGCGCCGACGGGCGGTCGGGGCCGCGAGCAACGACAAGGACGCCGAGCGATGCGCGTGTACTACGACACCGACGCCGATCTGAACCTCATCAAGACCAAGAAGGTGGCGGTGATCGGCTACGGCTCCCAGGGCTTCGGGCACGCCAACAACCTCAAGGACGCCGGGGTCCCGGAGATCGCCGTCGGTCTGCGCGCGGGCTCCGGCACCCGCGCCCGCGCCGAGAAGGCCGGCTTCAAGGTCATGACCGCGGCCGAGGCGGCGGCCTGGGCCGACGTCGTCATGGTGCTGACCCCCGACGAGCTCCAGGCCGACCTCTACGCCGAGGAGCTGGCGTCCAACCTGCGCGCCGGCGCGGCGTTGATGTTCGCGCACGGCTTCAACGTGCATTTCCGCTTGATCGAGCCGCGCCCCGACATCGACGTCTTGATGATCGCGCCCAAGGGGCCGGGTCATCTGGTGCGCTCGGAATATCTGCGCGGCGCCGGCGTGCCGACGTTGTTGGCGATCCACCAGGACGCGTCCGGCAACGCCCACGACGTCGGTCTCGCCTACGGCGCGGCGATCGGCGGCGGCCGCGCCGGCATCATCGAGACCACCTTCCGCGAGGAAGTGGAGACCGACCTGTTCGGCGAGCAGACCGTCCTCTGCGGTGGCCTTTCGGCGCTGATCCAGGCCGGTTTCGACACTCTGGTCGAGGCCGGCTACGCCCCGGAGATGGCGTATTTCGAGACCGTCCACGAGGTCAAGCTGATCGTCGATCTGATCTACGAGGGCGGCCTCGCCAACATGCGCTACTCGATCTCCAACACCGCCGAATACGGCGACTACAAGACCGGCCCGCGGCTGGTCACCGACGAGACCCGCGCCGAGATGAAGCGGGTGCTCGCCGACATCCAGCAGGGTCGCTTCGCGCGCGACTGGGTGCTGGAGAACAAGGCCGGCCAGGCCGAGTTCAAGGCGCTGCGCGCGCGCCACGCCCAGCATCCGCTGGAGCCCGTGGGCGAGAAGCTGCGCGCGCTGATGCCCTGGATCGGCGCCAACAAGCTGGTCGCCGGCACCAAGGATTGATCGCCGCGACCGGAACACCGCGGCGGGCCGCGAGCCGCGGCTCGCCCCCTCGATCGTCGAGGACCGCAGTCCGCGCCGCGGGCTTTACTTCGCCGGGCGATTTGGCTTTCATAGAAGCGGTCGCGATGCCGCACCGGAGAGCGCGTACCCCATGGCCGTCGCCGACACCGTCGAGACCATGTCCCGCCGTCACGCGGTCGCCGCCGTGGCGCGTTCTCCGCTGATGCCGGTGCCGTCGCTTTCGGGCCTCGGGCTTCGACTTATGAGCCCCTGAGCCGTGCCGCCCGCGGGCGTGCCCGCTCAGGGGACGATGTCGAACCGGACCTCATCCCGACCCGAAAGCGAACGACCATGACCGCACCACACGACCGCCTCGTCATTTTCGACACCACCTTGCGCGACGGCGAGCAGTCGCCGGGCGCGTCGATGACCGTCGCCGAGAAGTGCCGCATCGCCGAGATGCTCGATCAGATGGGCGTCGACGTCATCGAGGCCGGCTTCGCCGTCGCCTCCGAGGGCGACTTCGAGGGCGTCGAGGCCGTCTCGGAGATCTGCAAGAACTCGGTGGTCTGCTCGCTGGCCCGCGCCGGCGACCGCGACATCGACCGCGCCGCCGAGGCGCTGGAGAAGGCCAAGCGCAAGCGCATCCACACCTTCATCTCCACCAGCCCGCTGCACATGAAGTTCAAGCTGCAGATGGAGCCGGAGGAGGTGCTCGGCTGGGTCAAATCCAGCGTGACGCGCGCGCGCCGCTACACCGACGACGTCGAGTGGAGCGGCGAGGACGGCTCGCGCACCGACCCCGACTTCTTGATGCGGTGCATCGAGACGGCGATCGACG
>JAAAPF010000207.1 GCA_009908425.1 Alphaproteobacteria bacterium
CTCGCCCACCCGCGCGGGCAACGGAGGCGCGCTCGCGGCCTCGCCGTGCCCGCCATGGGCGACCAGGTCCCCGCCGTCGCCGACGGTCGGCGCCGCCTCGGCGAGCCAGGCGAGCAACTCCGGCGCCACGGCAAGACACTGCTGACCCGCGAGGCCTTCGGTGCCGCCCGCGGCCCACGGTACCGGACGGACGAGGCCGCCGCGCCGTAGGGCGGCGGTCGGCGCCATTGCGGCGCTCAGCGTCTCGGGATGACGCGGCCCGAGCACCTCGAAGGCGAACTCGATGGTCGGGCGCGTCTCGGCGAGGTCGTCCATCAGGTAGCCCAAGAGGCGCCGATGCCGGGTGCCGAGCTCGGGCACCAGCGCCAGCAGGAGAACGTCGCGCCCCGCCTCGTCGAGGCCGTACGTCGTCTCGATCCGCGCCAGCGGGCTCGCCGGCGCCTGCACGCGCTGCTCGCGCGCCGCCTCGGCGAGGGTCTCCGCCTCGCGCAGGTACGACGCTGCGGCCGACGACCAGGGCCACTCGGCGTCGCGGCCGAGAAACGGCAAGCGCAGCGCCGCCTCGGCCTCGGCGTCGCCGACCTGCGGCTGGCCGAACAGGCTGTCGGGTTTGTGGCGCCCGATCTGCTCCCACCAGCGCACCGCCGCCGCCTGCAACAGCGCCTGCAAGGCGGCGAACGCCGCCCGGGCATAAGCCTCGTCGAGGGCCGGCAGATGCCGCGGCACCGTCATCGGCGCTGCCCCTCGACGCCGAGGCCGCGCAGCGTCAGCACCTCGTTAGCTCGCCACGGGCGATGCGGCAGCGGCTCGAATTGGCCGGCGCGGCGCAGAACGAGATCCAGGGGCCGCGGCGCAATGGCTACCACCAGCTCGCCCGGCAGGCGGGCGAAGGCACCTTCCCGATCGAGGAAGCTGCGGCGCACGTAGCTCGCCGACGACGCCTCGAAGCCTTCGAGCCCCGAGGCCAAATGCGCGAGGACGAACTCGGCCAGCCGCGTCGCCTCAAGCGCTGGGACTGGCGGCGGGGCGGTGGCCGCGTGGACGGGATGCGCCGGGCGGCCCCGCGTGAGGGCGAGAGCCGCCGTTTGCGCGCGCTCGAGGATCGCCACGCGGCGCGTCGGCGGCTCCGTCGCCCAGGCGGCGAACAGATCGATCGGCCGCAGATGGCCGGGACAGCCGGCAAGCGCGGCAACAACCGGGTCGATCGGCGCGCCGTCCGCGTCCGGCGCCACCTCGGCCATCGCGAGGAGCAGGATTGCCACGAGGTCGCTCGACGCTAGCCCACGGCGGCCGTCGCCCAGCGGCGCATCGACGAGCCAGCGGCCGGGATTGAGGTCGGCGAGCGCGCGCACCGCGAGGGCGAGCCCGGCGCCCGGTGTCTCCACCCACATCTCCGGTCGCGTCGCGCGCTGGTCCCGCCCGCGCGGCGATCGGCGGGCCGGAATCCCCGCGGTGGCCGTCGTTTGTGACGACGCGGCCTCGTCGTCGGCCCGGGCTTCGGCCTCCTCGCGCTGGGCGAGCCGAACCTCGGCGGCCGACACGCCGCCGACCCAGCGCGCGATCCGCGTCGCCGCATCGTCGCCACCGCTCGTTTCCCCGTCCGGCGCCGGGCCCGCGCCCGCCCTTGCGTGCGCACGCGGTGCCGGCGAAGTGACGGCGGAACGAAGGGGGACATCCTCGGCGGGGTCGCCGGCGGCCGCCCGCGACCGGGCGGGACCTACGGGGTCTTCCGCCTGGAGACCGGCGACATCGGGACGGGGCGGCCCGGACGCCGAACCGCTCAGGCCGACGCCGTCGCCGTTCGGCACGCGCTCGTGCCGAACGGCCGGCTCGTCGGTGCCGTCGGAGCCCCGGCGGTTGGACAGCCGGCCGGAGGCCGTCGTCGAGCCCGACGGACCGTCGACACGGTGATCCGCTCGGTGCGCCGCCCGGGAGGCCGTCTCGCCACCGCCGTCGCCTCCCGCCTCACCATTCGGCGAAGGTGGCGAGAGTTGCGTCTGCGCCGGGCGGTCGGTCGCCGGCCAAGGGTCGGCCGGCGCTATCCGCCCCGGGCGGTCACCGGGCGCCGCCGGTCCCCGAGTGTCGGCTCCGTGCTCGGCGGGGTCGCCGGCGCCCGCACGCGACCAGCCTGGGCCTGCGGAGCCTTCCGCCCGGAGAGCGGCGACGTCGGGAAGGCGCGGGCCGGACGCCGAGCTGCTCTGGCCGACGCCGTCGCCGTTCGGCACACGCTCGTGCCGAACGGCCGGCTCCTCGGTACCGCCGGCGCCTCGGCGGATGGACGGCCGGCCGCCGGCCGTCGTCGCGCCAGGCGCACCGCCGACCCGGTGATCAGCTCGGTGCGCCGCCCGGTAGGCCGTCTCACCACCGCCGTCGTCCCGCGACTCGGCATTCGGCGAAGGGGGCGAGCGTGGCGTCTGCGCCCTGCGGTCGGCAAGTGCCGCCGGTCCCCATGTGTTGGCTCCGAGTTCGGCGGAGTCCGCCCCGGCCTCGCGGGCATCCGTCCTTCGCGAACTAGCGGCGGCCGCCGCGTCGGAGGCGGCCGTCGCGGTCCAAGGGCGGGCAGCGAGGTCGCCGGCGACCGCTCGATCGGCTGCGGATGTCGTGTCTCGGCGTGCGGCGTCGCCCCCGTCGGTCGGCCGCGCGGCGCTGCTCGGGGTTCAGCTCGTCGAGATAGGGCGCGGGGCGTGCGGCCATCGCGCGGGCGGCGAGGCTGGCGCCCTCGAAGGCGTCGGAA
>JAAAPF010000182.1 GCA_009908425.1 Alphaproteobacteria bacterium
GGGCCGACATCTGGGCCAGCCAGGGCGACGTCTTCGCCTCGATGGCGAACTACCTGGCGCGCCTGGGCTGGCGCCCCGGTTGGCGCTGGGGGCGGCCGGTGAGCCGGCCCGGCGGCTTCGCCGGCCTGCCGCAGGGGCGCGACGCCAAGCGGCCGCTCACCTTCTGGGAGGCCGCGGGCGTGCGGCGCGCCGACGGCGGTCCGCTGCCGGTGGCCGACGCCGACGCCGGCCTGTTGGTCATGGACGAGGGCGCCGGCGGGGGGTTCCTCGTCTACCACAATTTCGACGTGCTGATGCGCTGGAACCGTTCGACCTACTTCGCCTTGAGCGTGGGGCTGTTGAGCGATAACTACTAGCCTCATCAGGTCGATGGGCGTGGCCGCTATGATGGCATCTCAAAGATTCTCGTTCAGGTTGCGGATCGTGCCGCTCGGTCTCGCAGTCGTGGCGCTGCTGGTGGGCTGCGGCGGCGGCGCGCCCCGCCCGGCCAGCGGCGAGGGCGGGCACTACAAGTTGGGCCGCGCCTACGAGATCAACGGCCGGTGGTACGAGCCCGCCTACGAGCCCGACTACAGCGCCCGCGGCGTCGCGTCCTGGTACGGCGAGCCGTTCCACGGCCGCAAGACCGCCAACGGCGAGCGCTTCGACAAGAACCGCCTTTCGGCGGCGCACACGACGTTGCCGCTGCCGAGCCTGGTCGAGGTCACCAACCTCGAGAACGGGCGCCGTCTGGTGCTGCGGGTCAACGACCGCGGCCCCTTCGTCGGCGACCGCCTGATCGACCTCTCCGAGGCCGCGGCGGAGGAGCTCGGCTTCAAAGAGGACGGGCTCGCCGAGGTCGAAGTCCGGTTCGTGCGGCTGGCCGACGCCGCCGGCGAACCGCCGCGGCCGAGCACGGCGCCGACCCGCGTCGCGGCCGTCGACGAGCCCGCCGCGCGGGACCGACCGGTGACCGACGAAGCGCTCGCCGCGCGAACCTGCGAGCTCTGGTACGTCCAGGCCGGCGCCTTTCGGGATCGCGAGAGCGCGCGCGACGTCGCCGCCGTGGTCGAGCGCCTGTTCGACGGCCCGGTCGGCGGTCACAGCGTGCGTCAAGGTGGGCTGACCCGGATCCGGGTGGGGCCCTTCGACGGCCACGACGCCGCCCATCGCGCCCTCGCCACCGTCGCCCGCGAGGGTTACGGCGACGCCTTCCTCCTCGAAGTTCAAGAGCCCGCCGAGCGGTGCGGCCGCCGCGCCGCGTGACCCGTCGGGCGCCGCCGCCGGCGCCCGGACCCCCACCGAGAGACCCCGCCATGCGCCTGTTCGCGCTCGCCTGCTGCCTCGCCGCCGTCGTCGTCACCGGGCCCGCCCGCGCCCAGACCGACTTCGACACGATCGCCGAGGCCGCGATCCTCATCGACTATCCGAGTCGCCAGGTGCTCTACGCCAAGAACCCCGACGAGCCCCGCCCGCCGGCGTCGATGAGCAAGCTGATGACCGCCTTCATGGTCTTCGAACGGCTCGACCAGGGCCAGTGGTCGCTCGACGACCGCCTGCTGGTCAGCGAGAAGGCGTGGCGGATGGGCGGCTCCAAGATGTTCGTCGAGGTCGGCGACCGGGTTCCGGTGCAGGATTTGTTGCGCGGCATCATCGTGCAGTCCGGCAACGACGCCTGCATCGTCGTCGCCGAAGCCATGGCCGGCACCGAGGGCGCCTTCGCCCGCCAGATGACGGCACGCGCGCGCGACCTCGGCCTCGACCACAGCGTCTTCAAGAACGCCAGCGGCTGGCCGGATCCCGAGCACGTCATGAGCGTGCGCGATCTGGCCCATCTGGCCGCCGAGATCATCGCGCGCTTCCCGCAATTCTACGACCTCTACAGCCAGAAGAGCTTCACCTACGCCGACATCACGCAGGAGTCGCGCAACCCGCTCTTGCAGGGCGACGTCGCGGGTGTCGACGGGCTCAAGACCGGCCACACCACCAACGCCGGCTACGGCCTGGTCGCCTCCGCCGAGCGCGACGGCCGCCGGCTGATCCTGGTGGTCGCCGGGCTCGACACACCGGGCCAGCGCCGGCGCGAGGCCGAACGCCTGCTGGAGCACGGCTATCGCGCCTTTCAGTCCTACGAACTCTTCGCCGGCGGCGAGACCATCGAGGAGGCCCCGGTCTGGTTCGGTGACCGCGCCAGCGTGCCGCTCGTCGCCGGCGACGACGTCGACGTCACGCTGTCGCTGGCGGCGCGCGACGACCTCGAGGTCGACCTCGCCTACGACGCGCCGGTGCGCGCGCCGATCGTGGCCGGCACGCCGGTGGGCGAGCTGCGCATCACGGCCCCGGAGGTGGGCGACCGGACGGTGCCCGTGGTCGTCGGGACCGACGTCGGCCGCGCCAGCTTGTTCGGCCGGATGTGGACCGCGCTGCGCCACCTCGTCGGGATGGGATCCTGAGCGCGCCGACGCTCGCCCGCTTCGTCACCCTCGAGGGCGGCGAGGGGGTGGGCAAGTCGACCCAGATCCGCGCCCTCGCCGACGCCCTCGGCGGCGACGGCCTCGAGGTCGTCACCACCCGCGAGCCCGGCGGCAGCGTCGGCGCCGAGGCGGTGCGCGACCTGTTGGTCGAGGGCGGTGCCGAGCGCTGGTCGGCCGCGGCGGAGCTCTTCTTGCTGCTCGCCGCCCGCCTCGACCACCTGGAGCGGACGATCCGGCCCGCGATCGGCCGCGGCGCGGTGGTCCTGTGCGATCGCTACTGGGACAGCACCCGGGTCTATCAGGCGTTGGTGGGCGAGCTCGGCCTCGCCGACGTCGACGCGCTGCACGAGCGCTGGCTCGCGCCCTTTCGCCCGGCGCTCACGCTCGTCCTCGACGCGCCGGTCGAGACCGGCCTCGCCCGCGCCCGCCCCGGCCGCTTCGAGGCCAAGGGCGCGGACTTTCACGAGCGGGTCCGGGTGGGCTATCTCCGCCTCGCCGACGCGGAGCCGAGCCGCTTTCGCGTGATCGACGCCGCCCGCCCGGTGGAGGCGGTCACCACCGACGCCCTGGCCGCCGTGCGGGCCCACCTCGCCGACCCGGAGCCGTCTTGAGCCTCGAGCCCGTCGCGCCGGTGCACAATCTCGACCTGCTCGGTCAGGAGGCCGCCGAGGCGGCGCTCCTGCGCGCCTGGCGCAGCGGGCGGCTGCCGCACGGCTGGCTGTTCACCGGCCGCTTCGGCGTCGGCAAGGCGACGCTCGCCTTCCGCTTCGCGCGCTTTCTCCTGGCCGGCGGCGGCGACACCCTGGCCGTGCCGGCGGACCATCCGGTGGTCGGGCCGATGCAGGCGGGGGCGCACCCCGACCTCGTCGTCGTCGAGCCCCCGCCGGCGGCCCGCGGCACCCGCGCCGCCATCCGCGTCGAGGACGTGCGCGGCGCGATCGAGCGCATCCAGCGCACCAGCGTCGGGGCGACGCGCGTCCTGCTGGTCGATCAGGCCCACACCCTCAACGACAGCTCGGCCAACGCGCTCTTGAAGACGCTGGAGGAGCCGCCGGCGGGGGTCGTCGTGCTGCTCACCGCCGAGGGCGTCGACCGCTTTCCCGCGACCATCCGCTCGCGGCTGGCCAAGCTGCGGCTGCAGCCGGTCCCCGACAGCGCGATCGCGGCCTGGCTGGAGCGGCGCTACGAGGTCGCCGGCGACGCCGCCGCGGCCGCGGCCGCGCTCGCCGCCGGCAGCCCCGGCCTCGCGCTCTGGCTGGTGGCCAAGGACGCCGCCGGGCACTACGCCACCCTCGCCGAGCGTCTGGCCGCGGCGACGGCGGGCGGCGAAGCCGACATCGCCGGCGTCGTCGACGCCCTGACCGCGATGCTCGAGGCGGGGGAGGCGGCGTTGCCGCGCGAGCTCGTCGGCCAGCTCGTGCGGCGAGCGGTGGCGACGCGGCTGGGCCTGGAGGTGGCCCCGCTCGCCGCGGGCGAGGCCCCGATCCTGGCCAGCGTCGGCGGTGGTCGCCTTGATCGGCTGTGGGAGGTGTGGGACAAGCTCGCCGTCCTGGACGACGTGGCCGAGCGCTTGAGCCTCGATCGTCCGAGCCTCATCGTCGACATCGCGGCGTCGCTGGCGGGGGCCGATGCGGCCGCGCCCGGCTGAGACGACGCCGCCGACGGAGGCCGTCGCCTGGAGCCGCGGATGAGCGATCGCTACTACGTCACGACGCCGATCTACTACGTCAACGACAGCCCGCACATCGGCCACGCCTACACCACGCTGGCCTGCGACGCGCTCGCCCGCTTCATGCGCCTCGACGGCCGCGAGGTGCGCTTTTTGACCGGCACCGACGAGCACGGCCAGAAGGTGGCCCAGGCGGCGCGCGCCCACGGCCTCGACCCGCAGAGCTTCACCGATCAGGTCTCGACCCGTTTCCGCGACCTCGCCGACGCCTGGAAGTTCACCCACGACGACTTCATCCGCACCACCGAGGACCGTCACGTCCGGGCGGTGCAGGCGCTGTGGGCGAAGCTGGAGGCGAGCGGCGACATCTATCTCGGCACCTACGCCGGCTGGTACTCGGTGCGCGACGAGGCCTTCTGGGCCGAGAACGAGATCCACGACGGCTTGGCGCCCTCGGGCGCGCCGGTCGAGTGGGTCGAGGAGCCGTCCTACTTCTTCCGGCTCTCGGCCTGGGCCGAGCGGCTCTTGGAGCACTACCGCGCCAACCCCGACTTCATCCTGCCGGAGGCGCGGCGCAACGAGGTGGTGCGCTTCGTCGAGGGCGGGCTGCACGACCTCTCGGTGTCGCGGACCAGCTTCGACTGGGGCATCCCGGTCCCGGGCGACCCCGACCACGTCATCTACGTCTGGCTCGACGCGCTCACCAACTACCTCTCGGCGGTGGGCTACCCCGACACCGCCGCGCGCGACTACGAACGCTTCTGGCCCGCCGACATCCACATGGTCGGCAAGGACATCCTGCGCTTTCACGCCGTCTACTGGCCGGCCTTTTTGATGGCCGCCGGCGTCGCGCCGCCCCGGCGGGTCTTCGCCCACGGCTGGTGGACCAACGAGGGCCAGAAGATCTCGAAGTCGCTCGGCAACGTGATCGAACCGCACGAGCTGGTGGCGACCTACGGCCTCGATCAGGTGCGCTACTTCCTGCTGCGCGAGGTGCCCTTCGGCCAGGACGGCGACTTCTCGCACCGGGCGATGGTGCACCGGATGAACGCCGACCTCGCCAACGACTACGGCAACCTGGCGCAGCGCGCGCTGTCGATGGTCCACAAGAACTGCGCCGCGGCGGTGCCGGAGCCGGCCGCCTTCGACGCCGCCGACACCGCGCTCCTGGACGCCGCCGCCGCGTTGCGCGACGCCACCCGCGCCCACATGGAGGTGCAGGCGTTCCACAAAGGCCTGGAGGCGATCTGGGCGGTCGTCGGCGACGCCAACCGCTACGTCGACGCCCAGGCGCCGTGGGTCTTGAAGAAGAGCGATCCCGCGCGGATGCGCACCGTGCTCTACACCCTCGCCGAGACCGTGCGCCGGCTCGCCGTGGTCACGCAGGCGTTCGTCCCCGACGCCTCGGCGCGGCTCTTGGACCAGCTCGCGGTGCCGGCCGAGGCGCGGCTGTTGGCCCACGTCGGCGATCCGGCGGCCCGGCTCCGGCCGGGGACGCCCCTGCCGCGGCCCGAGGGCGTGTTCCCGCGCTACGTCGAGGACGCCGCCTAGTGTTCGTCGACAGCCACTGTCACCTGGACTACCCGGGCCTGGTCGAGGCGGAGGCCGAGGTCGTCGCCCGCGCCGAGCGCGCCGGCGTCGGTGTCATGCAGACGATCGCCACCCGCCTCGACCGGGCACCGGGCGTGCTGGAACTGGCACGGCGACACGCCTCGGTCGTGGCGGCGGTGGGCGTGCATCCCCACGAGGCCGGCGCGGCGGGCGTCGAGAGCGCCCGGCCACTGCTGACCTTGGCGGACGACCCGAAGGTGACCGCGATCGGCGAGAGCGGGCTCGACTATTACTACGACAAGAGCCCGCGCGACGCGCAGGCCCGCTCGTTTCGCGCCCACATCGAGGCCTGCCGCGAGAGTGGCCTGCCGCTGGTGGTCCACACCCGCGACGCCGACGCGGACACCGCCGCGATTCTCGAAGACGAGATGCGCCACGGGCCGTTCACCGGCGTCGTCCACTGCTACAGCTCGTCGCGCGAGCTGGCGGAGCGCGCCGTGGCGATGGGCCTTTATCTGGGCATCGGCGGCATCGCGACGTTCAAGCGCTCCGAGGACCTGCGCGCCACGATCAGAGACATGCCGCGGGACCGGCTGCTGCTGGAGACCGACGCGCCCTACCTCGCGCCGCCGCCGCACCGCGGCAAGCGCAACGAGCCGGCCTACATCCCGCTGATCGCCGAGGTCTTGGCCGAGACGCTGGGTGAGACCCTGGCCGCGGTCGAGGCGATGACCACGGAGAACTTCTTTCGGCTGTTTTCGAAGGCCCGGACGGCGGCCCCGTGAGGATCACCGTGCTCGGCTGCGGGACCTCGACGGGCGTGCCGGTGATCGGTTGCGACTGCCCGGTGTGCACGTCGGCCGACCCGCGCAACGCCCGGCTGCGCTGTTCGATCGTCGTCGACGTCGGGACGGTCCGCCTGCTGGTCGACACCGGCCCGGACCTGCGGGCGCAGGCCCTGCGCGCCGACATCGAGACGGTGGACGCGGTGCTGTTCACCCACAGCCACGCCGACCACCTCCACGGCATCGACGAGGTCCGCAGTTTCAACATCCACCGCGCCGCCCCGATCCCGCTCTTCGCCGACCGCACGACCCTGCAGCACATCGAGACCCGCTTCGGCTACGCGCTCCACGGCAAGCGGCCGATGCGCGGCTGGTGGCGGCCGGCGCTGATCCCCCACCGGGTCGACGGCCCGTTCGAGGTGGCGGGCGTGCCGGTCACGCCGGTCGCGCAGCGTCACGGCAACGGCGGCAGCCTCGGCTTTCGCATCGGCGACGTCGCCTATTCGCCCGACGTCGATGCGTTGCCGGAGGAGAGCTTCGAGGCGCTGCGCGGTCTCGACCTCTGGATCGTCGACGCGCTGCGCGACCGGCCGCACCCGAGCCACGCCCATCTGGAGCGCACGCTCGGCTGGATCGAGGACCTGGCACCGCGGCGCGCCGTCCTCACCCACATGAGCCACGAGGTCGACTACGCCGCCTGGGCGGCCAAGCTGCCCGAGGGCGTCGAGCCCGCCCATGACGGGCTCGAGCTGGAGGCGGCGGACCCGGTCTAATCGGCGGTGGCGGCGGCGGCGATCTGCTCCAGGATGCCGTCGAGCTCCGCCGCGAGCTCGTCCAGAGCGCCGCCGCCGTCGTCGTAGGGCGCGAAGACGAAGCTGGCGGTGCGGTAGCTCAGCGTCGCCGTGCCGTCGTCGTTCTCGGTGAGGTAGAGCCTGAGCGGCGCCTCGATCCCGGCCTGCACGCTCGCGTCGAGCATGCGCACGGCGAAGGGCGCGGCGTAGACGCCCACCACCATGTTGCCGGGGATGGTCTCGCCGATGGCCTCGGCGCCGACGGTCGCGCTGGCGCGGGTGACGACGTTCAGCGGACTCGCCTCGACCGCGGCGTCGACGCGGTCGACGAGGGTGGCGTAGTCGTGCGGAGTGGCGTGGATGACCCATCCGTCCAGGGGCTGGAGTTCCTGGGCGGGCGCGGCGGCGGCGGTCGCCACGAGCAAGGCGGCGGCGGCGAGACGTCGAAACATCGTCAGGTCCTTCGGGTGAGGGTGCGCGACAGCAGGTGATCCAAGGAGATCTTGCCGGGGCCGAGGGCCATCACGGCGAAGAGGACGACCGCCCACCACATGTGGTCGGAGAACCAGGCGCCCGGGAACACGAAGAGCTGGATGACCGCGGTCATCACCAGCATGCCGGCGGCCCCGAGGCGGGTGGCGAGCCCCAGGACCAGCATCACCGGCAGGACGTGCTCGGCGACGGCGGTGATCTGGGCGGTGAGGGCCGGAAACGGCATCCCGAACTCGTGCTGAAACAGAAACGCCTGTGTGGGGCCGACGTCGAAGAGGTTCCACCCTTCCACCTTGGTCCGTCCCGAGCGCCAGAAGACCACCGCCACCGGCAGCCGCAGCGCGAAGAGCGCCAGCGGCGTCAGCCAGGTCACGGCCTGCGCGTAGAGCCGATCGAGCGCCCCCAGCCGGGCGAGCCAGCCGTCGCCGGCCTGGGTGGTGAGCGGATCCACGTTCATTGCGGGTCTCCGAGGTTGACGGCGACGAGCGCGCCGCCGGCGAGGAGCGGTCGCCAGCCGGTGAGCGGGTCGAAGTCGGGATCGACGGCGAAGGCCGCTTCCGCCGCGGTGGCGGCGGTGGCGCCGTCCAAGAGGCTGGCGACGAACCGCCCCGCCGCCGGGCTCAGGGTGTGGACCAGCACGCGCTCTCCCGGCCGGGTGACGAGCACGGCCTCCGGGCGCGCTTCGACGCGCACCGGCCCTTCGCCGCCGCGGTGCCCCTCCCAGAGGCTGCCGATCGGGTGCGGCGAGGCCACCAGGCGCGCCGCCGGATGCGGCGTGAACCCGGCGGCCGCGGCGCGCTCGCCGAGGCCGGCCAGGACGTCGGGGGCGAGCGGCGCCGCGTCGGCGGCGTGCAGCGCCTCCAGCACCGCGCGTTCGAGACGGGCGACGTCGCCCAGATAGGCCACCCCGCGCGCCGGCGGGAAAGCGGCGAGGAAGCTCGGGAACGCGGCGCCGTAGAGGGCGAGCGAGCGCGAGCGCGGCGGATGCGCGGCGACGAACGCCTTGGCCGTCGCGGTGAAGAACGCCTCGCCGACGAGCCGGCGGGTGACCGGATAGGCCGCGGCCAGGGCGCCGGTGAGCCCGACCGCGACGTTGTTGCGGTAGACCCGAAAGCGCGCCCGGTCCTCGGCGTCGAGGCCGGCCGGGGCCGCGGCGCCGTCCTCGGCGCGCAGCGCCGCGGCGACCTCGGCCTGCCAGGCCGCCGGTTCCCTCACGCCGACCTCCGGCGTTGCGGGCTGGGGGCGTGGGCCTCCAGGCAGATCGCGGCCTTGTGCATCTCGGCCTCCAGCACCGGCCACTCGGGAACGTCGTTGTCCCACTCGACCAGGGTCGGGAGCGGACCCGTGCGCGCGACGAGGCGGCGAAAGAGCTGCCAGACGTCCGGCGGCACCGGGCGCGAATGGGTGTCGATCAACAGCTCGCCGTCGCCCGGGTCCTCGACGTGGCCGGCGAGATGCACCTCGCCGACGAGCTCGCCCGGCAGGCCGTCGACATAGGCCGCGGCGTCGTAGCCGACGTTGGCGGCGCTGATCGTGACGTTGTCGAGGTCGACCAGCAGCCCGCAACCGGTGCGCCGCGCCATCGCGGCGAGGAAGTCGAGCTCGGCGCGCTCGCCACCGGCGGGGCGGAGGTAGTGCGAGGGGTTCTCGACCAGGATACGGCGGCCGAGGGCGTCCTGGGTGCGCGCGATGTTGGCGCAGAGGACGGCGAGGCTCGCGTCGTCGATCGTCACCGGCAACAGGTCGCCGAAATAGAGCCCGCCGTGGGCGACCCAGGCGACGTGCTCGGAGACCGAGGCCGGGTCGTAGCGCTCGACCAGCGCCTTCAGCGCGGCGAGGTGGTCGGGATCGGGTGGCTCGACGCTGCCGAGCGAGAGCCCGACGCCGTGCAGCGACAAGGGATAGCGCGCGCGGATGGCGTCGAGCGTCGCCAGCCGCGGGCCACCCGCGACCATGTAGTTCTCGGGGTGGACCTCGAACCAGCCGACGTCGGGCTGGTCATCGAGGATCGGGCGGGCGTGCTCCAGCTTGAAGCCCACGCCCGCCCGCGGTGGCAGCGTCTCGGCCATCCGAAGGCTCCGCGGCAAGGGGAACCGGCCGCCCCGAAGGACGGCCGGCCGGCGATGAGCTCAGCTCTGCTCGGGGAGATCCCGCTCCAGCGGCTCGAGCGAGCCCTGGACCTCGCGGCCGTCGGCGGTCTCGATGACCGTGTCCTCGCAGGTCCCGGCGGGGACGAGCGTCCAGGCGTTGCCCTGGTAGTCCACCGTCGAGGTGCCGGCGCAGGTGGTGCCCGGCCCGGCGGCGCAGTCGTTCTCGCCGGCGAGCGCGACGCCGTAGCACTTCACCATGTCCTGAGCGTGCGCGCCGCCCGACGTGCCGGCGAGCCCGGCGGCGGCGGCGAGCGCGGAGCTGACGAGTACGGCGGTGGTCTTCATCGGATATCCCTCCTCTGGACGGTGGAACTCTGGACGGTGGACGGTCGGGCGGTCACTCGGCGGCGCCGAGCCGGACGCCGTCGGGCGTTTCCTCCTTCAGGCGTTCGGCGGGGACGTCGGCGACGACGCTCCAATTGTGGTCGGCGGTGGCGACGAAGCCCGGAATGTTCGCCTCCCAGCGTTCCTGAACGCTTTGGTTGACGTTGAGGTAGAGCTGGCCGTCGACGATCTCCCAGACCTCGGGATCGCTGCCGACCTTCTGGCCCATCGCCAGGCCGTAGGCGCAGTAGCCGCCGTAGGCGGGGAGGTAGGCCTCGGGGTCCTCTTCGAACGCGGCGAGGTTGTCGGCGTCGGCGAAGCGGTAGGTGGCGCCGTCGACCGTGGCGGTGAACTCGGCCGAGCCCTCGGTCGGCTCGCCTTCGGTGAAGTAGGCGACCGGGTCGTAGCCCTCGAGGGCGAGACCGTCGGCGCCGAGGTCGGTGTCGCCGGCACCGGCGAGCGCCGTGCCGGCGGCGCCGAGCGCGAGGGTGGCGGCGGCCGCGAAGTTGGCGAGGCCGGAGCGGGAGGGTCGGCCGATCTCGAACATGCGCGCGTTCCCCGCGGAGTGGTGGCGCGACGACGGGGCGCTCCGCATCCGCCCGCATCGCCGGTCGGCCTGCTCCCCGGCGCGACGCCCCCGACGCTAGGCGACCATGCGGCGCCGCGACACACACGACCCCCTGACGCGGTCTCACGCGTGCTTGACCATGGCGCGAGCCGCGCGCGACTGAACGCGCTGACCTGGCGAGGAACGGTGCATGAGTACGACCTACAAAGCCCTGATCACCGGCGGCGCGGCCCTGGCCGCGCTGGCGGTGTTCTTGATCCTGGTGTTTTTCGGCGGCAGCGACGGCGAGCGTGACCTCGACAATCTGCGCGGCGAGAACCTGGCGGCGGCGCTCGGCGCGGTCGCGCGCGAAGGCCAGCGCCCGCTCTCCTACGACGAGGTCTGGGGAGCGCTCGAGGTCACCGACGAGGCGCCCGGCGACGCCGACCGCGTGCTGCTCTTCTATTCGGGCGACACCGCCGCCAAGGCGAACAAGGTCAGCGACCGGCTCAACCCCGACCACGGTCCCGACAGCTGGAACCGCGAGCACCTCTGGCCGCGCGGCCGCGGGGTCGGCGAGGACGGCCCGGCGGCGACCGATCTGCACCACATCCGCGCCACCGACGTCGGCTGCAACGCCGAGCGCGGCGCGCTCGCCTTCGACCGCGGCGGTACGCCCATCGACGGCTGCGCCTTCCGTCGCGACGGCGACAGCGTCGAGCCGCGCGCCGGCATCAAGGGCGATCTGGCGCGCATGCTGTTCTACATGGACGTGCGCTACGACGGCGCCGACGGTGGCCCCGATCTGCGGCTGGTCCGGGGTCCCGGTGACGGGGAGGGTACGCTCGGCGACCTCTGCCGCCTGCTCGCCTGGCACAGCGCCGATCCGCTCGAAGGCAGCGAGCTCGACCGCCACGAGCGGATCGTGGCGGAGCAGGGCAACCGCAACCCCTTCGTCGACCGTCCCGATCTGGCCGCCAAGCTCTACGGCCCGCGCTGCCGCTGACCGGGCGCTCGCGGCGGTACGAATTTTGCTGATCAGGCGCGACACGGCGCGCGGGCGTGCCCCGGCCCGCCCCCGCGCCGCTCCAGGGGAGGGCGCGTTCGGTGTTCGACGAGATGAACGGCGACGACGGCGCGCGTCCGCCCTATTGCGGCGTCGCGCATTGGCTCGACACCCTCGGCCTCGCCACCCTGGACGGCAAGCGGCGCGAAGCCGAGACCCTGTTCCGCCGCAGCGGCATCACCTTCGCGGTCTACGGCGAGGGCGGCGATCCCGAGCGGCTGATCCCCTTCGATCTGATCCCGCGGGTGTTCGGGCGTGACGAGTGGCAACGCCTCGCCGCCGGCATCGTCCAGCGCGCTCGCGCCCTCAACGCCTTTCTGTGGGACGTCTACCACCGCGGCGAGATCCTGCGCGCCGGCGTCGTCCCGGAAGCGCTGGTCTACCGCAACCGTGCCTTTCTGCCGGAGATGGTCGGCTTCGACCCGCCGGGGCGGATCTACGCCCACATCGTCGGCATCGACCTCGTCCGCACCGGCCCGGGCGAGTTCCGGGTTCTCGAGGACAACTGCCGCACGCCGTCGGGCGTCAGCTACATGCTCGAGAACCGCGAGATCATGATGCGGATGTTCCCGGAGCTGTTCGCCGGCAACCGGGTCGAGCCGGTGGACGGCTACGCCGACCAGCTCCGCGCGACGCTGGAGGACATGGCGCCGCGGCACGGCCCGCGCGCGCCGGTCTGCGTCGTGCTCACCCCCGGCCCCTTCAACGCCGCCTATTACGAGCATTCCTACCTCGCCGACCAGATGGGTGCCGAGCTGGTCGAGGCCCGCGATCTGTTCGTCGACGACGGCGCGCTGTGGATGAAGACGACGCGCGGGCCGACCCGCGTCGACGTCGTCTACCGCCGCATCGACGACGAGTTCCTGGATCCGCTGGTGTTCCGCCCCGACAGCTATCTCGGGGTGGCGGGGCTCATGGACGTCTACCGCGCCGGCCGGGTCACGCTGGTCTCGGCCCCCGGCGCCGGGGTCGCCGACGACAAGGCGGTCTACTGCTACGTCCCGGAGATGATCCGGTTCTATCTGGGCGAGGCGCCGGTGCTGGAGAACGTGCCGACCTGGCAGTGCGCGCTGCCCGAGCACCGCGACCACGTCTTGACCCATCTCGACGAACTCGTGGTCAAGGAGGTCCACGGCTCGGGCGGCTACGGCATGCTGATCGGTCCCCGGGCGAGCGCGGCCGAGCGCGCGGAGTTCGCGCGCAAGATCGCCCACGACCCGGCGGCCTTCATCGCCCAGCCGACGCTGAGCCTGTCGACGGTGCCGACGCTGACGCCGCGCGGCATCGCCTCGCGCCACGTCGACTTTCGCCCGTTCTGCCTGGTCGGCCGGCAGATCCGCCTGACCCCGGGCGGGCTCACCCGGGTGGCGCTGCGCGAGGGCTCGCTGGTCGTCAACTCCAGTCAGGGCGGCGGGGTCAAGGACACCTGGGTGCTGTCGGAATGAGCACGCTCTCGCGCACCGCCGCCGACCTCTTCTGGATGGCGCGCTATCTGGAGCGGGCGGAATCGATGGCGCGCCTGGTCGAGATGGGGGCGCGCGTGGCGATGCTGCCGGCGCGCGGCGTCACCGCCCGCGACGAATGGCGCTCGGTCGCGCTGGCCGCCGGCTGCGACGGCTATTTCGACCCGGAGGCGAGCAGCGTCGACGCGATCATCCTCGGCCTCGTGGTCGACCGCGAGAACCCGTCGTCGATCGCGTCGTGCTTCGAGCGGGCGCGCGCCAACGCCCGCTCGGTGCGCACCGCGCTCTCGGTGCAGGCCTGGGAAAGCCTCAACGAGACCTGGCTCAGGCTCGACGAGCTGACGGTCTCGCGCGTGCTGCACGAGCTGCCGCAGGTCGTCGACTGGGTGAAGGGCCGCTGCGCCCAGTTCCGGGGTGCGGCCGACGCCACGCTCTTGCGCGACGACCGCTTCGAGTTCGCCCGCCTCGGTCTCTTGATCGAGCGCGCGGACACCACGCTGCGCCTCTTGGACGTCAAGCATTTCGTGCTGCTGCCCGAGACGCAGGTGGTCGGGGGCGACCCCGACCGCCACCGCTGGACCTCGATTCTGGTGGCGACCTCGGCGCTCCGCGCCTATCATTGGGTCTATCGGGGGGACTACTCGCCCGAGCGGATCGTGGATCTGCTGTTGCTGAACGGAAGCTGCCCGCGATCCTACGCCTTTTGCTACGGCGAGATCGTGCAGGCGCTGGAGCATCTGGCTCGGCTCTACGGCGCGCGCCACGCCTGCCACACCTCCGCCGCGGCGACGCTGGCGGCGATCGGCGACACCGCCATCGGCGACGTCTTCCACACCGGCCTGCACGGCTTCTTGACCGAAGCGATCGGTGGCAACAACCGGCTGTCGCGCGAGATCGCGACGGCGTACCACTTCTGAGCGCCATGCAACTCGCGATCCGCCACCGCACCCGTTACCGCTACGACCCCGCGGTCGCGGCCGTCGGCGTCCGCTTGAAGCTCTATCCGCCCACCTTCGCCGCGCAGCACCCCGTGGCGTGGACGGTCGCGGTCAACGGCGTCGCCGTCGCGCCGGGCTTTCGCGACGGCTGGGGCGACCAGGTCGCCACCCATTTCGTACGCGGCGAGGTCGCCGCGGTGGAGATCGAGGCCGCGGGCGTGGTCGACACCCGCGACGAGGCCGGCGTGGTGCGGGGACTGCGCGAGGCCGTCCGCCCCGGCATGTGCCTGCGCGCGACACCGCGGACCGAGGCCGACAGCGCCATCGCCGCCCTCGCGCGCGAGGCCCTGGAGGACGGCGGCACCCAACTGCAGCAGGCCCATCGCCTGCAGGACCTGGTCACCGCCCGCATCGCCTATCGCGCGGGCCACACCGACGGCGCCACCACCGCGCCGGTGGCGCTCGCCAGCGGCGCCGGCGTCTGCCAGGATCACGCCCACGTCGTCATCGCCGCGGCCCGCAGCCTGGGGTGGCCGGCGCGCTACGTCGCCGGCTACTGCCTGCACGCCGAGGACGGCGGCGACGACGTCGCCACCCACGCCTGGGCCGAGCTCTGGCTCGACGGCATCGGCTGGGTCGGCTTCGACGCCTCCAACGACCTGTGCCCGACCGACGCCTACGTGCGCTTGTGCGCCGGCCTCGACGCCTTCGACGCCGCGCCGATCCGTGGCCATGTCGAGGGTGCCGGCGCCGAGGCCCTCGACGTCCGGGTCGCCATCCACCCCGCCGGGGCCGAGCAGTGAGACGGTGATGACCTATGGCCTCGGCATCCGGCTCGACGCCGGCATCGTGCTCATGGCCGACACCCGCACCCATGCCGGGGTCGACAACGTCGCGCGCTACCGCAAGCTGTTCACTTGGCAACGCCCGGGCGAGGCCGCGGTCGGCCTGTGCACCGCCGGCAACCTCTCGCTCACCCAGGGGGTGATCAACGCGGTCGAGGAGGGCGTCGCGAGCGCCGGCGCGCGCGCCCCGTCCGTGCTCGACGCGCCCTCGATGTTCGCCGTCGCCCAGCTCGTCGGCGACACCCTCCGGCAGGTCTCCGCCAAGTACGGCGCCGCGCTCTCGAGCGCGGGGGTGGCGGCGTCGGCGTCGATCCTCGTCGGCGGCGAGGTCGGCGACGGCGGCCCCGGGCTCTTCCTGGTCTACGACGCCGGCAACTTCATCGAGGCGGAGGCCGACACCCCCTATTTCCAGATCGGCGAGCTCAAATACGGCAAGCCCATCCTCGACCGCGTGGTCACCGTCACGACCCCGATCCCGACCGCGCTCAAGGCCGGCTTCATCTCGATGGAATCGACCACGCGCTCGAACCTGTCGGTGGGGCTGCCGCTCGACGTCGCGGTCGTGCCCACCGCCGAGCGCCGGTTCGCGCTGCGGCGCCGCTTCGAGGACAGCGACCCGGGCTGGAAGGCGCTGAGCGAGGCGTGGTCGCGCGGCATCGTCGAGCTGCTCGACCGTATGCCGGAAGTGGAGTGAGCGCGCCCGACCACCGCCGTCAGACGTGGAGATGCGCCTCGACCCGCGCGCGCTCGGCGGCGAGCTCGGCGCTGGTGCCGCGCCAGACGACGCGGCCGCGCTCGAGGACGACGTGGCGATCGGCGAGCCGTGCGAGGGCGTCGAGGTTCTTGTCGACGACGAGGATGGCCTGGCCCGCCGCCTTCAAGTCGGCGAGGCGGCGCCAGATCTCCGCGCGCACGACCGGCGCCAAGCCCTCGGTGGCCTCGTCGAGGACGAGCAGTTCGGGGTTGGTCATGAGCGCCCGGCCGATCGCCACCATCTGCTGCTCGCCGCCGGAGAGATGCGCGCCCAGATGGTGGCGGCGCTCGGCGATGGCCGGAAAGAGCGCCCACACCCGCGCCAGATCCCACGCGCCGCCGCGGCGTGCCGTGGCGACGAGGTTCTCTTCGACGGTGAGGGTGGGGAAGACCTGG
>JAAAPF010000107.1 GCA_009908425.1 Alphaproteobacteria bacterium
GAGTAAGGAGGCGCCTCGTGGCGGCGAGGCCGAGGTCGTCGTCGAGGCGCTCGGCGACGAGGGCGACGGCCTCGCCCGCCATCGCGGCGCACGCGTCGTCGTGCCGGGCGCGCTGCCGGGCGAGCGCCACCGGGTCCGGCTCGCGGGCGCGCAGGGCGGCACCGTTCGGGCGACGAGCCTGGAGCGCCACGGCGGCGGCGAGCGGGCGCCGCCGGCGTGCCGGCATTTCGGCCGTTGCGGCGGCTGCGCCACCCAGCACGTGCCGGCGGACGCCGAGGCGGCGTGGCGCGTCGAACGGGTGCGCCGCGCGCTCGCCCGCCGCGGGCTCGAAGCCGACGTGGTGCTCGGCCACCGCAGCCCGCTCGGCGCCCGGCGCCGCGTGCGCCTGGTCGTCGCCGGGGGCGGCGCCGGCCTCCGGCTAGGCTATCGCGAGCGCCGCAGCCATCGCGTCGTCGACGTCGCCGTCTGCCCGATCGCGCGGCCCGAGCTCGTCGCCGCCTTCGCGCCGTTGCGCCGGCTGCTCGCCGAGCTCGCGGCGCCGCCGGCCGAGATCGCGCTCACCGCCTTCGCCGAAGGTCTCGAGGTGGTCCTCCTGGGCGGGGAGCCGCCCGGCCTCGCCGACCGCGAGCGGCTCGCCGCCTGGGCCGAGGCCCACGACGTCGCCCGGCTCGCCGTCGCCGACACCGCCGCCGGGTCGGTCGAGCCGCTGGCCGTGCGGCGCCCGCCGGTCCTGAGCTGGCCGGCGTTGGTGGTGGCGCCGCCGCCCTTGGCCTTCCTGCAGGCGACGGCCGACGCCGAGGCGTTTCTGCAGCGCGCGGTCGCGGCCGCGGTCGCCGGTGTGCCGCGGGTGCTCGATCTCTTCGCCGGGGTGGGAACCCTGAGCGCGGCGGCGCGCGACGCGGGGGCGCGGGTCGACGCGGTCGAGCGCGACCCGGCGGCCGCCGCCGCGCTGGCGGGCGCCCGTCCCGCGCTCGCGGTCGCCGTCCGCGACCTCGAGCGCCGCCCGCCGACGGCGCCGGAGCTCGCCGGCGTCGACGCCGTGATCCTGGACCCGCCGCGCCGCGGCGCCGCGCCGGTGGCCGAGGCCCTGGCGGCGAACCGGGTGCCGCGGGTGGTCCACGTCGCGTGTTCGCCGGTGAGCTTCGCCCGCGACGCCGCGACCCTGGTCGCCGGCGGCTACCGCCTCGACCGCGTCGACGTCGTCGATCAGTTCCGCTTCTCGCCGGCGGTCGAACTGGTCGCCGTGTTCGCGCGCGACTGAGCGGCGGGCGTGCCGGCCGGAAAGCCCTTGATCGCGCCGCTCACGGCCGCTACATCGCGGCGCGTCCGATCGGCCCCATCGTCTAGCGGTTAGGACGCAGCCCTCTCAAGGCTGAAACGCGGGTTCGAGTCCCGCTGGGGTCACCACGCGCTTTTCGACATCACCTCGTCGGTGCGATCGGCGGACCCTGCCCGCGCGCCCCCGGACGCTCGCGTCACGGCCGGCTCAGGCCCGCTCGCCGTGGCGGGTGTGGAAGGCCTGGGCGTCCTCGTAGCTCTCGAAGATGTGGGGTGCGACGTGGCGGGCGAGGGTGCGCCCCAGCTTCAAGCGCATGAACGCGCTCGTCGTGTAGCGCGACACCTCGGTGTAGTAGTGGTCCTCGAGTTCGCGCACGAGCGCGGCGTAGGCGTCGGCGACCGGGGTGGCGAGGTAGAACCCCTGGTAGTTGACCACGACGGGAACCCGCCGACCCAGGCGTTCGCAGGTGCCGATGACCGCTTCGCGGATGCGCCGGATGTCGTCGTGGGTGGTGACCTCCAGGCCCTCGAAGTTGAGGAAGAGGATCTCGCGCTCCTCGTCGAAATAGATCCGGCTGCCGAGATCCAGGTGCAGCAGCCGGGTGCGCAGGTCGAGCGGGGGCTCGCGGAAGAGCTCGGCGTCCATGAGCGTGGGACCGCGCACCTCGGGCGTGAAGCCCATGTGGGCGAGGATGTCGCGCTCGAGGTCGACGCCGGGCGCGATCTCGGTCAGCACCGGGCCCGCGGTGGTGAGCTCGAAGACGCAGCGCTCGGTGACGAACAGCACCTCCTGACCGAGCCGGGCGGCGCGCTCGCCCGAGAAGGTCACCTGCTGGACGGCCTCGATGAACTTGCGGGCGCGGCCCTCGTGGCGGATCGCCAGGGCGCCGTCGCCGACCCGCACCTGCAGGCCGCCGACGGTGAAGGTGCCCGCGAAGACCAGCTTCTTGGCGGTCTGCGAGATGTTGATGAAGCCGCCGGCGCCGACCAGCTTGGCACCCAGCCGGCTGACGTTGACGTTGCCCTGGGCGTCGGCCTCGCCCATGCCCAGACAGGCCATGTCGAGGCCGCCGCCGTCGTAGAAATCGAACATCTGGTTCTGGTGGATGATCGCCTGGGTGTTGACCGCGGCCCCGAAGTCGAGCCCGCTCGCCGGCACCCCGCCCATCACCCCGGGCTCGGCGGTGAGGGTGAGGTGGTCGAGGATGCGCTCCTCGGCGGCGACCGCGGCGACGCCCTCGGGCATGCCGATGCCGAGGTTGATGATGCCGTTGACCGGCAGCTCCATGGCGCAGCGCCGCGCGATGACCTTGCGGGCGTCGAGCGCGAGCGGCGCCAGACCGTCGAGCGGCACCTTGAGCTCGCCGGAATAGGCCGGGCTGTAGGGGGTGGCGTAGGTCTGCGGGTGGAGCTCGGGCGGGGCCTGGAC
>JAAAPF010000135.1 GCA_009908425.1 Alphaproteobacteria bacterium
GCACGAGCGGCGTCGGCAGGCCGTCGATGAGCTCGGGCGCGCCGCCGTGGACGGCGGCGAGGTTCAAGGTCGCCTGGCGCGCGCCGGGCGGGATCACCGGCACCGCCGTCTCGCGCGCCTGCAGCCTCGGCCAGAGCTCGCGCTCGAAGGCCTCGACGAGGGCCACCATGTGGCGGATGGCGCAATCGCCTTGAAACGGCATCGAGCCGTGGGCGATGTGACCCCAGGTCTCGATCTCGGCCCACCACACCCCGCGATGGCCGAGGCAGACCAGATCGCGGTTGAAGGGCTCGGGAATGATGACGTGGTCGACCCGGCCGGGGGAAAACCAGCCCTGTTGGGCGAGCCAGGCGACGCCGGCGTGGCCGCCGGATTCCTCGTCCGCCGTCGCCGAGACCTCGACCGCGCCGGCGTCGACCAAGCCTTCCTCCACCAGCGCCTCGACGGCGGCGACGCTGGCGGCGAGCCCGCCCTTCATGTCGCAGGACCCGCGCCCGTAGAGCCGACCGCCCGCCACCTCGCCGCCGAACGGGTCGCGCGTCCAGCCCTCGCCCGGGGCGACGACGTCGACATGGCTGTTGAAGTGGACGGTCGGACCCGGCCGGCCGCTCTCGAAGCGGGCGATCGCGTTCCAGCGCGGGTGGCGGTCGCTGTCGGCGAGCGCCCCTTCCGCCCGGGCGTAGGTGACTTCGAAGCCGTGCCGGCGCAGGCGCTCGCCGACGAGCTCGCAGACCAGGCGGTAGTCGCGCCCGGGCGGGTTCTCGCTCGGCACCCGCACGAGCTCGCGGCAGAGGTCGACCAGCTCCACCTCCTTGGCCGTGATCCGCGCGCGCAGGCGGTCGCTCAACCCGGGGTCTCCGCGTGCACCGGTGGCCTGCGGCCGGTGAAGCCGGTCTCGCGTTCGAAGGCGCGCGCCGTGCGCAGGAGCGTCGCCTCGTCGAAGGGCCGGCCGACCAGCTGGCCGGCGATCGGCAGGCCCTGGGCGTCGAAGCCGGTGGGCATGGCGAGGGCGGGCAGGCCGAGGACGTTGAGCGGGCGGAACCAGCGCGCGAACTGCGAGAGCTTCGTCATGTAGCCCGGATTGGCGGCGACGTCCGAGCCCGCGATCGTCGGCACCTGGTCGTCGAGCGCGGGCAGCATCAGCGCGTCGACCTCGCCGAGCCCGGCGTCCAACAGCTCCTCCAGCATGCGCGCCCGCAGGCTCAGCGCTTCGAGATAGCGCGTCGCCGGCACGAACAGACCCGAACGCAGCCGCGCACGGGTCTGCGGGCCGAGCTCGTCGGGGCGCTCGCGCAGGGCGCGGGCGTGCACCGTCGCGCCCTCGACGCCGATGACGACGTTGGCCACCGCGTTGGCGTCGCGCACGGCGTCGAGCGGGACCCGCCGCAGCCCGCAGCCCAGTCGCTGGAAGGTCTGAACCGCCTGATCGAAGGCGGCGAGCTGCGGCTCCTCCACCCCGGCGAGGTCGCGCGCTTCGGGCACGCCCAACACCAGGCCGTGGGCGCCGGCCTCGATGTCGGCGAGATAGTCCGGCACCGGTTCGTCGGCGCTCAGGGGATCGTCGGGGTCGTGACCGGCCACCGCCTGCAGCACCAGCGCCGCGTCGCGCACGCTCCGGCACAAGGGCCCGACATGGTCCAAGGACGCCGCCAGCGGCATCGCGCCGTAGCGGCTCACCCGGCCGTAGGTCGGCTTGACGCCGACGACGCCGCAGCAGCTCGCCGGGATCCGGATCGAGCCGCCGGTGTCGGAGCCGAGGGCGGCGTAGACCGCGCCGGCCGCGACCGCGGCGGCGGAACCGCTCGACGAGCCGCCGGTGACGTGAGCGGTGTGCCACGGGTTCCTGGGCGTGCCGGTGACCGGATTGTGGCCGGTGAGCCCGAGCGCGACCTCGACCATGTGCAGCCGGCCGAGGTCGACCGCGCCGGCGGCGTCGAGCCGGGCGAGGGCGGTCGCGGTCACGCCCGGGCGGTGGTCGGCGAGGATCGTCGAGCCGCAGGCGCTGATCCGTCCGGCGCGGTAGAACATGTCTTTGTGGGCCATCGGCACGCCCAAGAGCGGGCGCGGATCGCCGCCGTCGAGCCCGGCCTGGGCGAGCCGGGCCTGGGCGCGGGCGCGCTCGGGCTCGCCCTCGACCAGGACGTGCAGCTCCGGATCGACGCGCTCCAGCGCCGCGAGCGCCGCGTCGGCGAGCTCGACCGCCGAGACCTCGCCGGCGCGCAGCGCCGCCGCCGTCGCCTCGATCGTCGCCAGCTCGCTCATCGCCGCGCCCGCCGCGAGAGCACGGCCTTGAGGCGCCAGGGCTCGTCGTCGAGCCCGAGCCGGCGCACGGCGTCGTCGAGGGCGCGGACCTGGCCGTGGGCGCCACCGGCGGCGACGCCGAGCTCGCCTTCCGGGATCTGCACCCCCTGCCAGCCGTGCAGCCAGTTGTGCGCGCGCTCCTCGCCCTCGTCCGCCATCGTCGTTCCCTCGCCTCGCCCGGCGGGGGTACGCCTTCGCCTCGCGGGCCGCAAGCCGGGCGGGCTTGCGCATCCCGCGGCGAGGCGCCACCACTGCGGCGCTCACGCAGCCGTAGCCACGAGAGGGCGCGATGACCCGCTCGATCGCCGACACCCAGGCCCTGCTGGCCAGGGGCGACTACGTCGCCGACCGCCCGCTGGCGACCGCGGTGCATCTGGCGCTGGCGCTGGAGCGGCCGCTCTTCC
>JAAAPF010000176.1 GCA_009908425.1 Alphaproteobacteria bacterium
TTCTGGGCGCAGGTGCGAGCGGGCAAGCGCCCTCACCCCGCGGGCGTCTCGCAACCGTCGAGCGCGAACGCATGAGCCAGCCGCATTCCGTCATCTTCGTGCAAGTCGTTGAGACATATAAGCAACCGCTGGGCGATTTTTGACGGAACGGCGTTGAAATCGCTGGAAAATCGTTGGACTTTCTGGCCGCGGCACCCGCGCCGGTGCGCGACGGCATCCCGGCACCGCCCGAGGTGGCGATCGACATCACCGCGCGTCCCGCCGCCGCGGGCGAGCCCATCGGCGTCACCGTCGAGGCCGCCGTCGCCGAGGGCGAGGTCGAGGCCGTCCGCCTCTTCCACAACGGCAAGCGGGTCGCGGCGAGCGCGATCCGCGACCGCGACGGCGCCGGCACCACGGAGCTCACGGTCCGCTTCGCCGTGCCGGCGGTGGCGGGCGCGAACGTGCTCAAGGCGGTGGCGCGCGGGCCCGGCGCCATCGACAGCTCGCCGGTGACGGCGCGGGTCACCGTCGCGGGGGGAGCGCCGGCGCCGCGGCTGGGGCTCGCGGCCGTCGGCATCGACGACTACCGCGGCCGCGGCATGGACCTGAACTACGCCGTCGCCGACGCCCGCGCCGTCGCCGACACCCTGCCGCGGCGGGCCCGCGCCGTCTTCGCCGACGCGGACCGCACGGTGGTGGTCGACGCCGAGGCGACGCGGGCGGGCGTGCTGGACGCGATCGCGCGCCTGGAGGGGACCCGGCCGGGCGACGCCGCGGTGCTCTTCCTCGCCGGCCACGGCGTGCCGGTCGACGGCGAGTGGCATTTCGTCCCCCACGAGGTCCGCGACCTGCGCGACACGGGCGCGATCCGCCGCCGCGGCATTTCGGGCGACGCGCTCGCCGAAGGGCTCGTCGAGGTGCCGGCGCGGCGCCTCCTGCTCGTCGTCGATTCCTGCTATTCGGGCGCGATCCTCGGCGACTTCGACGGCTTCGCCCAGCGCCGCGCGCTCCACGACCTCAACCGGCAGAGCGGCGTCGTCGTCATCGCCGCCACCCGCGCCAACCAGGAGGCCCCCGAATACCCCATCCTCGGCCACGGCCTCTTGACCTCGGTGCTGCTGCGCGGCCTCGCGCCCGGCGACGACGGCCACCCGCAGGCCGACGAGGCCCCGGCCGACGGCCGCCTCACCGCGGTCGAGCTCAAGAACTTCGTCGAACGCCTCGTCCCCGAGGTCGCCCTCCGCCTCGACCAGCGCCTTAGAGGCCAGGGCGGCCAGGGCGCGTTCGCCGCCAGCGTCCCCGTCACCCCCGTCGGCCTCAGCCTCGGCGCCGACTTTACCCTGGCGCGGTAGGATGGTCAGGGTGACGTGCACGACCGAGATACCCGAACCTGGGCGCACTTCGTCACCAGTTTGTGAGAGGAGGCGGACATGTCCTCCGGGCTCCGGTTCCAGACCGTCCAGATCGAGACGCGGGCGCCGACGGTCGGAAGTCCGACGAGCCCGCGCGGCCGAGCGACCGGCGCCGCGGTCAAGCTGCTTCACAAGACCAGCGTCGCCCTGAATCGGCTCTCCGTCGCCCATCAGGCCGACAACGCCATCGAAGCCCGCAAGGACGACATCCTCGAGCGCATCCACGCCCACGAACGGCTCCTCCAACGGAGCGACCCCCGCGTCGGCGTGCTCCTCGTCGTCGGCGCCAAGGAGTGGAAGATCCCCGATGCCACGGGGACCCGGGCGCGATCCTTCCTCGGCCTGCATCTGGGCGGAACCGGCATCAGCCCTGACCGCGTCGTCCGGCAATACTTTCGCCGGCCCCGGTTGGTGCGCGGCGTCCCACCGGGCTGGCGCCGGCGCGACGAATTCTTGTGGGCGACAAGGGCCTGGATCGGATCGTAGGGATGCGCGCGACCGGCTTGCGCGGCCGCCGAGCAAGGAACATTCGGAGGGAGAGCATCCCATGCCCCCAGCCGCCCGTCTGAGCGACATGCACACCTGCCCGCTGGTCTCCGGGATGGTGCCGCACGTCGGTGGGTCGATCGTCACCGGCTGCCCCACCGTGCTGACGGCGGGCTTGCCGCAGGCGCGGGTGGGCGACACCGCCACCTGCGTCGGCCCGCCCGACGTCGTGGTCGGGGGCGCGGCGACGGTGCTGATCGGCGGCCGGCCGGCGGCGCGGATGGGGGACGTCACCGCCCACGGCGGCGTCGTCGTCGTGGGCGCGCCCACCGTGCTCGTCGGCGGCTGAACCAGCCGCGCCACGGCCGCTTCGGGCCCCGCGACCGCCAGGGCGACTATCGCCTCGGGCCCCTGTACCCCTCGGTCGCGGGGACGGCGAGCCGTCGGCGCGGTCGCGGGCGGCACGGCCGCGGAGCCGGTTGGGGGCCCATCGGTGCGAAAGAGCGCCGATGGCCGGTGCGCCAGGCACTCGCCGCTTTGGCCGGCGACAGCTATCCGAAGAGCCTCGAGGCTCTGGCCCCGGCGTGCGGGCCGTCTGCCCCGCGCCGGATCACGTCGTCGCCGTCGTGCCCGACGTCGCCGACTTCGCCGAGACGCGACAGGATCGGCTGCTCCGTGCGCTGCGCTCGGCGAAGGTGCGCCACCCCTATCTTCTCTGTAACCCTCCGGTGAAGGCCGCCTTGCGGTAGCCGGCGTGAGGCTGCGGACTGTGCTTATGGATAGTCATAAGGACAGTCGAGTGGTTCAGCGGCTGGA
>JAAAPF010000019.1 GCA_009908425.1 Alphaproteobacteria bacterium
TGCGAGAAGCCCCGTGATGACCGAGACGACCCCGAAGACCCCGAGCCCGCTGCGCGCGCGGATGATCGAGGACATGACCGTGCGCGGCCTCGGCGCGAGGACGCAGCACGAGTACGTGCGCTGCGTGCGGATGTTCGCCGCCTTCCTCGGCCGCTCGCCCGACACGGCGACGGCGGACGACCTGCGCTGCTGGCAGCTGCACCAGCGCGAGCAAGGGGTGCAGCCGCCGAGCTTCAACAGCTCGGTCTCGGCGCTGCGCTTCTTCCTCGGCGTCACCCTCGACCGCCCCGACCTCGCCCGGCGCCTGGTCGTGGCGCGCCAGCCGCAGAAGCTGCCGACGGTGCTGACGCCGGTGGAGATCCAGGCGCTCTTGGACGCAGCACCCGGCCCCAAGGCCAAGGCGGCGATGGCGGTGGCCTACGGCGCCGGCCTGCGCGCCTCGGAGGTCGTCAACCTCCGCGCCGGCGACATCGATTCCGCCCGCATGCTCTTGCGGGTCGAGCAGGGCAAGGGCCAGAAGGACCGCCACGCCATGCTGTCGCCGCAGTTGCTCGAGGTTCTTCGAGAATGGTGGCGCGAGGGCCGCCGGCGCGGCGTCCTGATGCCCGGCGGCTGGCTGTTCCCCGGCCGCGATCGGTTGACGCCGCTGACCGCACGCCAGCTCGGCCGGATCGTTCATGCCGCCGCCGCGGTGGCCGGCATCGAGAAGCGGGTCTCGCCGCACACGCTCCGGCACAGCTTCGCCACGCATCTGTTGGAGAACGGCACCGACATCCGCGTCATCCAGGTGCTGCTCGGGCACGCCAAGCTGGAGACCACGACCCGCTATGCGCAGGTCGCCACCAGGACGCTCCAGAGCGTGACGAGCCCGCTCGACCGGCTCGGCGCGCTGACGGCGGAGCCGCCACCACCGGCGGGCGACTGAACCGGCGGCCACGCCCCGTCGCGGCCTCACCGTCGCCCGCATCTTCCGTGAGCACGGCGCCGCCTGGCGCCGCGCCCACGCCGGGCACGTGAGCCGCGACCAACTCGTGGTGATGACGGCGGTCGAGCGCTGCCGGACGGCGGCGCTCGGCGGGCACGTCGAGCAATGTGCCGACTGCGGGCATCGGCGCATCGCCTACAACTCGTGCCGCAACCGGCACTGCCCGCAGTGCCAGGCGGCGGCCGCACGGGCATGGCTCGAGGCGCGCCGGGCCGACCTCTTGCCGATCGGCTACTTCCACGTCGTCTTCACCCTGCCGGCCGAGATCGGCGCCATCGCCTACACCAACAAGGCGGCGGTCTACGATCTCTTGTTCCGCACCGCCGCCGACACCCTGCTCACCATCGCCGCCGACCCGAAGCACCTCGGCGCCAAGCTCGGCGTCACCGCCGTGCTGCACAGCTGGGGCTCGGCGCTGTGCCACCACCCGCACGTCCACATGATCGTCACCGGCGGCGGGCTTTCCGCCGACGGCACGGCGTGGGTCGCCAGCCGACCCAACTTCCTCGTGCCGGTGCGGGTGCTGTCGCGGCTGTTCCGCCGACGCTTTCTGGAAGGCCTCGCGGCCCTGCACGGCCAGGGCCGGCTCGCCTTCTTCGGCGACCATGCCCGCCTCGCCGAACCGGCTGCCTTCACCCGCTGGCTGGCGCCGCTGCGCGCCAAGGACTGGGTCGTCTACGCCAAGCCGCCGTTCGCCGGACCCGAGAGCGTGCTGGCCTATCTCGCGCGCTACACCCACCGCGTCGCCATCGCCGACAGCCGCCTGGTCGCGCTCGACGACCGCGGCGTGACCTTCCGCTACAAGGACTACCGCCGCGACGGCCACGCCCGCCTGCGCACCATGACCCTGGAAGCGGCCGAGTTCATCCGCCGCTTCCTCCTTCACGTCCTGCCCAAGGGGTTCCATCGCATCCGCCATTACGGGCTCTTCGCCAGCGGCGGCCGCCGGGCCAACCTCGCCCGCGTCCGCGAGCTGCTCGCCGTCCCGGCGTCCGAGGTCGCCGCCAAGCCCACCGAGGGCGCGGCGACCGACGACCACCGCCCGCCGTGCCCCTGCTGCGGCGGCCACATGGTCATCGTCGAGCGCTTCGAGCCCGGCAACGAGCCCCGCGGACCGCCATCCGCCCGGCCGCGGAGCGCCGCCGCATGAGCCGACGCTCGTCCACCCCGCCGATCCCGCCGCCCGCGCGTGCCCGCACCGCACGCGCACCGGTCGCCTCGGGCTCGCGCCCCGGCATACCACCCACGCGGAGCCCGGGCTCGCCCCCGATCCGGGGTCGCGCGCTCGCCGGACCGGCTCGCCGGCCTTCTCCCAGCGCATCCGCCGCCCGCGAGGACACCGCTCGCCTCGGTCGCGCGCCCGATCGCCGGCGGCGGCAGCCCGACATCGGCGTCAAATCCCCATAGCGCCGGCAGCCGCCCGGCCATCGCGGGTTCGTTCGTAGGCGGCTTTCAGACGCCGACGAACCCGCCGCGCGCCAGCATCGTGCTCCGCCGGCATCTGAAACCCTTCACTTTTACGGTCGAAGCGCGTCGCAAGGCCTTCGGCTCTAGCTCAACCCGAAGGGGACTTTCAATTCGCTGGCTGCGTCGTGTCCGCTCACCGGCGCAATCCGGCGCGCGGGGTCGAGATCCAATGCGCGCGACGGGGTGGGCCGGCATCTTCACGAGGGATCGGCGGTGCGGGTGGGACACGGGGCGTCCGCC
>JAAAPF010000133.1 GCA_009908425.1 Alphaproteobacteria bacterium
GCAAAGCGGGCGTCGGCGCCGCCCAGGGCCTCGCGGAAACCGGAGATGTCGCGGGCGAGGGCGTCGATGCGGCCGGCGAGCGCCGCCCCGCGTTCGACCAAGGCGGTTTCGTCGGCCTCGACGCGTTCGACGAGGGTCGAGGTGCGGGCGTCGAGTTCGCCGCTCAACGCGTCGAGCGCGGCGACGGTCTCCGCGAGGCTCGCCTGGTCGTCCTCGAGCGTGCCGAGCCGGCTCGCGAAGCCGTCGACGGCGGCCTCGACCGCGGCGACGTTGGAGCGCCGCGCGGCGGCCTCTTCCAGGGCGGCGAGATCCGTGTCGATGCTGTCGACCCGTTCGTCGACGTCGGCCTCCAGCTCGTTCAGGCGCTGATCGAGCTGCGCCGCGCCTTCGGGCCGGGCGAGGCGGCTCAGGCCGTCGCGCAGCCCGGCCAGCTGGTCGGTGGTGACCGCGCGCGTCACCTCCGTCGACAGCTGGTCGATGCGAGCGCGCAGCCCGTCGATGCTGGCGGTCTCCTCGGCCTCGCGCACCGCGCCGCGGAGCTGGCCGACCTCCTGTTCGAGGGCGCTGATCCGGGCCACGGCGTCCGGGTTGACGATCAGCTCGGCCTGCGGCGGCAACGGCAGGGTTTCCCGCACCTCGGGGATCTGCAGGGCGTAGATCGACCCGCCCGCGCCGAGCACGCCGCCGACGAGACCGGCGATGAAGCCGCGTCCACTCCCACCGGCGCGGCGCTCGGGCGCCGGGCTCGCGGCGCGCGGTTGCTCCTCGGCCATGACCACGTCTCTCCCAGCCGCCGATGTCGCCACCGGCGTCCCCACGACACGCCGAGTTCGGCGCTGCGCCCACCGGGCGCGCGTTCGCTAGCACCGATGTTCGAGGTCTTCAAGCAACCCGCCCATGCCGGATTCGTCCGAACGGGCGGCGATCCGGACCTCGCACCACCGCAGCGCGCGGGCGGCGGCGGCGACGTTCGCGCTGAGGCAGAGGGCGGTGGCGTGCTCGGTGGCGCCGTCGAGCCCGGCCTCGTGCACCCGCTCGGCGAAGAACCGGGCGCTACGGGGCGAGTGCAGGGTGACGGCGTCGATCTCGCCGCCGCGGAGGGCGGCCAGCGCGGCCGGCGGCAGGGTGCTGGTCGGCTCCGCGGCGTAGACCACCCAGGGCCGGTAGTCGAAGCCCGCCGCCGTCAGCGCGTCGGCGAGGCCACGCGCCCAGACCTCGCCGGTGGGGTGGAGGAGGGCGCCGGCGCGGGCGTCGAGCCGGGCGGCGACCAGCCGGGCGAGACTGGCGCCGTCGCCCGCGGCGACGTCGGTGACCTCGACGCCGGCCGCCGCGAGCGCCTCGGCCGTGCCCTCGCCGACCGCGAACACCGGGCGTGGCGAGGCCAGGCGCGCCGCGGAGGGGACGGCGTTGCGGCTGGTCACCAGTACCGCGGCGACGTCGTCCGTCGCCGGCGGCGGGCCCTCGCGCGGGGCCACGGCCATCACCGGCGCGAGCAGGACGTCGTGGCCGAGCGCGCGGGCACGGGCGGCGGTGCGCTCGGCGAGCGCCGCCGGCCGCGTGATCAGCACCCGCGCCACGGCGTTCACAGCCAGTCGATGGGGCCGGCCTCGGCGCGGACCTCGCGTCCGGCGTCGTCGCCGAGGCGCCACGCGTCGGCGGGGCGTCCACGGCGCTGCGCCCGCCAGACCCTGGCGCCGTCGGGATAGGCCAACAGGCCCGCGAACGCGACGTCGTCGCCGTCCAGCCGGGCGTAGGCCGCGATCGGCGTCCGACACGACCCGTCCAGTGCGCGCAAAAAGGCGCGTTCGGCGGTCACCGCCATCGCCGTCGCGGCGTCGTCCAACGGCGCCAGGAGCTCGCGGGTGGCGTCGTCGTCGGTGCGGATCTCGACGGCGATCGCGCCCTGAGCCACCGCCGGCAGGAGCTCGTCGACGGCGATGGGCGCGCTCGCGGCGTCGGCGCGGCCGAGGCGGTTGAGCCCGGCCATGGCCAGGAGCGTGGCGTGGATGTCGCCGTTGGCGACGCGGGTCATCCGGGTCTGGACCGAGCCCCTGAGGTTCACCACCTCAACGTCGGGACGAAGCGCGAGGATCTGCGCGCGCCGGCGCAGGGACGAGCTGCCGACCACGGCGCCCGGCGGGAGGTCGGCGAGGCGGGCGACCTCGCCCGCGATGAGGGCGTCGCGGACGTCCTCGCGTGGCAGCACCGCGGCGAGGTCGAGGCCGTCGGGGAGGACGGTCGCCACGTCCTTGAGCGAGTGCACCGCGAGATCGATGCGGCCGTCGAACAGTGCCTCCTCGATCTCCTTGGTGAACAGACCCTTGCCACCGATCTCGGAAAGCGGTCTGTCGAGGACGTGATCGCCGGTGGTCTTGATGACGACCAGCTCGGTGGTCAGGCCGTCGGCGTTCGCTTCGAGCTTGCGGGCGACGGCGTCCGCCTGGACGCGGGCGAGTGGCGAACCACGGGTGCCGATCCTGAGATGTGTCATTTGGCGGTGAGAGCGCTGGAAGAAGAGGTCATGGCGGAGGGGCCTAACACACCCGGCGGCCCCGACCAGACCGCCATTATGCTCGGTCTGGAGACCAGCTGCGACGAGACCGCCGCGGCGGTGGTCAGGCGCGACCGCACCGTGCTCGCCGCGCGCGTGGCGAGCCAACTCGCGGCGCACGCGCCGTTCGGTGGGGTGGTGCCCGAGATCGCGGCGCGCGCGCACGTCGAGGCGCTCGATCACGCCGTCCAGGCGGTGATGGCGGAGGCCGGCCTGGGCTTCGCCGACCTCGCCGGCGTGGCGGCGACGACCGGGCCGGGGCTGATCGGCGGGCTGATGGTGGGCGCGGTGACCGGCAAGGCGCTCGCCGCCGCCCACGCCCGGCCGTTCGTGGCGGTGAACCACCTCGAAGGCCACGTGCTGACGCCCCGGCTCACCGCCGACGTCGCCTTTCCCTACCTCGTGCTGCTGGTCTCGGGCGGGCACACCCAGCTCGTCCTGGCCGAGGGCGTCGGCCGTTACCGCCGGCTCGGCACCACCATCGACGACGCCGCCGGCGAGGCCTTCGACAAGGTGGCCAAGCTTCTGGGCCTGGGCTGGCCTGGCGGGCCCGCGCTCGAGCGCTTCGCCGAGGGCGGCGATCCCGCGCGCTTCGCGCTGCCGCGGCCGCTCACCGGCCAGCCCGGCTGTCATTTCTCGTTCTCCGGGCTCAAGACCGCGGTCCTGCACGCGCTCCGCCGCGAAGCGGACGCCGACGAGGCGACGCGCCGCGACCTCGCCGCCGGCTTTCAGGCCGCGGCGGCCGAGGCGCTCGCCGCCCGGACGCGGCGGGCGGTGGCGCTCGCCCGCGACCGGGCGCCCGGCCTCGAGCGGCTCGCCGTCGTCGGCGGGGTCGCGGCGAACCGCGCCGTCCGGGCGGAGCTCGAAGCCGTCGCCGCGGCCGCGGGGTTGGGTTTCCACGCGCCGCCCCTGGCGCTCTGCGGCGACAACGCCGTCATGATCGCGTGGGCGGCGCTGGAGCGCGGCGGGGCGGGCGATCCCCTGGATGCGCCCGTCCGCGCCCGCTGGCCGCTCGATCCCGCCGCCGAGCCCGCGGTCGGCGCGGGCGTCAAGGCGTGACGGTCGCGACCGGGCGCGCGACGACGAGCCGGTAACCGATCCCGGCGAGGAGGGCCCCCGCCAGCGGCGCCGCCCAGAACAGCCAGAGCTGCTCCAGGGCCCAGTCGCCCACGAACAACGCCTGGCTGGTGCTGCGCCCCGGGTTCACCGAGGTGTTGGTGACCGGGATGCTGACGAGATGGATCAGCGTCAGCGCGAGGCCGATGGCGAGGGGCGCGAAGCCCTTGGGCGCGCCCGCGCTGGTGGCGCCCAGGATGACGATGACGAAGAAGCCGGTGAGCACCGCTTCCACGGTGAAGGCGGCCTGGAGACCGTACCCTCCTGGCGAATGGGCGCCGAAACCGTTGGCGGCGAAGCCGTCCGCCAGGCTGAAGTCGGGCTGGCCACTGGCGACGATGAAGAGAACCGCCGCGGCGGCCGTGGCCCCGCCCAGCTGCGCCACCCAATAGGGCACCACGTCCATCGTCGGCAGCCGCCCCGCGGCGTAGAGCCCGAAGGTGACGGCGGGATTGAAATGGCCGCCCGAGATGTGGCCGACGGCGTAGGCCATCGTCAGCACGCTCAAGCCGAAGGCCAGCGCGACACCGAGAAAGCCGATCCCCAGCTCGGGATAGGCCGCCGCCAGCACGGCGCTGCCGCAGCCGCCGAACACCAGCCAGAAGGTTCCGATGAACTCCGCGCCGAGGCGCGCCCCAAGCGACATCCGTCATCCTCCGACGAGTTTGCGCATCATGGTTATGGTCCGTGTCTTAGGCGGTCGCCGTGGTGCCGTTGCATCTTTGTGTCGGTGGCACTGTTGGCGTAGCAACAAACCCGCACAGTCTTCGGAGCCAGCGGTGAGCGAGGCGGTGGCGATCGAGGTGGTGGGGCTGCGACCCGAACACGAGCAACCCTGGCGCGCGCTGTTTCAGGGCTACGCCGACTTTTACCGGCGGCCGTCCGACGCCGCCCACCACGCCGTGGTGTGGGCGTGGCTCATGGACCCGAGCCACGAGCTCGAAGGCTACGTCGCGCTCGCGGCAGGCGAGCCCGTTGGTCTCGCCCACGTCCGCCGCATGCCGAGCCCGCTCCGGGGCTGCGACGTCGGTTTTCTCGACGACCTCTTCGTCGATCCCGCCGCGCGTGGAGGCGGTGCCGGCGAGGCGCTGCTCGGCTTCGTCGCGCGGCTGGCGCGCGAGCGTGGGTGGCCGGTGGTGCGCTGGATCACCGCCGACGACAACTACCGTGCCCGCAGCCTGTACGACTGCGTCGCCCGCAAGACCGCGTGGAACCTCTACGAAATGGCGGCCGGACCGTGACCCGCCGGCTTCAGTCGCGTCGGCAGAAGTAGAGGCCGACGAAGGGCGGTCGGTTCTCGATCGGCGCGCCGACGCCCACGCGCTCGGTCCGCTCGCGGCCGGTCCGCGCCGGCACCGCGACGAGGTCGCGGGCGGAGCCGGTGACCAGCCCCGACCCCGCCCGATCGGCCTCCGCGCCCGGCACCCGCGCGAAGCGCAGCGGCAGTTGGTGGGCGTGCGACGGCAGTTCGCGTTCGGTCAGTTGCACCCGATGGCTCCCGCCGACGTCGCGGTGGCGCGGCACCTCGTCGGGGATGCCGACGCCGGCGGCCACCGGGAAGCGGCCGGCGAAGATCTCGCGCTCCGTCTCGGCGACGTCGGTCCAACCGTCGGGACAGCCGCGGACGTCGTCGACCAGCAGGATCGCGCCCGCCGGCGCCACCCACGGCTCGACGTCGGCGAGCGCGTCTTCGAGGTCGTCGACGCGCGCCTCGGCGGTGGCGGCACGCTCGGCGAGCGCCGCGACGGCGTCGCAGAAGTCGGCGGCGGCCTCGCGGTCGGCGGCGAGGTCGCCGGTGAACGCGCGGCAGGTCGCGCCAGCGTCGGTGTTCGGGCCGGCGTTCTGGGCGGCGGCCGCGGGAGCCAGCCCCGCGAGCGCGAGGAGAGCGGCGGCGACGAGGCGAGCGGGCATGGGTGTCCTCCGGTTTATCGTCACGACGACGCCGCGGCCGGCTTCATTCCGCCGCGGCCGCCGCCGCCTCCTCGCGCCTCAGCCACACCGCGGTGTCGTGGAACACCGCGCCGCGGGCGGGCGGGGCCGGGTCGGCGCTGACCAGCCGGTTGATCCCGACGCCTCCGAGGAAGGCGGCGTTGGGCCAGATGCTCTCGACGGTGAGGGTGCCGGCGAGCGCCCCGGCGCGGCGTTCGGCGTGCAGCAGGACCGCGCCCAGCCGATTGCCGATGCGGACGAGGTCGCCGTCGGCGACGCCGTGGCGATCGGCGTCGTCGGGATGGATCAAGAGGGTCGGCCGGCCGCTCTTCTCGCGGCTGGTGCGGGTCTCGGTGAAGCTGGTGTTGAGGAACTCCCGCGCCGGCCCGGCGACGAGCCGGAACGGGTGCTCGGCGGTGCGCTCGTCGATCACGCCGCAATGGTCGGGCCAGGCCGGCAGCCCCGCGGCGTCGAGGCCGAACGCGCCCCAGGGCGGCTTGAAGCGAAAGCGTCCGTCGAGGGTCGCGAAGCCGTCGAGGAAATGCGCCTCGGCGAAGGCGGGGGCCAAGTCGAGCCCGTCCGCCGCGACCACGGTATCGAAGTCCGGCAGGCCGGAAGCGGCGAGCGTGGTCTCGATCAGGCCGCGCGCGTCTTGATCAAAGCCCGGGTGCTCGGCGCCGACGCGGCGGGCGAGTTCGCTGACGACGCGGTGGTTCTCGCGGCACTCGGCCGGCGGGGCGAGGCGCTGGGGACCGATCTGCAGGAGGGTGTGGCCCGGGGCGCGGTAGATGTCGTCGTGCTCGAGGAACATCGTCGCCGGCAGCACGACGTCCGCCAGCTTGGCGGTGTCGGTCAGGAACTGCTCGTGCACCGCGACGAACAGGTCGTCGCGGGCGAGGCCGGCGTGGACCTTGTCCAACTCCGGCGCGACGCAGGCCGGGTTGGTGTTCTGGATCAGCATCGCGGTCACCGGCGGACCGCCGGCGAGGGCCTCGGCGTCGCCGGTGAGCACCCGGCCGATCGCCGACATGTCGAGCGTGCGGACCGCCGCATCGCGGGCGTCGAGGCCCATGATGCGGGTCATGTCGAGCGGGTGGAGGTCACCCTGGCTAAAGAGCGCGCCGCCGCCCTCGACCCGCCAGGCGCCGGTGACCGCCGGCAGGCACGAGGCGGCGTGCATGTTCACGGCCCCGTTGCGGGAGCGGGTGAAGCCTAAACCGAGGCGCAGATAGCTGCGCGTGGTGCCGCCGTAGAGCCGCGCGAAGCCGCGGATCGTCTCCGGGGCCAGTCCGGTGATCGCGCTCGCCCATTCGGGCGTGCGGGTCGCGAGATGGGCTTCGAGCCCGTGCGGGTCGTCGGTGTAACGCTCGAGATAGTCCCGGTCGGCGAGCCCCTCCTCGAACAGCACGTGCATGACCGCGCAGGCGAGGGCGCCGTCGGTGCCGGGACGCAGTGGGAGGTGCAGATCGGCCTTGGCGGCGGTGGGCGAGCGGTAGGGGTCGACGACGACCAGCTTGGCGCCGTTCCTGCGCGCCTGCGCGATGAAGTTCATCAGCTGAACCTGGGTCGCCACCGCGTTCAGGCCCCACAGCACGACGACCTCGGATCGGGCGATCTCGGTGGCGTCGACGCCGCGGCGGGCGCCGGCGCCGGCGTTCCAGCCGGTCGTCGCGATGCGGGTGCAGATGGTGTCGTCCTGGCCGGAATAGCGCTTGACGTGGCGCAGGCGGTTGATGCCGTCGCGCTGCACCAGCCCCATCGTGCCGGCGTAGTAGTACGGCCAGACGGCCTCCGGGCCGTGGCGCCGCTCGGCGTCGAGGAACGCGGCGGCGATGCGGTCGCGCGCCTCGTCCCAGGCGATCGGCGCGAACCGGCCCTCGCCCTTGGCGCCCGTCCGCAGCAGCGGGCGGGTCAACCGCTCGGGATGGTGCAGGCGCTCGGCGTAGCGCGCCACCTTGGCGCAGATGACGCCGTCGGTGTAGCGCTGGCGCTTGTTGCCGCGGACCCGCCCGAGCGTGCCGTCGTCGCGGACCTCGACCTCCAGCGCGCAGACGCTCGGGCAGTCGTGTGGACAGACGGCGGTACGGTACATGGCACGTCCAGGCTGCGGCGAAACGACGACGCCTCGCGGATTTTTGGCCGGTGCCATGCGCCCGGTCAAAGCCCTATATGGGCTTTCGTGTTAGTCGACCCGTGCCCGGTCGGGCGGAGAGATCACTTGCGTGGGAGGCCCGTGCGATGACGACGTTCGACAACCGGCTGCAGGCCGAGCTGGCGAAGTTCCGTCACGACATGGAGTTCGAGTTCAAGGTGCGGCTGCGGCGCGACAAGCTGTTCGCGCTCAAGATCGCCGACCGTCTGGGGCTCACCGGCGACGAGGCGCTGGACTACGCCAAAGCGCTGGCGATCGCCGATTTCCGCCAGTGCGGCGACGAGCCCATCCTCGAACAGGTGATCAGCGACCTCGAGGCCAAGGGCGAGGAGGTTGATACCGTCGGGCTCAAGCGCGACCTCGAAAAGCTGCAAGCTCAGGCCCACCAACAGATGATGCAGGAATGAGCCAGCCCCACCGCGACGACGCCGCGCCGCGTACCGAGCGCCGCCCCGGCGACGATGCCGCCACGACCGACACCGCGCGCGACCACGACACCCCGCAGACGGATCAGGCGTCGGGCGAAGACGGCTCCGCGACCCAGCCACCCGGCGAGAAGGGCGGGCCCAAGGGTCCGGAGCCGACCCGCTTCGGCGACTGGGAGAAGAACGGCCGCTGCTTCGACTTCTGATCGACGCCGGTGCTGCCGATCGTCTTCCATCCAGCCTACAGCGTCCCGCTGCCGGCCGGGCACCGCTTTCCGATGCCGAAGTTCAAAGCGCTCCACGACGTGCTGGAGGCGCTCGAACTCGTCGACCCGCGCAATCGCTTCCAGCCGAGCTTGGCGCCCCGGAGCTGGCTCGAGCTGGTGCACACCCCGGACTACGTCACGCACATCCTGGCCCAGACCCTGCCGCGCGAGGCCGAGCGTCGCCTCGGCCTGCCGGTGAGCCCGGCGCTCGCGGAGCGCTCGCGCGCGGCCTGCGCCGGCACACTTCTGGCCGCGCGCCTCGCGATGGAGCACGGCCTCGCCTGCAACACCGCCGGCGGTAGCCACCACGCCTTCGCCGACGCGGGCAGTGGCTTTTGCGTTTTCAACGACGTCGCCGTCGCGGTGGCGGTGCTGTTGGCCGAGGGCAGCCTCAGCCGCGTGCTCGTCGTCGACCTCGACGTCCACCAGGGCGACGGCACCGCCGAGCTCTTCCAGTCCGATCCGCGCGTCTTCACCCTGTCGCTGCACGCCGGGAGCAACTTCCCGGCGCGCAAGAAGACCAGCGATCTCGACGTGCCGCTGCCGCGCGATCTCGACGATCGCGGCTATCTCGACGCCCTCGACACGGCGCTGCCGCCGATGCTCGACCGCTTCGCCCCCGACCTCGTCTTCTACAACGCCGGGGTCGATCCGCACCGCGACGACCGCCTCGGCCATCTGGCGCTCACGGACGCCGGGCTGGCGGCGCGCGACCGGCGCGTGATCGAGCTGGTGACGCGGCGCGGGCTGCCGTTCGTGGGCGTCATCGGCGGCGGCTACGACCGCGACCCCGAGCGCCTGGCGCGCCGCCACGCCACGCTGCACCGCGCCGCCGCGAAGGCCTACGCGGCGCTGGGGTGATCCTCGATCAGCCCGCCTCGTCCAACGTCAGCATGAGGCCCGCGAGCAGCCGCGCCGCGCGTGGCAGGCTGGCGACGTGGACGCGCTCGTCGAGGGTGTGGATGCCCTCGCCGCAGACGCCGAGGCCGTCGAGGGTGGGGATGCCCATGGCGCCGGTGAAGTTGCCGTCGGAGCCGCCGCCGGCGCTGTGGTGGTTCAACTCGAAGCCGAGCGTTTTGGCGATCGCTTTCGCCTGTTCGTAGAGCGCCAGCGTGCCGGCGTCGCGCTCCCAGACCGGTCGGACGACGCCGAGGCTCACCTCGAAGCCGATGCCCGCGTCGTCCTTGTCGGTGAGCGCCAGCATGCGCGCGACGCCGGCGTCGAGATCGGCCTGGCGCTTGGCCATGCTCAAGGCCTCGCCGGTGCAGCTGGTGGCGACGCAGTTGACCCACTGCCCGCCCTCGACGACGCCGACGCTGAAGGTGCAGTCGTCGCTCGTCATCGCCTCGATGACCGGGATGCGCTCGGCCATGATGCGGATCGCCGAGCGGCCCTCCTTCAAGGCGGCGCCGGCGTGGCTCGGTCGACCGTGTGCGCTCAAGTCGAAGCGGGCGATGGCGTAGCGGCCGGTCACACAGGTGCCGTCGACGCGGGAGGGCTCGGGCACCAGGACGAAACGGTGCTTTCGGGCCTCGGCCTCGATCAGCCCGCGGGTGCCCGGGCTGCCGATCTCCTCGTCCGAGGTCAAGAGCACGTGGATCGGCAGCGGCGTGGTGAGGCCCGCGCGGTGGATCTCGCGAATCGCCTCGAAGGCGGCGAAGGTGCCGCCCTTCATGTCGACGATGCCGGGGCCGTAGCACACCTCGCCGTCGCGCCGGAACGGCAGCCGGTCGAGCGTGCCGAGCGGATGCACGGTGTCGAGATGGGCGAGGATCAGGACACCGGGCTCGCCCGCCCGCGGGTGTGGGAAGGCGGCGCGCAGGCAGTCACCGAGCCCGGCCGGTCCGGGGATCGGCTCGACCCGCGCGCCGAGCTCGGCCAGGCGTTCGCCCGCGAGGCGCACCATCGCGCTCACCGCCGCCGGCTCGAAGGTCGGGCTCTCGTGCTCGACCCAGGGCCGGAGCCCGGCGAGCATCGCGTCGGCGTCGAAGGGCAGGGCGGTGAGGTCGACGTTGAGGGGGCGCATCGGGGTCTCGCAGGCGTTCAGGGCCGGATCTTGTAACCTCGGCGGACCAGATGCAGCGTGAACCACCACAGCGCCGCCACCGACGCCACGATGACGGCGGCGCCGATCCAGAGCGTGCCGTCGGTGTAACCCGTGATCGCGAAGCGCAGCCCGTCGATCATGTAGAAGAACGGGTTGAGATGGGCGACCCACCAGAAGGCGTCGGGGAGCTGGTTGACGGCGTAGAACGTGCCCGAGAGGAAGGACAGGGGCGTCACCAGGAAGTTGGTGACGGCGGCGAGCTGGTCGAACTTCTCCGCCCACAGCGCGGTCACGAAGCCGATGAGGCCGAGCGCCGTGCTGGCGGCGAGCAGATAGAACAGCGCCAGAAGCGGGTTGAGCACGCCGGCGCCGGCCACCGGCACCATCACCAGCCACACCGCCAGGCCGACGATCAGCCCGCGCGTCACCGCCCCCATCACCACGCCGAGCACCAGCTCCCAGTGGCTCAGCGGCGGCATCAGGTAGTCGACGATGTTGCCCTGGATCTTGGCGATCATCAGCGACGACGAGCTGTTGGCGAAGGCGTTCTGGATCACCGACATCATCACCAGCCCCGGCGCCAGGAACTCGATGAAGGGCAGCCCGCCGATGGTGCGACCGCCGCGGTCGAGGGCGATGGTGAACACGGTGAGGAAGATCAGCGTGGTGATCATCGGCGCGACGACGGTCTGGGTGATCACCTTCACAAAGCGCTGGACCTCCTTCTTGTAGAGCGTCCACAGCCCGAGCCAGTTGACGTCGAAGGGCGTGCCGAAGGTTCCGCCCGGGGCCGCGGCGCTCTCGGGCGCGAGGTCGGATCCGTGCTCTCGAAGGGTGGCCACCGTCTGTCCTCGTCGTCGCTGAGTGTCGTCGTCAGTAGTCGTAGCTCCAGCGCAGGCCGACGCTGCCGGTCGAATCCTCGCGCACGCGCGTCTCGACGTTGAGCCGCGGCGTCAGCTCGATCTGGACCCGCGCGCCGCTGGTCCCGGCCTGCAGCCCGCGCTCGATCTCCACGAACACGTCTTCACGGACATAGGTGCCCACCTTGACCGAGGCATCCTTCATCGTCTCGCCGCCGACCTCCAGGGTGTCGATGCCCAGCAGGCTGCGCACGCGGTCGAACGCGTCCGGCCCGCCGCCTCGCAGCTGCCGCACGGCGGCGGCGACCCTGAACGCCTGAAGCGGGTTGAGCTGGGCCTGTTCGCGGTCGAACAGGAGCCGTGAGAAGATCTCGTCCTCGGGCAGCGGCGGCTCGCTGGCGATTTCCAGTTCCGGGTCGAGGGCGGGGCCGCTCACCCGCAGGATCGCGGTGTTCCGGGGCAGGTCGACCGCCGCCTCGACGTTCAAGAACGGGTCCGGCGGCGACGCCCCGGCGAAGCGGATCTCGCCGCGGCGGAGCTGAAAGCGGCGATCGAAGATGTCGAAATGCCCCCGGCGATATTCGATCAAGCCCTCGATGCGGGGCGCGGCGGCCGTCCCCATCACCTCGAGCCCGCCTTGCCACTCCGAGATCAGGCCGCGGCCGCGCACGAACAGCCGGCCCGGAATGCGCACACGGACGTCGAGATCGACGGTGCCGCCGGGCCCGACTTCGTCGGTCTCGCCATCCCCTGTCTCGTCCAGGGCGGAGCGTTCGAGCACGTCGAGGGCGGCGAAGTCCGCCGCCCCCTCGCCGCCGACGAGGAAGATCTCGCCCTGCTCGACGGTGAAGTCGCCGCGCACGTCGAGATCGGCGCCGGCTCCGGTGACCGCGGCGTCGCCGCTCATGAGGATGAAGAGCGCCTCGCGCTGCATGACGGCGAAGCGTCTCAAGCGGGCGCCGACGTCGAAGTTCGGCACCGCTTCGGCGAAGTCGACCGTACCCTCGGCGCGCAACCGGCCGTCGGCGCCGTCGGTGGCCGCGACTTCCCGGATGACGAGGCGCCGGCCCTCGCCGACCACCTCCGCGCGCAGAGTCTCCAGGAGCACGCCGGTGGCGACGTCGATGTAACGACCGTCGGCGAGGGTCACCTCGCCGTCGAGGCGGGGGGCGACCGCGGTGCCGGCGATGGCTAGGTCGGTGACGAGCCGACCTTTCAGGACGCGTCCCTCCAGCCCGTACCAGCCGGCGACGCGGGCGAGATCGAGCACGCCGTCGACGGCGACGTCGAGCGGCAGGGGGTCCGGCAGGTCCACCGCGAACGGCTCGAGCGCGAACCCGACGGGCAGGCGCGCCTCGACGCCCAGCGCCGGCTCGCCGAAGCCCGCGCTCGCCAGCGTGGCGGTGAGCGCCCCGCCGCCGAGCCGCCAGGCAAGGTCGAACGCCGCCGCCTCGCCCGCGGAATCGACCGGGCGGAGTTCGGTGAGGGCGACGTCGCCATCGAGCACGGGCGCGCGCCGGGTGCCGCCGAGCCGCAGCGTGGTGGCGAGCGCGCCCGCGAGCGGCGGCACGCCGAGGGCGTCCAGCCTTTCCAGCCGCAGGCCGTCGAGCTCGATCAGACCCTCGATCCGCTCGGCGCCGAGGGTGGCGTCGCCTCGCAGCCGGCCGGTGTCGAGCTCCAGATCGAGCCCGTCGAGCGCGAGGGTGGCGTCCTCCATGCGCAGGGTCGCGGGCGCTCTGAGCCGGATCGGCAGCTCTTCGACCGTGCCGTCGAGACGGGTCAGCGTCACGGTGGTGGGCGCGCCGGCGAGGGCGAGGTCGGCGGCGGCGGCGAGCGCGAAGGTCTGCGGCAGGCGGCCGGCGGCGTCGACGGTGAGCGCCAGCGCGTCCAGCCCGCCGGCGAGCGCGAGCTCGGCCCGCTCGACCACGGTCGCGCCGCTGTCGAGTTCCACCAGCTCGGCGGCGACGTCGAGTGTGGGGGTGGCGAGGAGCCCGCTCGCGGTCGCCTCCAAGCCCAGGCGCGCGATGCCGACGCCCGCCGCCTCCAGGTCGCGGAGGCCGGCGTCGAGGCGCGCGCTCTGGTCGTCGCGCGGGGCGAGCGCGAGCGCGAGGTCGACCGCCCCGGCGAGCGGTAGGTCCAACCAGCGCCCGAGCGGGGCGAGGTCGTCGCTGCCGCCGGCGAGGCGGCCGTCGAGCGCCAGCGGTGCGAGGGCCACGTCGACGCCGCCGTCCAGGGCGAAGCCGGGCGCGGCCAGCCGCACACCGTCGAGCGCCAGGCGCTCGCCGTCGAGCACGTAGTCGCCGACCAGCGAGACCTCCCCCGCCGGCTTGCGCGCGGCGGCGTCGAGCGCGCCGGCGAGGCGGGAGAGCGGGCCGGTCGCGGTCAGCGCCACCCGTACCCGGTCGAAGGTCTGGCCCGCCGCCGCGAGCCCGTCGGCGGTCAGCACCGCCTCGCCGTCGACGGCGTCCGGTCCGCCGGCGGCCTCCAGGTCGAGCGCGATCGCGCCCGCGAGTGGTTGGCCCAGGGCCTCGCCGACCGGGGCGAGCGCGGGCAACCGCAGCTGCGCCGCGAGCTCGCCGCGCCCGGCCGCGGGATCGAAGGTTCCGTCGCCGGTGAACGCGACGCCGGCGCCCTCGACGCGCAACCGCTCGAGCGCGAGCGGCGCGTCGGCGCCGTCGAGCCGGACCGCGGCGTCGAGCGTCGGTGCGGCGCCGAGCAGCGCCTGCGCGGCCGGCGGCAGCTCGGCGAGGTCGCGGCCGCCGCCGTCGAGGGTCAGGTCGCCGGTGGCGAAGCCGTCGTCGAGCGCGGCGGTGAGCGCGAGTTCGAACGCGCCGGTGGGCACCGCCGGCGAGAACGGGCGAAAGGCGGCGAGCTCGGGCGCGCGCAGCCGGGTGGTGAGATCGAGCGTGCCGGCGTCGAGATCGCCCGTGGCCTCTGCCTCGAGCCGCACGCTACGACCGTCGACGGCGAGGTCGTCGAGCGCGAACGGGCCGCCCGGCGTCACCGAGCCCGCGGCGGCGAGGGTGACGTCCTCGCGGAAGGTCGCAGCACCGGCCGGGATCTCGATCCCGGCGACCTCGCCGGCGGCGTCGAAGCTGACCGCGCGGTCGCCGCCGGGGCGCAGCTCGAGGCGCTGGTCGACGGCGGCGACGCGGATCCCGGCCGCGCGCAGGTCGTCGGCGACGATCCGCACCGTCCCCGGCGGCAGCGGCAGCGGGCCGTCGAGCGCGACCGTGAGCCGTGCGCGACCGCCGAGCTCGGTCGCGGTGAGGGGCGCGAAGGCGGCCAGCTCGGGCGCGTCGAGGTCGAGGTTGACGGTCGCCGTCTCGCCGCGCAGCGCGGCCTTGCCGGCGAGGGCGACGGCGTCGGTGGCGACGCGCAGCCGCTCGACGACGAGATCGGTGCCGGGGCGGGCGGCGGTGAGCGCGAGGTCGACACCGTCGGCGACGAGCGGGGCGTAGGGCGTGGCCGCGAGCGCCGGGCCGGGCCGGATCCGGCCGTCGAGCGCGATGCGCGGGGCGTCCTCCAGGGCGAGGTCGAGATCGGCGTCGAGCGTGGCGAGCGCGCCGATCTCGACCTGGAGCGTGCCGGGCCAGTCGGCGAGCGGACCGGCGCCGGCGAGTTCGATGCCGAACGGCGCGAGGTCGGGCTCGCCGGTGAGCGCGGTCAACAGGCCCGAGCGCTCGTCGGCGGCGAGGCGCAGGTCCAAGCGCCGCCCGGCGAGGTCGAGCGCGGCGTCGATCGTCGCCTCCAGGCCCTCGCGGTCGAGCCGGGTGAGGCGCAGGTCGAGCGCGGCGGCGGTACCGCTCGCCGCGTCGAGCCGGCCGGCGAGGTCGAACACCGCGGCTTCGCCGAGGACGGGTGCGGCGAGTTCGATGCGGTCGACCGCGAGCGTCCCGACCCGCACCGGCGGGATCGCCTCGGGCAGGCGGAAGGGCTCGCCGGGCTCGGCCGGGGCCTCCGCCTCCTCGGCGGGCGGCGCGGCCACGGGCGTGCGGGCGAGGGCGAGCCGGCGCGCGGCGATCCGCTCGACCTCGAGCCGGCCGCCGAGCAGGGCCAGCGGCGACCAGCGGACGTCGACGTCCTCGAGGGTGAGCCAGACGCCGGCGTCGTCGGCGACGTCGAGGCGCGCCAGGTCGAGCCGGGCGGGCAGGCCGGGGCCGAGACCGTCGATCCGCACCCCCGGCACCCAGCGGTCGACCGCGGCCTCCGCCCACGCGCGCGCGCCCTCGCTTTGCAACAGCGCGAGCAACAGCGCCACCAGCGCCAGCGGCACCAGCAGCAATCCGGCGAGCAGGGCGAGAAGGCGCAACAGCAAGGGGGCGAGATCTCCGAGGGCGGCCGCTCAGAAGGCCTGGCCGAGGCTGACGTAGACCTGGAAGGCGTCGTCGACGTCGCGGCGGTCGAGGGGCACGGCCACATCGAGGCGCAGCGGCCCGACCGGAGTGGCGTATCGGGCGCCCAGGCCGGCGCCGACGATGAGCGGCTCGTCGAAATCGGGAAAGCTGGCCTCGAACGCGCGGCCCGCGTCGACGAAGCCGACGACGCCGACCGTGTCGGTGAGATTGTAGCGCAACTCGGCCGCGGCTTCGAGCAGCGAGCGGCCGCCGATCGGGTCGTCGTCGTCCAGTGGCGACGCCGCCTGGAACGGCACGCCGCGGACCGAGCCGCCA